>CACWHY010000011.1 GCA_902760805.1 Ruminococcus flavefaciens | reverse complement strand
TTGTTTTCTCTCAGCATTTTGCTCAGCTCCCTTCCTCTATATTATACCACATAAATGAGAAAAAGCCCAGCTTTTACTGGACTTTTTCGACAGACTGAAGGGACTGCATAAGCAGTCCCTTAACCTTTATATCAGCGTAAATCTTCTCAGCTCGCCGGCCTTGCCGATGAACATCGACTTAGGTCTTGCCCAGACCTGTCCGTCGCTGAGCGACTTGTAGATCACAAGCTCCTCATTGTTCTCGCTGTGACGGGCAACAGCGATCAGCTCGTACTCGCCGCCCTTGAAATGACGGTATTTTCCGCCGATCACGATCTCAGTATCTCTGTCCTCGTGGATAGGAGAAGCGTCCGGCTGGATGTCAGGCTGGTCGTTTACGATGTCGTCCGCAACGATTATCATTGATGAGTAGGGAGGCATCTTCACATAAGCGCCGCCGTTTTCCACCTGGATCTGTCTTCCGCTGAGAACGTCCACCAGCGCCGGCAGGTGAGTGCCGAAGTTCAGGTCATAGTCGTAGTTGCCCAGATTAAGCGCAACGTAGACTGTCTGGTCGCCCAGGATCTTCTTGAACAGGAGCTGCTGGTTGGTGATGCTTATGCGCTCATAGGTGCCTGTCCTCAGAGCAGGATAAGCCCTGTAGATCCTTCCCAGCTTCACGATATGGCGGTACAGAGCGGTGTTCTCCCTCTCCATATCCGGCAGGTACAGGCAGGGGCGCAGGTTGTCGTCGGAGTTGTTCTCCTTTCGGCCATGGATACCGTACTCGCTTCCGTAGTAGATCGAGGGGATACCGGGCATTGCGTACATAAGAGTGTAGATCAGGGGAAGGTGAGCGGGATCGTTGACAGTGCTTGCAAGGCGGTTAACGTCGTGGTTGTCAACGAAGGTATACAGGTTGATCCCCCGGTAGATACCGCCGTTTGCGCCGGACTGGCGGTTGATGGAGTAATCGATCTCGAAGTAATTCTTGTCGTTGTGGGAGGAATAGAGTCCCTTGTAGCACTCATAGTTGGTAACGCTGTCCAGCATCTCGGGGTTAGCCCAGCGGTTGTAGTCGCCGTGGATGATCTCGCCCATGAGCCAGAAATCTGGCTTTTTGCCCTTGCAGAAGGAACGGACCCTCTTGAAGAAGTCAAAGTCTATGCAGTCGGCGGCGTCGAAGCGGATACCGTCGATCTTGAACTCCTCGATCCAGTAGTTGATAGCGTCAATGATGTGGTCGCAAACGCCAACGTTTCGCAGGTTGAGCTTCACCAGGTTGTAGTGGCCGTTCCAGCCCTCATACCAGAAGGGGTCGCCGCAGGGAGAGGGACCGCCGAAATTCAGGCCAGCAAACCAATCGCAGTAGCCGCTGGACTGGCCCTTTTCCTGAATGTCAACGAACTGAGGGAACTTTCTTCCGACGTGGTTGAAAACTCCGTCCAGGATAACTCTTATGCCGGCCTCGTGGAGCTTGTTGCAGATATTGCGGAAAGAGTTGTTGTCGCCCAGTCTGCGGTCGATCATTTTGTAGTCGGTGGTATCGTAGCCGTGCTCCACGGACTCAAAAACGGGTCCGAAGTAAACAGCGTCCACGTTCATTTCCAGCAGGTGAGGGATCCAGTCGATGACCTTATCCAGGCGATAGACCACCTCGCCGCCGTCGTTGAACTTAGGGGCTCCGCAGAAGCCCAGGGGATAGATGTGATAGATTATGGCGTTGTTGTACCAATTCATTGAAAAAACTCCTTTTATTTAAGTTGAGAGAAGTATTTGAGTTGAGAGTTGAAAGTGTTTAAAGATTAGAGTTGAAAGTTGTGGAGTCGCCTGTGGTGAAGCGGACACATTCACTTTCCACTCTAAATTTTTCACTTAGACCTCTCTGCTCTCAACTGATCTACTTGTTGCTGCCTTCCAGGAAGTATGTGGCCTCCATATCGGCGACGTGCAGGGCGAAGGCCAGGGGATACATCTCCAGCGCTTTGCCGATAGTGTTCTTGTCCTCAATGCCGGAAAAGCCCATGTGCCAGCGGATAGCGAAGGCCTCGTCACGGGTGAGCCTGCCCTCTCCGTAGAGATAGCCGGAGATGATGTAGACGCTTTTTTCGCCGTGTCCGTAGGGGAGGGTGTCGTTTATCGTGTACACGGGCACCTTTTCCCACTGGCCGGTCTCCTCGTTTTTGCGGTTGCGCATTTCAGTCGTGTAGAAATTCACCTTGCAAATGTCGTGGAGAAGCGCCACGATAGCGATCGACTCCTCCGAAAAATCCATTCGGTAGAGCTCCTTTGTTCTCGGGCGTGAGAGGTAGTCCTTTAGGCAGTGGTAGACGTTGAGGCTGTGCTGCACAAGACCGCCCTCGTAGGATCCGTGGAAGCGTGTGCTGCTGGGAGCGGTGAAAAAGTCGCTCTTTTTGAGGAATTCCAGCAGTTTATCGGCGCCGGGGCGCTTGATATTCTCCTCATATATGGCAATAAATTCTTCTTTAGGTGACATGATGACCTCCTTTCGCAGTCTAATGAACTGCACTATGTTATTATTATAACACATATTGGAGGAAATAGCAAGCCCTTTTAGATAAACAATTAACAATGTGAATGGTTGCATTTTTCTGCGCTCCATGGTATAATTAAGTTACTAATATGGAAATGAGAGGGTAATTATTATGATGAACATTGCTGTGGCGCAGTCTGGCGGCCCCACCTGCGCAATAAATGCCTCCCTTGTGGGAGTTTTCTGCGAGTCCCTGAAGGTGGCCGAGATCGACGCAATTTTCGGCTCGATAAACGGTATCGAGGGCATGATCGAGAACCACCTTGTGGACCTGAAGACCATGATCCTTTCCAACAACGATATGGACCTTCTTCGGCAGACTCCCTCCACCGTACTGGGATCCTGCCGGTACAAGCTGCCGGACTGGAAGGAGGATCCCTCAGACTACGAGAAAATTGCGGAAACTCTCAAGCAGCGAAACATCGGGGCTTTCCTCTACATCGGCGGAAACGACTCCATGGACACCGTGAACAAGCTCTCCGAGTATTTTGCGGAGATCAGTCTCGACGTGAAGGTGATCGGTATCCCAAAAACTATCGACAACGACCTGTGCGTGACTGACCACACTCCCGGTTTTGGCTCTGCGGCAAAGTACGTCGCCACCACCATGCACGAGATCACCCGTGACAGTATCGTGTACAGCATACCGTCCGTTACGATCGTGGAGATCATGGGACGTCACGCCGGCTGGCTGACAGCATCAAGCGCCGTTCTTCACGCAATGGGCGAGACTGCTCCTCACCTTGTGTATGTTCCGGAGGTGAAGTTCTCTTTGGAGGGCTTCCTGTCTGACGTTCGCCAGGAGATGAGCAAGCACAAGGCCGTGATCATTGCAGTTTCCGAGGGGATCGAAGTTCCTGAGGGCGTACAGTCGGGAGTTGTGGACAACTTCGGCCACAAGTATCTCTCCGGCATCGGAAAATATCTGGAGGACGTTATCCGCAGCCAGATCGGCTGCAAGGTGCGCTCCATCGAGCTCAACGTGATGCAGCGCTGCTCCTCACATCTGGGCTCTAAGACCGACATCGACGAGGCTGAGGCTATCGGAGCTGCCGGAGTTCGCTGTGCTCTGGCTGGACAGACCGGAAAGGTCATGGTTTTCCGCAGGATAGAGGATATTCCATACACAGTAACTATCGAGACAGCCGACGCCTCCCAGATTGCCAACAAGGAGAAGTTCCTGCCGAAAAACTACATAAATTCCGCCGGGAACAACATCCGCAATTTCGCTCTGAGCTACTTCCTGCCCCTGATCCAGGGCGACCTGAACCTGGTCAAGGAGCACGGCATACCCAAGCATTTTGCTATACATGAATCTGTTCTGAAATAAGGAGAAAGCCATGAAAGGGATCATTCTTGCAGGCGGCTCCGGCACAAGGCTCTATCCGCTGACGCTGGTGACCTCAAAGCAGCTGCTGCCGGTCTATGACAAGCCGCTCATTTTCTATCCGCTGTCAACTCTCATGCTGGCAGGGATCCGTGACATACTCATCATCTCGACCCCCACCGATCTGCCAAATTTCCGCAGACTTTTCGGTGACGGCGAGCAGTACGGCATCAAGCTGAGCTATGAGGTGCAGCCCTCACCGGACGGACTTGCACAGGCATTCCTCATCGGCAAGGACTTCATAGGTGACGACTCATGCGCAATGGTCCTTGGGGACAATATTTTCTACGGGAGCGGCTTTGGCTCGATTTTGAAGCAGGCCGCAGAAAGCGCTGAAACCGGCGGAAGTGCCACGGTCTTCGGCTACTACGTTCCCGACCCTGAGCGCTTCGGCGTGGTGGAGTTCGACAGCAGCGGAAATGCCGTTTCTCTGGAGGAAAAACCGGCTCAGCCCAAGAGCAATTACGCAGTTACCGGCCTTTACTTCTATCCGCCGGGAGTCAGCCAAATGGCTCAGGCGGTGGAGCCCTCCCCCCGTGGCGAGCTGGAGATAACCACACTCAACGAAATGTATCTTGACCGAAAGCAGCTGAAGGTGCGGCTCCTGGGGCGTGGCTTTGCCTGGTTTGATACCGGAACCGTGGACAGCCTTGCGGAGGCCACCACATTCGTGCAGATGATTGAGAGCCGCCAGGGTATCGAGATCGCCGCTCTGGAGGAGATCGCCTACATCAACGGCTGGATCAGCCATGAGCAGCTGTCAGAGGCTGCCGAGAAATTCCGCAAGTCCCGCTACGGCGCCCACCTGAAAGCCGTTGCCGAGGGCAGGGTGATCTATTAAGGAGGTCAAAATGAGGATCCTTGTTACTGGAGGAGCCGGATTTATCGGCTCAAACTTCATTTTCTATATGCTGAAAAGCCACCCGGACTGCCGGATCATCTGTATCGACAAGCTGACCTACGCCGGAAATCTCTCTACCCTTGCTCCGATAATGGAGGAGCCACGTTTCCGCTTCGTGAAGGCCGACATCTGCGACCGCAGCGCCGTTTACGCTCTCTTCGAGGAGGAAAAGCCCGATGCTGTGGTGAATTTTGCGGCAGAGTCTCATGTGGACCGCTCTATCGAGGAGCCTGAGATCTTTCTCAAAACCAACATCCTCGGCACTCAGGTGCTGCTGGATGCCTGCCGGAAATTCGGCATAGGGCGCTTCCACCAGGTATCCACAGACGAGGTCTACGGTGACCTTCCCCTGGACAGACCGGATCTGTTCTTCACGGAGGAGACTCCCCTTGACCCAAGCAGCCCCTACAGCAGCTCCAAGGCCAGCGCAGATCTGCTGGTCCAGGCCTACCACCGCACCTATGGAGTGCCGGTGACTATCTCACGCTGCTCCAACAACTACGGCCCCTACCACTTTCCGGAGAAGCTGATCCCTCTGATGATCGCCAATGCTCTGAATGACAAGCCCCTGCCGGTATACGGAGAGGGCCTCAACGTCCGTGACTGGCTCTATGTGGAGGATCACTGCCGGGCGATCGACCTTATCCTTTCTAAAGGCAGCGTGGGGCAGATCTACAACGTGGGCGGCCACAACGAGATGCGCAACATCGACATCGTGCGCCTGATCTGCCGGGAGCTTGGCAAGCCGGAGAGCCTCATCGTTCACGTTGAGGACAGAAAGGGTCACGACCTGCGCTATGCTATCGACCCCACCAAGATCAGCCGGGAGCTGGGCTGGCTGCCGGAGACAAAGTTTGAGGACGGCTTGAAAAAGACTATCCGCTGGTATCTGGACAACCGGAGCTGGTGGGAGAGCATCATTTCCGGCGAATATCAGGATTACTATGAGAAAATGTACGGCAGCAGAGCTGTTCTGTGAGCCGAAAAAAGAGCACCCGGCTGGGTGCTCTTTCTCATTCGTTGTCCTTTTTCATTCCGGTAAGGTCATCGCTTCCGGAGCCGATCTCGTCCATAGCGCCGTCGCCACGCTGACGGGCGGCCTCAAGAAGCCCCTGAGCTCGCTCCACAACGTCCATGCCCTCGGAGCTGTTCTTCACGGTCTTCTCGTAGAACTGCTGGTATTCGTCCTTGATGTTCCGCTGTATACGGTCCATTTCCTGCTCAGTGGCGAGCTGGCTGAAATAGGGGTAGCCGGGGCGGTCCTTCAGGTATTTCTGCTCTCCGCTGAGCCAGAGGCTGACGAAGAACAGGATGATCGCCGTAATCATCAGTCCCATATTCAGGACCCCGCCGTAGCTGAACAGGGTAACTCCCATGATCAGAGGGGGAGCAAAAATGTACAGGTCTGAACTGCGCTCCTTGTAAACTCCCAGTATGCCGAGAGCTCCGGCAGCTCCCCGGAGTATGATCTTTTCGCAGATCAGATCCAGCAGCGGATAGGCGAATGAGATCAGCTCGATGATGACAGCTCCCACAACTACAAGCCCGAATGTGAGCACATACAGTCCGAAAGCGGCGTTGGTCAGCTTCTCAAATCTCCTCATTCTCTTCAGGTCTTGCAGCATTTCGTCGTTCATTTCAGTTCTCCGTTCACTTTTTCAAAGTTCGAGCATATAATGTAATGCGGGCAGCCGGACAGCTCAGACCTCGGCGATATTCATCACCACTCCGGCAGGAGAGATGTCGATATGGCCGAATGAAGGCTTTGTGCCGTCGTGAGGGCAGGAGGCGCTTCCCGGATTGAAGATATAGAAGCCGTCCTCGAATTTGTTGTACCTTACATGGGTGTGTCCGAACAGTATTATGTCACAATCGTTTGCCTTAGCCTGACGCTTGATGATCTCAAGGGAGTTCTTCACAGCGTACAGATGTCCATGGGTAGCGAAGATCCGGTGTCCCGGCACGTCCAGCACAAAAAAGGGAAAGCTGGAGATCCCGGAGTCGCAGTTGCCGGAGATCCTTAGGAACTTCTGCTGGATCTCGGGGTGTGCAAGGAAGAGCTGGTCGATGTCACGCTCGCCGTCCCCCAGGTGGATGATCCAGTCGGCGTCGGTGTTGCGCATGACCACAGACTCCAGCGCCCGGAAGTTGCCATGAGTGTCTGAAACAGCAATGATACGCATATTAGGCCCTCCATGGAAAGGTTTATGGCAGAGGACTCTGCCGCCGTATTACTACTATTATACACTGACTGATCAGAAAAATCAAGAGGAGGAACCAAAATGAACAACAGACCTGACCCAAAGCAGCTCTCAGGGCTCCTGGGAGTAGTCAGCAAGAAGATCGGTATCCCGCCGGAGCAGCTGAAAAAGGAGCTGGAGGAGGGCAAATTCGACAGCGCACTTTCCTCCATGAACAGCGCTGACGCAGCAAAATTCCGCCAGGCGGTGAAAAATCCGGCGCTGGTGGAGAAGCTCATGAGCACGCCTCAAGCGAAGGCGCTCTACCAGAAGCTCACCGGCGGAAAGTAAGCCGAAATGGACGACCTTATGGAGAAGCTGAGCGGCATACTTTCCGACAAGGAGAGCGTGCAGCAGCTCAGCGAGCTTGCCCAGATGTTCATGAGCGGCCAGGATGAGTCCTCTGAGGGCGGCGGCGAGGAGAGCTCCGGGCTGCCGGATCTTTCGGCTGTGATGAAGCTGGGGAGCCTGGCAGGAGCCCTCTCCGCAAACGACCCAAAGGCGGAGCTGCTCCTGGCGCTGAAGCCGCATCTTGGGGAGGAGCGCCGGCGGAAGGTGGATAAGGCGGTGAAGCTGCTAAGGCTGATCGCCCTGTGGAAGCTGGCCAAGGAAAACGGCCTGCTCAGCGATATTCTTTGAGAGGTGAGAGCTATGGCCTACAGGGGCTCAATGCGGCAGGAGGCTCTGCGGCGAAGCCGTGAGATGAGACAGCCAAGGGAGCTGACCCTGCCTCACGAGGGACTTGAGCTGTCTCCGGCGCCCTCTCAGGAGAGCCCTCTTCCGCCGGTGCTGAGAGAGCTTCTCCGTGAGGGGCTTTCCGGCGAGCGTCTGCTTATCGCAGCGATCCTGCTGCTGATGCTCAGGGAGGGCGCCGACAAGAGCCTGGTGCTGGCGCTGGGCTACATAATGCTTTGAAGGAGCGATGATATGAAAACTGACGGGATACTTCTGCTGGCCTTTTGCGCAGCGGCACTGATCATGATCATGTCCGTAACAAGGCGGCGGCGGAAGCTGCTTTCGGCTATATTTGGCGGAGGAACAGGCCTTGCTGCCCTCTTCCTGCTCAGCCGTTTCGGGCCGGCGCTGGGAGAGGACTTCCCCCTAAACGCATTTTCGCTGGCCGGAAGCGCTCTGCTGGGAGTGCCTTTTGTGGCCGGACTGGCACTTTTGAAGGTGCTATGAAAAAATTTCCCTACAGAGGAAAATATTTTCACAAAACACTTGAATTTTTGTGCAGACTGTGGTAAAATACTCTTATAGGAGGTGGAATATGAACATCATCGATATTATTGAACGTACTAAGAACTCTCAGCCTCTGTCATCGGACGAGATCTCATGGCTGGTGAAAAGCTACACGGCCGGGGATATACCCGATTACCAGATGTCTGCTTGGCTCATGGCGGTGTGCCTCAACGGCCTCACCGAGGAGGAGACTGTTGCCCTGACGCTGGCTATGCGTGACAGCGGCGACCAGCTGGATCTGAGCTGCATCGAGCGAGTTACAGCCGATAAGCACAGCACAGGCGGCGTTGGCGACAAGACTACCCTGATCATCGGTCCGGCGGCTGCGGCCTGCGGTATAGCTGTGCCGAAAATGTCCGGCAGGGGACTTGGCCATACAGGAGGAACTATCGACAAGCTGGAGAGCATCGAGGGCTTCCGCACGGAGCTGCCCTTCGAGAGATTTTCCACGATCGTCAACAAGACCGGCTTCTCAGTGATCTCTCAGAGCGGAGATCTTTGCCCGGCGGACAAGAAGATGTACGCACTGCGCAGCGCAACTGCCGCAGTTGACAGTATTCCCCTCATTTGCGCAAGCGTTATGAGCAAGAAACTGGCTCTGGGGGCAGACTGCCTGCTGCTGGACGTGAAGTGCGGCTCGGGCGCTTTCATGAAGACCCGTGAGGACGCCGACAAGCTGGCCGGCCTTATGGAGCGTGTGGGCAATGCTGCCGGAAAGAAGACCCGTGCCATCGTCACCGATATGAGCGCTCCCCTGGGAAACGCCGTGGGAAATGCCCTTGAGGTGAAGGAGGCTATCGAGCTGCTGCAAGGCAAGATCACCGGCGGCGCTCTCTATGATACCTGCATCGAGCTCACCGCAAATATGCTTGAGCTGGCCGGAAAGGGCAGCTTGGAGCAGTGCTCGGCTATGGCGAAGGAGGCTATCGCTTCCGGAAAGGCGCTGTCTGTTCTTAGGGCAACTATCGCTCTTCAGGGCGGCGACCCCAACGTCTGCGACGACACGTCACTTCTCCCTGCACCCAGATTTTCCTACACAGTGAAGGCTGCTCACGACATCGAGATAACTGCCATAAATGCTCAGGAGATCGGCATGGTGTCCCTGCTTTTGGGCGCCGGACGCCTGGCGAAGGAGGACCGCATCGACCCGACTGCCGGTATCGTCATGGAGTGCTCTGTTGGGGACAAGATCTCGGTCGATGCTCCGCTGATGACGCTGTATTCCTCGTTTTGCAGCGATTTCTCCGAGGCAGCTGTCCGGGCTCTCAATGCTGTTGGCTATAAGGATCTGGGCAAGGTAAATAATTACTAACAGGAAATTCCAAGAAAAATGTTGACTTATCCGGCACAATGTGCTAAAATATATTTAATATCTTTTTTAGGAGGTCACCGATATGGGATTCATGGATAAAGTAAAGGACCTTGCCGGCAAGGTCGGCGATAAGGTCGAGCAGACTGCTAAGAGCGCAAGCGACAGCGTTCAGAAGATGAACGAGAAGTCCAAGCTCAAGAAGGACATTGCTCAGCTGGACACAGAGGTAAACAACCTCTTCGCTAACATCGGCAGAAAGTTCATGGAGGAAAATCCTGACAACGCTGATTACGCTCAGTTCTTCACCGAGATTAAGGAGAAGAAGGCTCTCATCGAGTCCACTCAGCTCCAGCTTGCTTCTCTTGAGGACAAGATCAACTGCAAGACCTGCGGAGCTCCCCTTGCTAAGGACGCTAAGTTCTGCGATAAGTGCGGCGCTAAGGTAGAGGAGGCCGTTGTTGAGGCTCCCGCTGCTTCTGAGGAGGCTCCTGCTGCTGAGGCAGGCAAGACTTGTCCTAACTGCGGCGCAGCTGTTGCAGCAGACCAGAATTTCTGCGAGAAGTGCGGTCAGAAGATCGAATAAGTCAAATTGTAAAGCGCAGCCTTCGGGCTGCGTTTTTTTGCCTGAAAGCAGAATTTTGGGCAGGACGAGGGCCGATGTGTGCATCAGTCCCTGCTTTTTTTGCAAAACATCGGGCTTTCTTGGATGCGCAAAAAAGGAGTTGATTTTTTTCCGGAAATGTGTTATAATGAACTCCTACCATGATCAAGGGAGTTGATTTTTTGAAAGGAAAACTGCTTGTCATCGACGGTCTGGACGGCAGCGGCAAGGAAACTCAGGCTAAGCTGCTGGCAAAAAGATTGGAAGAACAGGGCCGCAAGGTCATGACGATCTCCTTCCCCGTCTATGAGAGCCCGGCTTCGGCTCCGGTGAGGATGTACCTTTCCGGCGAGTTCGGCAAGGCTCCCGGCGATGTCAACCCTTACGCAGCCTCTGCTTTTTTTGCGGTGGACCGCTTCGCCAGCTTCAAAAAGGACTGGCAGAGCTTCTACGAAAATGGCGGGATCGTCATCGCAGACCGCTATACTACGTCAAATGCAGTGCATCAGTGCTCCAAGCTCCCGGAGAGTGAGTGGGACAGCTTCTCCAAGTGGCTGTTCAGCTTCGAGTATGAGCTCATGGGGATCCCGGCTCCGGACGGCGTGATCTACCTGAGAGTTGACCCTGAGGTCAGTCAGAAGCTCATGACAAAGCGCTATGGCTCCCACGAGGAGAAAAAAGACATACATGAGCGTGATGTGGAGTACCTAAAGTGTTCGCAGAAGACGGCGGACTACTTCGCTAAGGCTCTGGGCTGGCAGTGCGTGGAGTGTATTTCCCATGGGAAAATGCGCACTATCGAGGAGATCTCGGAGGATATTGCTCTGGAAGCCAGCAAAGTCTTATACTGAGAGTATAATATCATAATAATATAATTTATCATTGTATATTATGACGAATTTTTGTGGATCTGTTGTATAATTTCAAAAATAGCTTGATTTTTTTCTATAAATATGATATAATCGTACTAAGATATAAAATGCTCCTTGTATACTTTTTTCAGTATTTCCCTTGCTGAGAAGGGAGCACCCCTGTTTGTAATATCTGTAAATGTATTTTCTACCATTTGAATGAATATCGTTGACAACTATTTTTTATTATGTTATCATTATTACAGAGCAGTTTTTTCTACTTCGCCGGTCTCGGCACCTTCTGCTCTATCGGCCGTCCGTGAGCATTGCCTGGCTCATGTTCCGCCAGCAGTTCATAACAGCTGCGCATAACGTTAAATGGAGGGGTTTAATATGCAGACAGTTAATCTCAGGCTCGATCCGAACGCTATGACTGAGGATCAGGTCACTGAAGTTACTTTAAAATCACTTAAGGAAAAAGAAAAAGTCGGCGTGACAGACTATCCTATCCTGGAATTCGATAACAGGTCCCTCAACCTCCTTTATTCTGGAGTTAAGGAAACTTTAAAATACAGCAAGATAAAGGTGTCAGGAGGCAAGATCTACGAGGCTATCAAGCGTGGCTTCGATATGATCGCTTCCGCCTGTGCACTTACCGTTTTGGCTATACCGCTGGGAGTTATCGCTCTCATCATCTACATAGACGATAAGGGCAACCCGTTCTTCTCTCAGGTCAGGCTCACTAAGGATGGCAAGCCCTTCCGTATGTATAAGCTCAGATCTATGTGCATGAACGCAGAGGAGCGTTTTGCCGAGGTCCAGAAGGAGAATCAGAGCGATGGCCTGGCTTTCAAGGCCGAGAACGATCCCCGTATCACCAGGATCGGTAAGTTCATCAGAAAGACCTCTATCGACGAGCTCCCCCAGCTTTTCAACGTCCTCAAGGGCGATATGTCGATCATCGGACCCCGTCCGCCTCTTCCCCGTGAAGTCGTGCTGTACACTCCCGAGCATATGGACAGGCTCTTGGTAAAGGGCGGCCTCTCCTGCATCTGCCAGACCGAGGGCAGAAGCGATATGGAGTTCGACAAATGGGTCGAGAGCGATGTTGAGTACATCCAGAAGAGAAGCGCCGGACTTGACCTGAAGCTCATGTTCAAGACCGTTACCGCTGTTATCCTCCGCAAGGGAGCTAAATAAGAACACGACACACCTCTTATGAGGTGTGTTTTTTTGCAATTTTTCGGGGAAAATGTAAAATTTCTTTGAAATGCCTTTACAAAGCCCCCAAAAAGTATTACAATTATCTCCGAGAATGAAGGAGGTAATACTATGAGTTCAAATTTCCTGCGAAGAGCTGCTCTTACAGCAGCCGCAGCTGCTATGACCCTCTCAGCTGCACTGCCGGCTGTTACTCTGATCTGTCCCGTGACAGCTCAGGCCGGTGAGCAGCTTGGCCAGACCGATTTCGATGAGGGAGTCGGCCTGCCTTGGCACATCTGCGAGTCCGCTCCCGGCGAGATGGACTTCGAGATCGACAACGGCGTCTACAAGATCACGATCGTCAACCCAGGCGGAGCGTCTCAGGGCGGCGAGGATCGCTGGGACTGCCAGTTCCGCCACAGAGGTCTGAAGATCGTTTCCGGCCACCAGTATAAGGTCAGCTACGAGATCACTGCCTCAAACAGCGGTAAATACTACACAAAGATCGGCAACCTGGACGGCGACCTGGAGCTTTGGCACAATATGTCCACCGGCCAGGGCGACTTCGACAGCCAGTGGGAGCCGATCCAGATAAACGCTAACGAGACAAAAAAGGTGGAGGTCACCTTCACACCCACCCAGTCCCTTGATGTGGCGGAGTGGGCTTTCCACCTGGGCGGCGACGGCCAGTACACTCCCGGCGGCTGCTTCCCAGCAGGCACCGTGATCACCTTCGACAATATGTCACTGATCGACCTGACCAGCGATGAGAACGACTTCGTTGCCCCCGAAAAATGGCAGAGAGCCGACATCCTCACCAATCAGGTGGGCTATTTCACCGAGAGAGCCAAGCGTGCAACTCTCCTGTGCGACGACAAGAAGAGCGTTCCCTTCGAGCTGAAGGACAGCTCCGGCAAGACCGTTTTTGAAGGCGAGAGCCAGCCCTTCGGCTTCGATGAGGACTCAGAGGACAACGTTCATGTGCTGGATTTCTCCGACTTCGACGGCGAGGGCACCTTCTACCTTGAGGCCGAGAACGGTGCTGTCAGCAGAGAATTTACCGTGGGCGAGCCTGCTCCCTATTCCAGCCTGCTCTACGATTCGCTGAACTACTTCTACCAGAACAGAAGCGGCATCGAGATCGAGAGCCAGCTTATCACCTCAGGTGACGCTGACGCTCTTGCCCGTGCTGCCGGCCACCCCAAGGATATGGCCGAGATCCAGCAGACCTGGGGCTATTCCGGATCCAGCGGAACGATCGACGTCACCGGCGGCTGGTACGATGCCGGCGACCACGGAAAGTATGTCGTGAACGGCGGCTTCTCCCTGTGGATGCTCCAAAATCAGTACGAAACTGCCCTGAAATATGGCTTTGAGGACAAATTTGCTGACGGAACTATGAATATTCCTGAGAATGAGAACGGCTTCCCCGATCTGCTGGACGAGGCTCGCTGGGAAATGGACTGGATGTTCTCTATGATCGTGGACAGCGGCGAGTACAAGGATATGCTCTACCACAAGGCTCACGACGAGAAGTGGACGGCGCTGGGAATTGCTCCGGCTGACGACGAGATGAAGCGTATCGTCAAGCCGCCGACGACTGCGGCTACCCTGAATTTCGTGGCCTGTGCAGCTCAGGCTGCCCGTCTTTGGGAGGACATCGACCCGGATTTCGCCGAGAAGTGCCTTGACGCTGCGGAGACCTCCTACGCTGCTGCAAAGAAGCACCCCGATATGTTCGCTCCCCTGGACGAGAGCGTGGGCGGCGGCGCTTACGGCGACGACGATGTGGAGGACGAGTTCTGCTGGGCGGCTACTGAGCTGTTCATCACCACCGGCGATGAGGACTACTTCGACGATATGTCCGAGAGCGAGTTCTTCCTCTCTATGCCCGAAAAACTGGGCGGCGGCGAGAGCGTTGACACTGTCGGCAGCTTCGATTGGGGCAACACCGGCGGCCTGGGAACTCTCAGCGCAGCCCTCAACCCCAAAGCCTTCGAGAAGGACGATGTGGAGATCATCACCGAGAACATCTGCGCTGCTGCTGACGGCTATCTGGACAAGGAGGCCGCTCAGGGCTACGGACTGCCCTACGCAGCCAGCACGATCAGCTATAACGACTCCGACAAGGGCTATCTCTGGGGCAGCAATTCCTTCGTTGCAGATAACTCTATCGTAATGGCCTACGCATACTATCTCACCGATGAGGACAAATATCTTGACGGCGCTATCGGCGGAATGGACTACCTCCTTGGCCGAAACGCAATGGACTACTCCTACGTTACAGGCTACGGCACCCACGCCACTGAATTCCCACACCACCGCTACTGGTCGAAGCAGATCGACGACGCCTTCCCCAAGGCTCCATGCGGAGTAATGGCAGGCGGCCCCAATTCCGGTATGCAGGATCCCTGGGTACAGGGCAGCGGCTGGAAGAAGGGACAGATCCCGCCTCAGAAGTGCTATCTTGACCACATCGAGGCCTGGTCTGTAAACGAGTGTACTATCAACTGGAACGCATCGCTGGCTTGGCTCAGCGGATTTGTTGCTCAGGAAAACGGCGACGGCGAGATCGTAGTCGGCCAGACCGGACGCAGCGCCGGACTTTCCAACGACGGCGGCGAGGGCGAGTCCAACGAGAAGAAGACCTACGACGAGGACACCGACCGCAAGTCCACAAAGGTGGACGCTGACGACGAGGAGGAAGAGGAGGAGAAGGCTGTTTCCAAGAAGACCACAGCTTCCGACTCAAAGACCGACAAGACCTCCATGGGCATTGTTGGTATCATCGCAGCGGCAGCAGTTGCGGTGATCATCTCGATCCTTGTGTTCATCTACAAGGTTATGAAGCTGAAATACGACAACAAAAAGTGACCTTGAAAAATATGTAGGGGACGGCCTCCCCTGCACACGAAAAAGCTCCCCGAAAATGGGGAGCTTTTCGCTTATTCGCAGCCCTTGCCGCAGCCGTCCTGCTTGTCGGAAAAATGGCTCTCGGACTGCTGTGTGGTCTGCTTGTCGTCCTTGTGGTCAGTGACCTGCTTTTTCTTGCTCATGACTATCTCCTTTCATGATGGATCGGACTGTGTCCTGATGATAGTCTGGCCAGCTTTTCGCAGTTTATTCACGGAGCCCGGAAATATCCAGCTCCAGCTCTTTGATCAGCTCCATATTGCCGTTTTCGTCATGGGACTGCTTGTTGTAGAAGCGGCAGTAGATGGTGTCGGTTGTTGGTGGCTGCAAGCCTGCGGCGTAAATACCGTCAGCCATTTCGATAGGGTCGATTTGCAGATTTTCGATAAGCTCACCGTTTTCATCGTAGAACATACCGATTATGGAATACTTCGGCCCCTCCATTTCCTCGCCATTCTCAAACCAGGTGGTAGTTTCGTCATTCTCGACATACCACTGCGGATAATCATATCCAATAGTCATCATTGCAGGTGTTATACTGTATACCGTAGCAGAAAAGCCCTCGTCTTCAACAGTGCAGTCCACCTGACGTACAAGGTCAGTATTAGCAGTGACCTCAGCCGACAGCTCAAGCTTTTCGCCGGCAGGCATTACCTGCCACGACTTTGTCTGACCGTTTTCCTCGGTATATTTTTCGTTTGTCCAGATATTATTTATCGACAGCCTGATCTGAGCCGTATCGTCAAACCTTGCTTCCGGCGGCAGAACGCAGGTCATGCTTCCTGTGAAGCTGTTCTCAGCGCCCTCGTCAATAACGAATGTTCCCCACCAGTTATCAGATCTCCATATCCCGTCAGCGCTTTCCGGAGCAACTTTCTCGCCCTGTATCTCCAGAGATGTAGTAAAGCCAAGGGTACTCAGCCCCAATTCATTGCCGTCAGCAAGCTCTCCGGAAAATCCCAGGATCATCTCCATCCCGTCGAAATACACGCTGTCCAGCTCCACAGTGAAATAGTCATTTGAAGCCGACTTGACCTCTTCAAACTGAGTTGCGTTAGGAGCTATCATCGAGTAGTCGTTATAGTCGAATTTGTCGATAGGAGTTTCCACACCGTTGTCAAGGATGATGGTTCTGTCACGTTTGTTTATGAGCTTGTCGAAAGCTCCACGCTCCGCCGCCACAGCTGCCGTACCTCCGCAGACAGCCACAGCCAGACCGATGATGACTGCGGCAGTCCTGCCCTTAATACGCTTGTGGGTGATCTTTTCTCTATTTTTCCTGTTTGCCATATCAAGCACCTCTCTCCTGCACCGCTCGCTGGGTGAAATGCGGTCGGTGACCTTGTTGTAATCAGTTATTTTCATAGCTCTAACTCCTCTCCAAGGGACTTTTTCAGCATTTTTCTTGCCCGGTAAAGCCGGGTCTGGACGGCGGTCTCGGAGCAGCCTGTCATTTTGCCGATCTCCGCCGCTGAGTAGCCCTCATAGTAAAAAAGGTGTACCACGAGCCTGTATTTCGGCGGAAGCTCCATAACGGTGTGAAAGACCTGGCTTTCCTCGGGATCCTCATACACAAGCCCGGCCTCCTCAATGGGAACGGCTGAGCGCAGAAAGCGGTATCTTGCCGACCGGAACAGATCCTTGCATTTGTTTGCGGCTACCCTTAAAAGCCATGCCTTCTCGCTCTTTTCATCGGGGAACTCCACGTCTGCGGTGAAACGCTTTATGAAAGTCTCCTGAGTTATGTCCTCAGCGTCGGCGGTATTCTTGCAGTACATAAAGGCTATCCGGTAGACGGCACCGCTGAATTTATCGTATATCTCAGCCATTTCGCACTCGTTCATTGCTTCACATCCTTTCGTTCTGTCTGAAGCGCTTCTGTAATATAAACGAAGTAGGAGCTCCAAAGATCACATCATTTTCCGCAAAAAAAGGACTGCACAGTGCAGTCCCTTTGTTATTTGACGTATTCGATCAGCTTGCCCAGACAGGGCTCAAAGCAGCTTCCGTACCACACCTCGTCGAAGTGTCCGATAGTTTCGTGGACGCAGTCTGCGGTGAAGTCCACAGCGATCCGCAGGGACTGCTCCAGGCTCTTGCCAAGGGCGGCAGCTCCCGTGAAAACGCTGGCGAAGATGTCGCCGGTGCCGTGGACGGTATGGTCAACGTGCTCCCGGAAGGCGCAGTAGATCTGGCCGGTCTGGGAGTCATAGGCAGCGGCTCCGTGACCTCCCTCGGGGGAGCGCACGCCGGTGAGAACAGGCGTCCGGCAGCCAAGCTCAGCAAGGCCGGTAAGGATCTGGCGGATCTCCTCCTGAGAGTGCTCCTCCTTGTAAGGGATCCCCAGCAGCAGCGAGGCCTCGGTCATGTTTGGAATGATGTGGTCTGCCATTGAGCAGAGCCTTCTCATCTCGCAGACGAACTCATCGGTAAATCCGGCGTACATCTTGCCGTTATCGCCCATTACGGGGTCCACCACGATGAAGTTGTCAGGCCTTGAGAAATCCCGGAAGAAGTCCGCAACGATCTGGACCTGCTCGATAGAGCCCAGATAGCCCGTATATATCGCATCAAAGCTCAGCCCAAGGCTCTTCCAGTGGGCGGCGATGTGGGGGATATCGCTCGTCAGATCCCGAAAGGTGTACCCGGTGAAGCCTCCCGTGTGAGTTGAGAGGACGGCTGTCGGGATCACCGCAGTCTCGATCCCCATTGCCGAGATCAAGGGCAGCGCCACGGTCAGCGAGCACTTCCCGAAGCATGATATATCCTGTATTGTAACGACTTTTTTCATCTTATCATTCTTTCTTATAAATTACTGCATCATTTTCTTTTTTTCAGAGCCTTTATCTCGCTCCGTGTTTTGTCTCTGCTAGAGGTCAGCGCCTTGTACCAGCGCAGCACATAGGCTGCCGGTAAAAGAATGGGGTGCTTTTTCGCAAACGGGTACCATTTTTTTACATAAGCAGGCGAGGGGAAGAGTCGTGACAGGACAAATTTTGCCCGTGAGGCATTGCCGCTGGAATTTTGGAAACGGCTTATATCGTTCTCAGCACGCTTAGAAGCCAAGCCGTAGGTCCCGTATTTCAGGTATTCCATCATGAAGGCTTCCTCGTCCGTTGAGAGCTGGGGCAGCTTATCCGACGAAAGGAGCCTCAATGCCAGCTCCCGGCGTTTTTCCTCGAAATCACCCATGCCCATTTCCTTTGCGGCAGCTTTTATCCTATCCCAGTCCAGCTTACCCTCCTTTGCACGGAGGAAAATGTAGCAGTCCAAAAGTCCACGGATACCTGTTCCTGCTTTGATGAAATGCTTGTACTCATGAGCGGTCATGTAGATATAGAATTCCTCGTCTGAAAGGTGGTATCCGAAGCTGTCGTCGGAATTCCTGATCATGATCTTTGACATATCCTTGTAGTGCTGCTGAAGCAGAGGAAAGAGCCTCTCCTCAAAAAGAAATGAGTGGAGCTCAAAATTCATGACCGGCGGCTTGACGTACTCATCGCAGTGGCTTGAAAGGTATCGTTTGGCCGTGTAGCCTCGGTCTGTCATGATCTTGTTGGCTTTTTCTCTGCAAGTGCCGTCGATGAGAATGTCGTTGTCTGACATCTCTCTCATGCCTGCCTCGGGGTAGAGCTCCTTTATAAGACTGCCCTTCATCACAAGGTACCAGATCCCTTGTTTCTCGAATTCATCGGTGATAGCCTTTCGCTCAATGTCAAGCAGTATATTCTTTCTCACCGACTTGTGATATGCCTGTGCGAAGTCATTGTGTTCGATCCCGGCTTTTTCCAGCACCGGATAGACTGCTGCTCTGAGAGATTGGATCTTGCACAGCTTGTAGAGCTGCTCCAGGTCGATCTGAGCGGTCTTTTGGGGGTCAGGCTGGATCTCGTTGGCCGCACAGCTGAGCAGATAGATCAGGTCTTTGCAGAGTTTTTCCATGGGTTTCTCCTTATTTCAGAACAGATTCATGTATAGCAAAATGCTTGGGTATGCCGTGCTCCTTGACCAGGTTCAGGTCGCCCTGGATAAGGGGCAGGAAGTAGTTCAGGGCAAAGTTGCGGATGTTGTTTCCGGCGGAATTTATATAGTTTTTCGGCAGGAACTTCTCCTTGTTGGCTATCTGGGAAGCGTCGGCGGTCTCGATAGTTACGGTGTAGGGGATGTCCTCTATCCTGCGGAAGACCATGACCTTTCCGGTCTGACCAGCCAGAGCACAGCGAACTCCGGCAGCTCCGATAGCCTCAGCCTCGTCTATGTCGGTCTTGGAGCCCAGATGTGAGGAGCAGCGCTGCATTACGTTGAGCTCGATGGATCTTACCTTGCAGCCGATCTCGCTGCGGATCACGTCCTCCAGATATTTTCCGATTCCGGAGAGATACTTGTGGCCGAAGTTGTCCACAACTCCTGACTGCACGCCCTCAGGAACTTCGATCCCCTCGGAAACTGCAATGATCACGGCCTTGTGCTTGGACATTTCCTGGCGAACGTCAGACAGGAAGCCCTCCAAAGAGAACTTCACCTCGGGAACATAAACAAGGTGGGGAGCAGTCTCGCCCATGGCGTGAAGAACGGCGCTGGAGGCCGTCAGCCAGCCGGCGTGTCTGCCCATGATCTCCACGATAGTCACACTGGGGATACTGTACACGATGCTGTCACGGGTGATCTCGTGCATGGTAGTGGCAACGTACTTTGCCGCAGAGCCAAATCCGGGAGTGTGGTCGGTTATGCACAGGTCATTGTCGATGGTTTTTGGGATACCGATAACCTTCACGTCAAGACCGATCTCCGCAAAATATTCAGACAGCTTGTTCACAGTGTCCATGGAGTCGTTTCCGCCAATGTACAGAAAAGCCCCGATGTTTCGCTGTTTCAGTGTGGCTGCGATCTTCTCGTAGTCGGAGGGATCCTCCTTCCAGTCCGGCAGCTTATAGCGGCAGGAGCCAAGGACGGTGGAGGGAGTCTGCCGAAGAAGGTCCATATCGTTGTTGGAAAGGATCATGGTCTTCAGGTCCACCAGGTGATTTTCGATCATGCCCTCGATACCGTTTATCGAGCCGAAAATTGCGTCGATCTCGGCAACTTTCAGCGACTCGCAGAAAACTCCCACAAGGGAGGCATTGATAGCGCAGGTGGGTCCTCCAGACTGCGCCACAGCTATGTTCATCATAATAATTACCCTCTCATTTCCATATTAGTAACTTAATTATACCATGAGGCGCAGAAAAATGCAACATCAGCAGGATATTTGTTTGCTGTGCTGAATGCTGTCAATTTGAGCAAAATATTGATCAGGCATTCTTTTTATTTGTCCCCTTCGCCAAAATATCGTCAAATAGTTGACTTTTATTTAAAAAAATGGTATCATTAAACTTGTATCTTTAGAACTATTTACGGGAGGAATACCATGGATAATTCAAACGAAAAAAATCTAAATATCACCATAAATAATAAGGCTGCGGATAATGATGAGGTCGTTATTTCACTAGTTACGATTTTCAAGAAGCTGAAGAAATACTTCGTTCTTTGGCTCATCATTGCAGTCGTTGTTTTTGTTCTGACTTTTGGTTATGCTACTTTGACAACTCAGATCAATAAGCCTAAGCTGAACGCTCTTATCAGCTTCTCCTACTCAGGAATAGAGAAGGGCAATGACCCCAATGGCCGAAAGTTCGATGTGAACACCATTAAAAACCCCTCAGTGATCGAGTCTGCACTGACTGAGCTCGGCATCAGCTTGGAAAACCTGGAGACTATCCGTGAGGGTATCTCAGTTTTCGGTATCATCCCTTCTGATGCTATCGACCGTATCACAGTTTACCAGAACGTTTACGAGAGCGCCGGCAATCTCAACGCTGCTAAGGAAATGCTGGATGTTACCTATTATCCCACTCAGTTCAAGGTGTACTTCGACTACAACGAGACCGATCTCACTTCTGCTCAGGCTACCGACGTACTCAATACCATACTTAAAAAATATCAGGATTACTTCTATGAGGAGTACGGCTACAACGAGTCTCTTGGTACAGCAGTAAGCGCTATCAACTATGAGGACTACGACTACTCCGAGGCTGTGGACGTTTTCGATACCAACCTGACAACTCTCCGCAGATATGTTAGACAGCTCTCCAACGAGGACGCAACACGTTTCCGTTCATCAGTAACAGGCTACACCTTCGATGACCTCTATCAGGCTATCACAACTATCCAGGACATCGATCTTGACAAGATCTCGTCCTATATCACAGTCAACAACCTGACAAAGAATAAGGACGCCGCTATCTCATACTATGACTACCGCATAAACTCGCTGAACCGCTCAAAGACATCTCTTGAGGAGCAGCTCAAGTCCGTTCAGGAGTCTATCGAGGCTTATGAGAAGGATCAGATCTTTATCTTTTCCGGCACAGACGAGACAAACACAAATATGTCCTCAACTGTAGCCTCCGAACAGTATGACAACATGATCAAGAACAAGCTCCGCATTACTGAGGATCTTGCTGAAACAAAGCAGAACATCAACTACTACAAGGAGCGCAAGGAAGCTCTCCAGAACAATCCTGCCGGCTCAGAGGCTAAGGCTAAGGACCTTGATGTTCAGCTCAAGGATCTCAGCGATAAGATCAGCGAGCTGATCGACGTTACCAGCCAGACCTCTGACGACTACTACAGGAACGTAACTCTCAGAAATGCATACAACGTGCTTGTTCCTGCATCCAGCACAGTTACCAACAGACTGCTCCACATCATCGACAACGCAAAGATGCCTGTTGTGATTTTAGAGGCACTTGCGATCTTAGTATTCATCATGATCGCTATCGTTGAGGCTATCATTTCTGACGGCCGCAAGAGAAATGGCCTCCCCGAGGCCGTTGAGACCGAGGAGAAAAAGAAGGAAGAGCCCAAGGCTGAGAACAAGTCCTCAAAAAAGTAAATACATGAAGAAAGCTCCGTCAGCGTACACCGGATACCCATATAGAAGGTTTGCCCCCAAGCGTTTAAGCGCTCAGGGGCATTCTATTTTATTCGGTTGCTAAGATAAATCAGAATTTAGTCTTGATTTTTCTTAAACTCGTTCATTTCCATATTTATAAAACTTGAAATCATCTCTCTATAAAGAGTTTCAACCATATCAGGATTAGCACCATACTCTAATGCCTTTTCTCTCACCTTTTGAATGACAGCCTCAACACGATTTGGTGCCTTTACTCCACTTTCACTCTTTTTGAAAGATGAAGCCTGTTTCACATAGTCGGTTCTTTCAGCTATCAGCTTAATAATTTCATTGTCTATTCTATCGATATTGAAGCGAACTTCTTCCAAACTTGAACAAATCATAAATAACCTCCTCTAAATTCCGATTTATGCTAGTAATTATAGCACAGAATTGAAGGTCTGTCAATGGAAACGCCATAGTACTTCTGACCTTACATCAGAAATACTATGGCTTAATACTTCTATATGAGTACCGACTTTAAAGCCGGCGGAGCTTATTT
The DNA here is from genome assembly GCA_902760805.1 of Ruminococcus flavefaciens. Classification (GTDB taxonomy): domain Bacteria; phylum Bacillota; class Clostridia; order Oscillospirales; family Ruminococcaceae; genus Ruminococcus. The sequence continues at coordinate 85,880 of CACWHY010000011.1, read as the reverse complement.
TTATATGTACATCTCTCGCATTTTTATCAGGTCGAAAACATTGAGCCTGCCGTCCGCAAAGAGGTCTCCGGCAGAGGGTGAAGCCAGCCCGCCCTTGCCCAGCAGATAGCTCTGCATCATCACAAGATCGGCAATGGAGAATTCGCCGTCAGCATTCACATCGCCTAAAACTCCGCCGGAAAGCGCAGCTGCCTCCTCATCGCTGAGGGCAGTGCGGTAGAGCCGGAAGTTGTCGATAGCTCCGCTGAAATTGGCATCGTCGCCGTAGAAGGACTTGCCCAGGTAGCAGACCTGATCTGTGCCAAGGTCTGCGGCAAGAGTGCTCAGCTCAGTGGTCTGAGCCGCAAGAGCGCCGTCAACGTAGAGCCTAGCCTGAGCGCCGCTGACCGTGAAAACGTACCTGTGCCAGCCCTCAGCCGAAAGGTCATAGCGCATACCGCTCTCACCCCGCCAGGTATCGGTGGTAGTGGCGAAGCGGAAATGATCCTTAGCGATCTTGAAAAATGCGTACTTGTTCTGATCCTGACCGGCTGCAAAGGTGAAGAAATCTCCGTCGGAGGAGGACTTTGCGTCCATTACCACGGTGTACTCAGTGGCGCCGTCAAGGATACCGTTGGGGAGCTGTGCGAAGTTGTCGTTTTCGCTTCCCAGCAGCAGTACGCTGCCCTTTTCCGGGTCGCTGTAGAGCTTTGCGCCGCCGTTCAGCTTCAGGTCGCCGCCGTTTCCGGTCAGGTCGGGAACAGTGCTGCCGTTTGCGGTCTCGAAGTCGTACTCCACCGCAGGAACAGGAGCTTTTCCCGGAGAAACAGGCTTTCCGAAGACCTTCATCTCGTAAACCGTGGGAGTGTACCAGTTGTTGTTGGGGTTGTTCTGGAGAGTTGCTCCCAGCACGTTCAGCCGGACGTACCTCGCCCTTCCCGAGAGCATATCGCTGTTGAAGCCGTAGGTGCTGTTGACCACGTCGCTGTTCTTGTCGGTGTGATCCATCAGCTTCTCCCAGTGCTCACCGTCGGAGCTTCCCTCCACGGTGTAGGTGTAGTAGCCCTCAGAGCCCTTGCAGATATACCATGAGGTCTGGATATTGGCCAGGTCGCAGATCTGACCCAGGTCGACTTGCAGGAAAAACGGCCATTTTTTATGGTCGCCGTCTGCTGTGAAGGAGGTGCGGTAGGAGCCGTCGAAGGCCTTATACGCCGCAGTTTCGCCCTTTGCAGCGATCGAGGCTGTAGCCGGCTTGTCCTGAGAGAGTAGCTGACCTTCCTGAACGGGGAAAAGCTCGCCGGTCTTGGTGCTGTACTTGAATGAGGGGTAGTAGTCGTAGAAGGCGAAGCTGTTGTCGAAATACAGGGGACAGAGAGTCGTTCCGCTGGTGGAGGAGGCTCTCAGCCAGCGATAGGCGTGCATCAGGTAATTCTTCCCCTGCAAGTCCACGATCCAGCCGCTCTGTGAGGAGAAGGTGGAGGTGTTGCCGATAGGCCGCAGGTCGCTCCAGTCGCCGTAGAGGTCGTCGGTGACGGTGTAGGCGCCGCTGCTGGGGTACCAGCCTGCCGCCTGAGAGGTGAACAGGAAGTAGTATCCGTCACGCTTGATCAGGTTGGGAAATTCCCGGTACTGATCCTCGTGGAGAGTCTTTACGATTTCGGTGACTCCGCTGTAATCGTCGTTCATGCGGAAGATGTAGATCGTGGCGTTGGCGCCCTGTCCGGACTTATTTGCGGCAGCGATCAGGTAGCCTGCGCCGTCGTCGTCGAAGAAGATCGCCATGTCCCTGACCTGGATGTCAAGGGGATTGTAGACGTGGTGGACGGTGAACTGTCCGCCGGGCGTGCCGGTGATGACCAGTGCCTTTCCGTCGCTGTAGCCGGAGGGCTTTTCCCAGTGCGCCCAGACCACCACCTTGTTCTTCTCGGGGATATAGTCGATGTGGACAGACTCGATCTTGCAGCTTGCAAGGTCTTGGTTTTGTGAGGAGTCTGCCACATTCCGCTCATTCCCGAAGCGCTTCCCGTCAGAGGAGGTGGTCTCCGCAAGGTAGATGTCCTGCTGGCCGGGGTGGCTTCGCAGGGAGTAGCTGTAGTAGGTGTCGCCCACCTTGTAGCCGCTGGTCTCGTAGACCAGGCTGCTGCCCTTTTGGTTGTCGTAGGTGCTAAGGCCGCTGGGGACTTCGGTGGGGGAGAGGGACTTCACCGATGACCAGCTCTCGCCCTTTTCGGTGGAGGCCTTCAGCTGGTAGTAGTAGGTCTCTCCAAGGGACAGATCGTCGTCCTCGAAGGAGGCACCTGTGCCGGAATAGACCGGTACGAAGCCGCTTTCCGGGTCCGTAGAGCGGTAGAGGGTGAAGCTCTGAGCCGGAAGAGTGGTCGCCCATTGGAGGGCAGCGTGGTCTGCGCTGTCACTGCCCGAGATGCAGAAGAGATTCCCCACAAGGCCGATCTCCTCAGACACGTTTTGAGAGGGCGGCTGTCCGGGAGAGGCGGCTCTTGCCGGAAAAACCGGCGCTGCGGCGGCAAGTGCTGCCGAGCATAGGAGCGCTGTAAGGCTCCTGAGAATTGGGTGCTTGGGTCTCATTGTATCAGCTCCTTTTTAGTATTTTGCCGTGGTCTTTACTGACATTTTAACACAGACTTCACAGAAAATCAACGGTTTTTTCATTTTTCTGAGCCAGACCCTAAAAAAAAGCACCCGAGGTGGGTGCTTTCAGATCAGTGATGAAGGGAAACTATACCGCTTCCGCCGGTTATATAGAAGGTGTCGCCAACGATCAGGTCTCCCAGGTCGCTTACCATATATGCAGCCAGAGATGCGATCTCCTCAGGGACTGCATAGCGCTTTGAGGGCTGCTGAGGCATTTCGATGCTGTCGCCCTCGCCCTTGCCGAGCATCTCAGTCGCTACAGGTCCCGGTGCGATCGCATTGACGATTATCCCGTGTGGGAGCAGCTTGTCCGCAAGGCCGATAGTCATGCCCTTGACTGCCCATTTTGAGATCTGATATGGCGACCAGGCAGGTCTCAGTGCAGAGGCAGAGGAGATATTGAGGATATGTCCCTTTATGCCGTTTTCGATCATGTAGTTGCCCATGGCCTGACAGAGGAAGAAGGCTCCTTTCAGATCAACGTCCATGACCTTGTCGAATTCCTCCTCGGTGATAGAGCCAAACTTGAACTTGCCGTTTATACCTGAGGAATTGACCAAAATGTCGATCTTGCTCCCAGCGGTTTGAGCGGCCTCGGCGATTTTTGCGGGGATGGATCCCACATCGTTCAGATCCATGATCACGAAGTGCTCTGTACCGATCTCCTCACAGCATTTCTTGGTCTTTTCAGGAGATCTGCCGGAGATCACTACATTACAGCCCTGACGAGCGAATTCCTTGGCTATGGCCTTTCCGATGCCGCCGCTGCCGCCAACGATGAGGGCAGTCTTTCCGGCGAGGATGTTACCGCTTTCAACAGAACACTTTACGGGGACTAGCTTCTCGGTCCGCAGCTTATTGATTACTTTCTTCAGGATACTCATATCTGATCACTTTCCTAACAGTTTCTTCAGAGTCTTTGCGCTTTTGGGCCCAAGGAGCTTCTTGACGATGGTCTTGGCAGAGCCTTCGATAGAGGTCTTCATGTTGCGTACAGCCTTTAATGCGTCGCTTTCCTCGCTGCTGTTGGTGAAGACCTCAAGGATCATGGAGCCTTCCGCAGAGGTATCGGTAAATCTAGCCAGCTGCTCAGTGAACTGCTCCTTGCTTGAGGCCGTCAGGTACTCGATGCCGAGATCCTCAGCAAAGTGCTTTACCAGGACAGCAGACTTGTTGCCGTAATGTCCTCTTGCAGCCATGAACTTATCGGCTTCTTCACCGAACAGAGCGGCCTTGTGGCTGTAGTTCTTGAACTCAGTACCCACACCGTTGTTTATGAGAAGGATCCTGATATTCTTAGGGAAATGCCTGTTGCCCAGTGAGTTGAGGTCATAGAAGAAGGCCAGGTCTCCCAGCACAAGATAGTGGATACGGTCACTGCTGGCAAGAGCTCCGCCAAGTACAGTTGAGATAGGTCCGTCGATGCCAAATCCGCCGGTGTTGCAGTAGCAGTCGATGTCCTCGCTCACATGGAAGAAGTTCCAGCTTCGCAGAGAATTGAGTATGCCCAGGTGGAGGACTGAGCCGCCGGGCAGCATGGGGGAGAGTGTCTTTGCCATCCAGAGGTTTGAAAGCGGGATCTCAGGGATCATTCTGAGAAGCTCGCTGTACTCCTTAGCCCACTCATCGTAGTAAGAGGTCTTGGCAGCGGTCTCCTCCTTGGAGAGATACCTCTTGAAGAAGCTGAGCTCGTCCATCTCGAACACGAGCCTGATAGCTCTGAACTGGTCACGGATCTCGCCGTCCTGGTGTACTCTCCAGACCTGCTTAGGCTTGAGCTCGATGTAAGCGCCGGACATATTTCCGATGTCGATGAGGAGGTCGATGTCACAGCAGGAAGCGTGATACTGAGACTGGAATGTTACAAGTGCAGGAAGGATCTTGTATTTGCCGTGATAGTTGCTGGTGTGGTCACAGAGCACTACTGCGTTGTATCTCTCACAGAATTTTTCCACAGCTGAGGTCAGCTCAGGAGTCCATTTCAGGTGTGAGCCGACAAAGATAGCTGTTTTCTTTGATGAGTCGATGGCAGGGAACCTGTCAGTGAGGAACAGCCTGTCGATACATCTGGTTTTTGGGAGCTCAGCCACGGAATAGTCAGAGCTGTGGGTGGTCTCAAGGCTGATGTGAGCCGGACCGCCTCCTCCTCTTTTCAGTTCAAGGATAGCGCTGTTTATAGCGACAACTGCTCCCCAGTCGTCGTCCTTGCTCTGGATAGTGGGGACGTAAACGCTCTTTTTGGCGATGTCGTTCTGGAGATTGGTGCGGTCGATGACCTGAGGAACGTTCTGGCCGATGAAAGCAGGGTGTTTTGTGGCTGTGATCGCAAGGATCGGCAGCTTACGGTAGTAAGCCTCAGTCAGCGCAGGGACGTAGTTCCTGGAGGCTGTTGCTCCTGTACAGCTAAGGGCAACTGGCTCACCTGATTCCGCAGCAAGTCCGCAGGCGATATATGCAGCGGAGCGCTCATCGGGAGCTGAGTAGATCTCGAAGTAGTCGTCATGCTGGATGCTTCCCACGAAGCAGATGTTCTGAGCTCCGGGGCTGACAACGACCTTTTTGATTCCGTGATGCTTCATTATAACGATGAGTCGCTGAGTGTTTTTTTCGATAGAATATTTTAATCCCATAGTGTCCTCCTAAATATCATATAAGGCAAGCGCCTCAGTGTTTTTTCACTAACTTCATTCCCTTTGTCCAAACTGCACGGACTAGAGAATTGTTGAGCCAGAAGAATATCGCCATACCAAAGATGATGTTGATAAAGTTGAGAACTGGCATCTGAAGGTAGCAGAGCACTGATTCGACCACAAGAACAGCCAGCACCAGGAACATATGAAGTTTGTCATATGTGATCTTGACCATTTTTCTAACATCGACTATTCTGAAAATGAACAGCAGCAGGTAGCTGATAAGGGTAGAGCCTGATGCAGCATACAGTCCGATGAACTTGATCAGTGCGATGTCGATGACCAGATTGCAGATAGCTGCGGCAGTAGTGGTGATACCGATGCTCTTGGTCTTCATGTAGGCGACGTAAATACCGCCCAGGAATGAGGACATACTGTAGAAGAACATCGCAATGAAGAGCACAGGCATCTGGAAGTAGGCCTCGCCGTAGTCTCCACGGATAAACAGCTTGAACAGCAGGGGAGTAGTGCAGATGAGCAGTCCCAAAAAGCCTGCTACCAGGTCGAACATGGTCCTGAACATGAGGGAGTAGTATTTGTCTGCGTCATCATCCTTAGAAACGATGGAGGCATTCTCCTGCCAGGCCATAGTGAATGTGCTTTGGGCGAGGTTGAGCAGTGACGGGATCTTGTTTGCTACAGAATAGACCGCATTAGCGGCTATGCCCATGGAGAAGGTGACAACAAATCTGTCGGAGAGCCTCATGATCCACATTGACATACCGTTAGGTATGAGGGGCCATGAGTATTTCAGCATTTCCTTGAGGCAGTCCTTGCTGAAGTATTTGATGCTGTAGTAGCGGTAGATCTTGGATCTGATCATTATCACGATCAGGGACATAGTAGAGGCTCCCATAAGAGCGATAACGGAGCCTGTTAGTCCGAATTTGAAGTGCCAAACAAAGACCACTGCAAAGATCATCTTGCACAGTGAGCTGACGATGGCGCTGATGGAGTAGTCCAGATTTTGCTCAAGGCCTCTGGCAAGCTGCCGGAAGGCATTGACGATGATGTCGGCGAAGTAGTATCCGCAGATCAGCAGCTTTATGGTGGGGTCCATCCCCGGCAGCGCAAAGAACAGTATCAGCAGGGCTGCTAGTGAGACGGGTATCATGAAGGTAAGGATCGTGGAAACGATGGTCCTGACCTTCTTCTCGTCCTTGCGTATATCTATCAGGAAGCGGAAGGCTGCTGACTGGATCTGAAGGGTAGCAGTAGGGAGAATGAGTGAAACAAGGACCGTGATAAGGTCGTAGTTTCCCATTTCCTCCTTGGTCAGGCAGTCTGTCAGTATGGGCAGGGTTATGAAGGAAGCCAGCTTAGGCAGGAAGGTGCCTATAGCCAGTATCCCGGTATTTTTTGCAAGTTTGCTTTCTCGGCTCAATTTATCTTTTCCTTTCGTAAGGGCTCGTGATGCGGAGAGAGGGCTCTCCTTTGTGGCAGCTCAGCTCAGATCTCTGAGCGCTTAGATCTCTGCATAAGCTGATCCACCATATCTGCGGGTGAGGCTCCCTCATAGATCACAGAGTTGACGGCTGAGATTATGGGCAGCTCCACACCGGTCTCTTTTGAAAGGCGCATAGCAGGCTTGATAGCGTTGATGCCCTCCACCACCATGCCGACCTCTTTTGTGGCCTCCTGGGGAGTTTTTCCTCTTCCGATAAGGATACCGGCATTGTAGTTTCGGCTGTGGACGCTGAGGCAGGTAACGATAAGGTCGCCCATCCCGGCAAGTCCGTAGAAGGTCTGCTCACAGCAGCCCAGCTTGACGCCCAGGCGCTTGATCTCAGCGAGACCACGGGTGATAAGTGCAGCTTTGATGTTATCGCCCAGGTCAAGTCCGCTGAGGACACCTGATGCAAGGGCGATGATATTTTTCAGGGCTCCGCATAGCTCCACGCCCTTTATATCGGTATTTGTGTAGACTCTCATGCAGGTGTTCATGAAGATCTCCTGGATGAACATAGCGGTCTTCTCGTCCTGACAGGCTGAGATTATGGTCGTGGGGATGCTCCTGATGACCTCCTCGGCGTGAGTAGGACCTGAAAGAGCTGCGATCTTGAGGCCTTTTTCCTTTACCAGGTCTCCCAGCTCATCCTCGATCACCTCTGTCATGGAGAAGAGGGTAGCCTCTTCAATTCCCTTTGCTACGCTTACCAGGATCTGTCCCTGCTCCAGATAGGGAGCGGCGGTCTTAGCAGTAGAGCGGATAAACGGCGAAGGTACGGCAACTATGAGTACGTTCCTTCCCTTGCAGGCTGTTTCGATGTCTGCGGTATAAGAAAGCTCGTCCGGGAGCTTGATGTCTGGAAAGATAGGGTGGATATGGGTGGCATTGAGGTTATCGATCTCATTGGGAAGTGCAGACCAAACGGTCACATCATGGCCGCTGACGCAAAGCATTTTTGCCAGGGCGATGCCCCATGTTCCGGCGCCTAAAATAGAAATTTTCATGCTGTCGGTACTCCTTTGGATTATTCTTTTAGTTTTTCCTTTTACCATATTTAGATGTAAGTGTATAACACACATTATAGCACATTTCTCTCTGAAAGTCAATACAGCCAGGCCTTTTCAGGGACATTTTATTGCTTTTCTGATACTTGACAAACAGGGAAGTGTATGCTAAAATGAATATGGTATACTGTTTAGAGGGGCGAAGCCCCGGCGTATCCCATGATCAGGCGGTCTGAGGGGATTTTTTTATGACCGGCTGAAATATTCATTGGCGGTGAAAAACTGTGTTCGATAAAAAGATACCGCATATAGTTTACGCATCGGATAACGGCTTTGCTGAAGTGCTGGGGGTATCTCTTACCTCGCTTTATGAAAACAGCAAGGACGCCGAGGATATTGTCGTATATGTGCTTGACAGCGGTATTTCTAAAGAAAACAGGGAGAAGCTCAGCTCTCTCAGCGGAAAATACGGCCGCAGCGGCATCAAGTTCATCTCGGCAAGGGACATCAGCAAGATCCTTTCCATGAACGTCAATACCGACCGTGGCTCTCTCAGCCAGTACGCTAGGCTCTTCGTTTCAAGCGACCTTCCCAAGGAGCTTGAGAGAGTGCTGTACCTGGACTGCGACATCATCATAAATAAGTCCATAACTGAACTTTGGCAGATCGATATGAAGGGCAAGACTATTGCTGCTCTGAAGGACGCCTTCAGCAAGCAGTACCGCAAGAATATCGACCTTCAGCCTCACGACATCATGTTCAATTCCGGCGTCATGCTCATTGACCTTGACCGCTGGAAGGAGCAGCAGGTGGAGAAAAGACTGCTAAAGTTCATCAAGAAGCGTGGCGGAAGGATCCAGCAGGGCGACCAGGGAGCACTGAATGCTGTCCTCTCAAAGGACACACTTTGCCTCCACCCGAGATTCAATTCCGTTACCATTTTTTATGACTTCACCTATCCCGAGCTGCTGACCTACAGAAAGCCCGTGGATTATTATTCGCCCAAGGAAGTGAAGGAGGCTGTGGAGGATCCTGTTCTTATCCACTTCACTACCAGCTTTCTCAGCAAGCGCCCCTGGTATGAGGGCTGCGGCCACAAATACTGCGGCCAGTGGCTCAAATATAAGGCGCTCAGCCCCTGGAGCGATACTCCGCTTTGGCCTGCTAAAAAAGAGTCGGGTCTGAGAGGTATGTATATCAAGCTCTGCAAAAAGATCCCAAGAAAGCTGATGATCGGCTTCTCGGGACTTCTTCAGGCATACGGAAGACCCTTTGTCTACAGGCACTGATCTGCACTTTGCAGTGACATAATAAATAAAAAAAGGATGATCCAAAATGAAAAGAGTTATAACATACGGTACCTTCGATATGCTCCACTACGGCCATATCAATCTCCTTCGCAGAGCTAAGGAGCAGGGTGACTACCTTATCGTTGCCCTTTCTACAGACGAGTTCAACTGGAGAGAAAAGCAGAAGAAGTGCTATTTCTCCTACGAAAAGAGAAAGATGCTCCTTGAGGCTATCCGCTATGTGGATCTTGTTATCCCTGAGGAGAGCTGGGAGCAGAAAAAGACCGATATCCACGAGTATCACGTCGATACCTTCGTTATCGGCGACGATTGGAAGGGCAAGTTCGACTTCCTGAAGGAAGAGGGCGCTGAGGTGGTATACCTTGAGCGTACACCTGAGATCAGCACTACGCAGATCAAGCACGACCTGAATGGCAAGTGAGATGCACTATGAAGTATACCCCTAAGTTTTTTTCAGATAATCTTCCGGCCTGGAAAAGAAAGAAGGACCCCATTCTCTCAAGGATCTTCTACCGGCCGGCTTCCTTTGTGACAGCTTCTCTGTTTTCGAGCGCAGGCATCGGCGCTAACGAGGTCAGCTATTTCTCGGCATTCGTCGCTATCGCTGCCTGTCTCATGTTCCTGCCGAATTCCTTTGCGCTCAACCTTACAGGAGCTATCCTCATCAACGTATGGCTGCTGCTGGACTGCACCGACGGAAACATGGCAAGAAGCGTCAGAAAGCAGCTTTTCGGCGAATTCGCTGACGGCATAAGCAGCTATATCCTTGTGGCACTCATGTGTACTTGTATGGGCGTTTGCGCCTACAACACCGGCGGTGTGCTGGTGGACAAGGGCTGTATCTGGATCGTGCTGGCCGGAGCCCTGGCTTCCTCCGCAGATACTCTCATGCGTCTTATCTACCAGAAATTCAACGCTGAATACAACAAGCACGTCAAGCAGGGCATACTGCCTGAGCTTGAGGACAAGCGCACCGACCACTCTCAGGTCGGCAGTCTTCGTGTAAGGATCGAGTCTGAGCTGGGCGTGGGCGGACTTCTCCCGCTCGCTATTCTTCTTTCAGTAATTTTCGGCTTCGTTGATCTGATCGTGCTCTACTGCCTGCTGTACTACGGCGGATCTTGCCTCATCGCAAGCGCTATGTACATCAGAAAGGCTATCAAAATCAGCAAAACACATGATAAGGAACAGAAAAATGGATAATAATTCTTTGAACGAGGTACAGGCCGCCTCCAAAAAAATCGTTGAGGAGCTCATCAAGGTCTGCCGTGAGAACAAGATCCGGTACTACGCACTGGGAGGAACTCTCCTGGGCTGTGTCCGCCACAAGGGCTTCATCCCCTGGGACGACGACATCGATCTGGGCTTCCCCCGTGAGGACTATGAGCGCCTGCTGAAGATACTTGAGCAGAACAAGTTCACCCTCACCACCTACCACACCGATGATACGCATATCTCCTACTTTGCAAAGCTCACTAACGACGAGGTCAAGGTGATCAAGCACAGAGGCGAGCACGATGTCGAGCTGAGTGTTTGGGTGGACCTCTTCCCGTTAGACGGGCTCCCCAACAATAAGCTGCTCAGAAAGATCCACATCAAGCGGATCATGTTCCAGAAGCTGCTGTACAAGTTCTCGCTCATCGACAACATCATGTACGACAGCCACAGAGGCAAGATGCACAATCTGCTGATCTGGCTGGGCAAGACCCTGAAGATGAACAAGGTCCTCAGCTACAAGAAGATCCTGGACAAGATCGACAGGCTGCTGAAAAAATACAAGTACAGCGACTCAAAATATGTTGCGAACCTTATGGGCGCTTGGTCGGAGAGGGAGATCTTCCCCAGAGCCTACTACGATAAGGCTGTGAAGTATCCCTTTGAGGACATCACCCTCGTTGGACCGGCTGCTTACGATAAGATCCTTACTCAGATGTACGGTGACTATATGACGCCTCCTGCGGAAGATGACCGCAATCACCACAATACTGAGATCTCAAAGTAAAGGAAGTGCTTTTCTTGGAAAAGATAGATTTCGTCATGATATGGGTGGACGGAGGAGATCCGGCCTGGAGAAGAAAAAAGGCCCAGTATTCCGGTGAGGTCATCGAGGAAGCCTCAGATGACCGTGACTCACGCTATCGTGACTGGGACAACCTGAAATACTGGTTCAGAGCAGTTGAAAAATATGCTCCCTGGGTGAACAAGGTATACTTCATCACAGAGGGACATATCCCGGAGTGGCTCAATTTAGACTGCAAGAAACTGGTACACGTTAAACACTCTGACTATATGCCGGAGGAGTACCTCCCCACTTTCAGCTCACACCCTATCGAGCTGAATATCCACCGTATCAAGGGACTCTCCGATAAGATCGTTTATTTCAACGACGATATGTTCCTGACAGACAAGGTCACTCCCGACCTGTTCTTCAAGCACGGAAGGCCCGTTCATCCGCCCCGTATCTACGGTATCCTCCCGAAGCACGACGGCGGTATCATGACCCACATCTATGTGAATATGACGGCTGCTATCAACAGCCATTTTTCCATGAAAAAGTCCCTGAAAAAGAATAAGGGCAAGTGGTTCGATCCCTTCAAGATCGGCATGAAGAACTTCGTGTGCAATGTGTTCAACTTCCACTACCATGAGTTCGTGGGATTTGCTAACGAGCACCTTCCTGTACCGATCCTCAAGAGCACTATCGAGACTGTTTGGAAAAAGGAGCATGATCTCCTGGACGCTACATCAAAGAGGAAGTTCCGTGACAGCCGTGATGTGAGCCAGTATATGTTCCGCTATTGGCAGTTGGCCTCCGGTAACTTCGAGCCGATCAATGTCAAGAAGCTGGGAAGAGCAATCTCTATCCGTCCTACCAATGCTAAGATAGACGATGCTATCCGCAACAGAAGATACAAGATGCTCTGCCTCAACGACATGGATCTTCTGCCTACTCAGCAGGATTTTGAGAACGCTAAGAACGAGATCATTGCCGCTTTTGAGTACGCTCTCCCCCAAAAATCAAGTTTTGAAAAATAATTGTAAGCAGGTGCTAATTCAGTGAGTAAGATCAGGACCAGTTTTTCGGTCTCTCCAATAAAACCGTATATAACAAGAGGGACGATGCTCACCCTGATGTATGCTCTTATGACTATGGCATTCATCAAGCCGGCCCACTATATCATCGGCTCAACGATCAATAAGCTGTGGAAGCTGTATACGATATTTGTGTGCATTTTCGGCGTGGTGATGTTCCTGTATCTAAAGCGTGGAAAGTATCAGAAAAGGGACAGCGCTCTTCTGCTGTTCATCTTCTCGTATGTGGTGTCATATATCCTTTCAACGCTGCTCAATTACAGAAATGCGAATTTCTTCGATGCGGTGCAAAATACCATCGAAACAGTGGGCTTCATATGCTTTGTCAGCGCAGGATTATGCTTCCACACCAAGAACTTCTTCAAGGGCTTTCTGTCCATGAGCGTCTTCTGGACGTTCCTGCATCTGTGTACGATCCTGATATACCACGACCGAGGTATGCGCTCAGGAATGAATTCCAACATGGGAAGATCCTTCTCAGAGAACTGGTTCCTCCTGACCCACGCAAATGCCTCGTACTTCATCATAATCGGCGTATTATCCACGCTTTTCGTCTACGTTTACACCTATGCGCCTAAGCTGAAGCCACTGGCCTGGGGATATTTGCTGTTCGCCATATTCTGCTTCTTTACACAGTGGTCTGTGGCAGGTCTCATCGGATTTTTCGTTTTCGCAGTTTTCATGGCCAGTGAGAGCGTTTTCAACAAGTTCTCCATCGGCAGCAGGAAGCTGGATAAGAGAAAGCTGAATTTAAGGCTGTATATCCTGCTATGCGTACTGTTTGACTTTATGCTGACCTTCGGAAGGCTTCTTGAGGGAATGATGTACATTTTCAAGAAGTATTTCAACAAGCAGCATAGCCTTCAGGCTCGTGTCACTATCTGGAAAAGATGTATCGCACTGCTGAAGGATCGCTTCCTTATCGGATTTGGCTGGGAGCAGGAAACAGTCACTATCCTCAAGACTACCTACAACCATATGCACAACGTGCTGCTGGAGCTGCTCTATCGTGGAGGACTTCTGGCACTGATCCCATTTGGAGCCGCTGTGTATATCTCGCTGTTTTACAAGAAAAAGGCTGGCCTTAATGACCAGCAGAGCTACAGGATCCTGGCTTACTCAGCCATAGCATTCTTCCTGTCAGCTAACTTCGATTTCTACCTCTACAGATACGAGCTGCTGATCATTTTCATCATGTTCCTGTATTATGACAAGATCCAGCAGAACACCCTTTTTAGTAATGTGAAGGAGCTTAATATATGAAGATCGGTATCCTTACCTTCCACCGTGCCTCTAATTACGGAGCTGTGCTCCAGGCTTATGCCCTTTCAGAGGTGGTCAGAGAGTTTGAGCCTGACACTGAGATCATCGACTACTACTGCCCTGAGGTGGAGATGTGTCATTATCCAAAGAATGTGTTCAAGCGCCAGAAATTCCTCTCTGCCGGCATCCACTACTACGGAAAATGCAAGAAATACGGCATTTTCGAGAGCTTCCGAGGCAGAAAGCTGAAGCTCTCAGAGAAATATACCAGGGAGAACATCGCCTTCGCAAGCGGCAAGTACGACTTGTTCATTTCTGGCTCGGATCAGGTGTGGAGCAAGAAGTATTCCGGAATGGATACCACTTACCTTCTGGATTTCGAGAAGGACAGCGCTAAGAAATACTCCTACGCCGCCAGCTTCGGCTTCACCTCCTTCCCCGAGGGGACCAAGGAGACCTATGAGAGCCTGCTCAAGCGCTTCAGTGCAGTTTCTGTCCGTGAGAAGAGCGCCGAGGAGCTGATGAAGAATGAGTGCGGGATCGACGCTTTCATGAGCCTGGACCCAACACTTATCCTGGATAGGGAGAAGTGGCGGAAATTCGCCAAGCTCCCCGACAGAAGCAAGAAGTACATCCTGATCTACCACGTCCAGCCTCCTGTGAGCCTTATCAACTACGCTAAGAAGCTCTCCGCTGAGACCGGGTATGAGATCGTTTATCTCAACTCCAGCTACACTAGCCACAGAGAGCTCAACCATGCAAGGTTTTCCTCGCCGGAGGAGTTCGTTGGCTGGTTTCTCAATGCTGAGTACGTCCTCACAAATTCCTTCCACGGAACAGCCTTCTCTGTGATCTTCCACAAGAATTTGGTGGTGGAGCTGAAGACAAAGCTGAGCACCAACACAAGGAGCCGTGATCTTCTGGCGATCTGCGGACTTGGAGCAAGAGTCCTTGACCCGAAGACCATGAAGGTCTCGCTCGATCCTATCGATTGGAACAAGGTCGAGGAAAGACTGAGCAAGGAAAGAACTCGCTCGCTGGACTACCTGAGAGGTATCTGTAAGAAATAAAAAAACCGGGACTATCATGTATAGTCCCGGTCTTTTTTAGTTGATCAGAGAAAGGATCATCTCGTAGAGCTGACGGTTGGATGGGGCGTAGGGCTCATAGTCTGGATCCGTGATAGAAGCGTCACGGATCATGGGATAGATCGTGACGTTATCAAAGGTCTGTCCCGGGAAAATTCGTATATCGAACTTGGCATCGGGACTGGTGATCGTACCGGTGGCACCGCTGCCGTTGTCGTTAAGGTGACTTGTGCCGTTGTACTGATAGATACGGGCTATGCACTTGTCCGGCCCGTATCCCTGTGGAGTTCCTGTGATCGTCACTGTCCTGCCCACGAATTTCTGTCCGAGAGTAGCCTCGATCCCCATGGGATAGATGAAGGCTGAGCTCTCAAGCTGAGTGCCGTTGATAGTCAGGCTGCCGTCACTGTTGCGTGTGACGGTAATGCCGTTTCCTCTGTATACTGAGAAATTTTCGGTGGAAAGCTCGTTTTTCACTCCTGCTTTAGCAAGGGCCTTGCATTGAGCCTTGACGGCGGTATCATCGTAGTTTTCAAGCTCAGCCAGCTTAGCCTTCTCCTCGGTTGTGAAGCTCTCCTGAGAGAGGCCCATTCCCGGAGCGGTGTTGACCTTGCCGCTGAGAGCGCTGTCGATCTGAGCCTTAGTGTAGACGTTTGTTGACACAGTTTCGAGAAGCTCGTCTATCTCCTCACCTCTGAACTGTCCGATGTAATCATTCGACATTGTTTTCCTCCTTTATCGCATATCGCTGCGAAAGACTGGTACACAGCACCTTTTCATCAGCGGTGATGTAATGGCTTCTGCTCTGAGCCGGAGCTTTTTTGCCAATGAGTCGGGCAAACAGTATTGTCCTCAGATCACGGGCGCAGGGCACATTTACCGGCTTCAGGAGCTCATACAGCGGCGTCATATCACTCGCCCTCCGTCTGGCAGATCCACTGTCCGGTGGAGCTGAGCCCGTAGAGCTTTCCGGTGCTGATCACCCATGCGATAGAACCCATGTCCAGGACGCAGCCGCCGATCTGGCCGTTATCAGGAAGATCTGAGAAAAGGTCGGCTGCTATCTCTGCACGGATAACAGCCTTTCCGTTCTGATAGCGGATAAACTTTTCGGTAAGAATTGCTTTCATGTTCATTCTCCTTTGGAAAAAAATGGCCTCATAAGGGGTACAAAAAGCTGCTCCGTTCAACAAAAAACCGTTGAATAATGAAGAAATATCAAAAAAAGGCAGCCACAAGGACTGCCTTTTGCTGTTCAGTTCATGCTGTCAGGGAAAGCAGAGATGCTGCCCAGAAGGTATCTCTGCAAGAGCACAAGATCGTTAAGGACGACCTCTCCGTTGCCGTCGGTGTCGGCTGACTTGCTCCTTCTTGGCGAGGAGAAGCCCTCTGTGTAGCCCTCCTTTGCGCAGATCAGATCGAAAACGCTGATCCTGCCGTTCTGGTCAACGTCACCGGGGAGAGCGTAGATCAGCTCCGGCTCTGCAAGGTCGGTGCCGGAAACAGCTCCGATCAGCTCGTCGGCGTAGAAGTCCTCATCGCCCTCATCGGTCTCCACATAAACGTACATATCCTGAGCATCCTCAGGGAGCTGGAAGTCGTTTCCGCAAAGCTGCACCCACTGGCCGGCGGGAGCGAGAGAGCTGTCGATCTTCTTGTAGATAACGTCCTCGCCCAGGGTGTACTGAAGGGTCAGGTGGAATTTGGTGTCCTCCTCAGGGGACATGGCCATAGCGCTGAAGCTGTAGCTCTCTCCGGGCTGGAAGTCCTTGCTCAGCTTCCTGATAACGCCCTGCCAGGCGCCTGTTCTGCCGGAGACAAATGCGGACTTTTCGCCCTTTGCGAAGGCATCTGCGGAGCGCTCCACACTGACGCCGCCTCTGCCGCTCCAGCTGTCCAGGGAGCGCTCAAAGGTGCTGTGGAAGAGCACGCCCTCCTCCAGGACAGGAGCCCCTGCGCCGGAGAATTTCCACCAGTCCACGTTGAAAAGGAAGCCGCTTTCGCCGGTGAACTTCATGTACAGGTCGTGCTGGCCGGAGACCTCCACCTGAGTGCTGACCTCCTGCCAGCTCTGCCAGCCGTCGGTGCCGGGCACGTCGCAGGTGCCGATGAGCTCGCCGTCAGCCTTGTCGATGCGCAGCTCGATCTTTCCGCCGGAGGTAGCCGAAGCCACGCTTGCGGTGAAGGTGTCAGCGCCGTCACCGAAGTCCACGCCCTTGATCTTGATGTAGTCGCCGTTTTCAATGTTGGCAATGTTCAGTCCGCCCTCAGAGCAGCTCTCGGTCTCGATGCCCTCCTCCCAGCAGAAGCACTCGGCCTCTGTTTTCTGGAACGGGTCAAGTGGGCGGAGCTGGGCAGGACCGGACTTGCTCATTTTTATGGTTGGGATAGTTCCGTCGGCGTTGTAGGTGAACTCCTCCACGCAGACTGAGCGCTGGAAGCCGTTTCCGCCGGGAAGGTCGCCGTTGTGATAGGCGAAGTATGAGTGTCCCTCATAGTCAACAATGCCGCAGTGGTTGGTGAAGCTGCGTCCCTCAGAGGGCATGATGACCCCACGGTATGTCCAGGGACCGGTAGGTCCGGGAGCTGTAGAATAGGCGATATTCTCGGGGATACCGTTTGCCGCATACAGCAGGTAGTACAGATCTCCACGCCTGTAGAACCAAGGCCCCTCAACGTACATCCTGCTTCCGTCAGCCTTGGAGCCGAAGCCCTCCGGCGTCATGTCCACCTTGGTGACGCTGCCGGAGTACGAGATCATATCCTTGTTGAGCTTGACGTAGTAGGGGTTAGGGTTGCCGAAATACAGATAGGCCTGACCGTCGTTGTCAATAAAGACAGTGGGGTCGATGAAGGCCCAGTCCGGTCCGCAGAGAGGCTTCCCCAGAGCGTCCTTGAAGGGGCCGATAGGGGAGTCCGCCACGGCCACACCGATAGCTCGTCCGCCGCCGTTTTTCGGCACAACGGTAACGTACATATAGAACTTTCCGTCACGCTCGATACACTGAGCAGCCCAGGCGGAGTTCTCACCGGCCCAGGCGAAAGTGGACTCCGGCAGTATAGTGCCGTGGTCAGTCCAGTTCTGCATATCCGTGGACGAGAAGCACTTCCAGTCGGGCATGACGTAGTCCTTAGCGCCGTCAGCGTCGTGGCCAGTGTACATATAGAACACGCCGTCATACACAAGCGGAGCAGGGTCCGAGGTGTAGCTGGTCTGGACGAGAGGGTTGTCCGCCCTTGCTGCCGCCGGAGCTGAGCTGAGAGCCAGTGCTGCGGCTGCCATGAGAGCTGCTGCTGATCTGAGAGTTTTTTTCATTCTGATCCTCCTTTACATCTAAGTAACGATAATTTCCCAGTTAGATCATATCATAAATTCAAGGATCATTCAACTCATTATCTGCACAAAAGGTGCAGAAAACGACAGTTCTCCGGCAAAATAAAAGCCCCGGAGCTTTAAGATCGGTACTCATATAGAGGTTATGCCCCTGAGCATTTCAAAGTGCTCAGGGGCATAGTATTTATTGTTACTAAGCTAAATCAGAATTTATTTGAAATAAGCGGTATCAAACTCCTCGCCGTTGTTTAGCTTATCAAATAATTCTAACAACCCTTTCTGCTGATGAGTCTCCATCCAAACACCGACCTCATGTTTCGCATTCAGATAGCGGAAACGCCTGTCATCTGCTGTTCCTGCATAGAATTCGGAACCTGTATCCATCTCTTCAAGAGGGAGTGCATTTTTTCCGTTATCGGTCTGTTCGATCCATGCATCCAGCCCATATTGCTCACGATAATCATTCTGCGTGGCAAGTCCCTCATCAAACCATGTGGGAATTTTTTTCAGGACATCCATATTCAGGCGGGTATGCAGCTCCGCATGAGTGAATTCATGTGCTATTATATCGATATTAATGTATTCATCCGAAACAGAAATGTAATTCTTCTTTGAATTGGAAGTTCTGGTATCTTTTTCTCCGCCAAGCTTTGCAAGCAGTTTATCATCATCGCAGAAAATAATGATCGTAGTATCGGTACACTGCAATTCTCCGAAAAATGCTCTGTCCCGTTCCAATGCATCTTCCGTGAGCCTGATTGCTTCTTTGATATTACCGGAATAGTTCTTGTTGACATAAATATTATCTGCTGCTTTTTCAAAGGAAATGCGGTATGGAACTGACATCCGATAGCCTAAAGGCGTAAACTGAAAAAACCAGACAGCAGCCAGTAACAACAGCAGTATCAAAGAAATACAACAGCATAATATGATTTTCTTCTTTGATTTCACTTTCATGTTCATTTCTCCTGTAAATTCCGATTTTTGTTAGTAGCAATTATAGCACAGTATTGAAAGTCTGTCAATAGAAACTACATAGTACTTCTGACTGAATATCAGAAATACTATGGAATAAAACTTCTATATCAGCGCAGCCTTTAGCTTCAGGGCAGGCAATGTTCAGAGCTGCTGTATGATCTCCACCACTTCACCAACGATCTCCTCCAGAGGCTTTGAGCCGTCGATGATGTAGTCGCAGGAGGAAAGATGTTCACTCTGCATTTGGAGAAAAAGCGGCCGTGCGTTGTTGAGATAGGTCTTCATTTCGATGAGGATCTCTCTAGTGGAGAAGTTCCCCATATCCCGAATGACACGCCTTGCAAGCGCCATATCCAGGGGCGTGTCGATGAAAATGCAGCAGTCCAAATAGTCACGGAGCATTTTGTGCTGATAGGCGAAGGGGTAGTCCAGCAGAAGATATTCGTACTTGCCGCTCTGGAGGAGCTGGTCGATCTCCGCCTTCATAGGGGAAAGATCCCAAACGTTCACGTCAGCCCCCTCAGCCTGCCATTTCGGGAAGTCCTCCACCTCTCCGTCAAAGGAGTAGGCGTCGAAATACAGCGCAGCCGCCCGTTTTAGGAGAAAGCAGGCCTCGTTCACAACGGTGGTCTTTCCGCCGCCGGTCACGGCGCTTATGGCGATGATCTTCATAGTTCTCCATTTCCTTTCTGCGCAGAGCTGGATTCTTCCTCGAGATATTCCAAGGGCAGCTGTGCGCTTGAATAGCTTGTCGTTCATGTGCCGATCCTCTGTTTACAAAATGAAGTGTCTGAACGCTCCCAACAGCAGCGGGTGATCGAAGTGGAAGGAGCAGGTGGGAGAAGTCAGCTTGCTGAGGACAGCCTTCTTCTCGGAGATATCCATTCGGACGCCGTCAATGGTCTTTATGAGGCCGTTTTTTGAGGGCGCAGGCACATCCCGGCTGATCTGCACAAGGGGACGGCTGTCCGCAAGAATGTTCTCAAACTGGCTCTGCAAGGCCGTTAGCCGCTTTTTGTCGGTGATGTAGCTGTAGGCGCAGTCATTCTCGAAGCCTGCCACGCAGCAGCCCGTGATGCAGGCCTGGTCCTTTGCCATGAAGAATGTGGCGGCAAAGCGCTCGCCCTTTCTTCTCATGCAGTAGTAGGGCTCGATCTGGCCTGTCATGTACAGGGGCAGCCAGCTGGAAATCGCCTCCAGCATTTCGGAGGAGCTCCTGTCGATGTTGTGGATGATCTTGATCTTGACGCCTTTTTTCACCACCTCCGCCATAAGGGAGAGCCAGATCCTCTTGTAGCTGCCGCTCATCCAGCTCATGCTCTGGTCTGAGTACAAAAGCAGCTCACCGCCGGACTTAGCGTTGTTCCAAAGGAAGCGTATAACGGCTTTTTGCAGGCCGGAAATGCCCAGGTATTCCCGAGAATCATCGGTCTCTGCGGAAAGCAGTACATCAGTCGGCGGCGGAGGGATAGGCACCTGCCGAAGCTGATCCATGGCGCCGATCTTTTCGATGAGCTGTCCCACCGGCGCACGGTAGGCGGTCTCCTTGCTGCTGAGGAGCCACTCCGCCAGCAGTCTTGGCTGAGCCGCCAGGTGCTTCTCGGGGATATTCACCGCCTCAGAGAGCTTCCACAGCTCGTTTTTGTCGATAGTTCGCCGGATGAGCACGTCACAGATCCGCTCTAGCACCTTTGAGTTCTCTTTGGGAAGATGCTTTCCTGTACGCATACGGCTCAGGTATGAAGGGTCGATGCTGACGGCCTTGCTGAGCTTCACGTTGGAGATCCCCACGGTGTCCATGAGGGTGCTCAGCTTTTTGCTGAAATATATCCCGGCCTCCGGATCTGGGAGCAGCATTTGTGACTCAGGCAGACCGCTGTCCTCATAGAGCCATTCCAGCAGACTGCTGCGGAAGCTCTCACGGGAGAACTCCCCGTCGTAGCCCACGGCCTTGCATAAAGCCTCGCCCTTGCCTGTTTTTAGGGCAAGATCTATAGCGGCGTCCACGAACTTACCGATACTTGTACCGTTTTTCGGAGGGATCCTGGCGCCGCTCCTCATACGGCTGACGTTGGACTGATCGAAGCCTGCGATCTGTGCAATATCGGCATTTTCTGCATTCAAAACGCTCATTACGAGCGTGATCCTTTCACTTAGCATAGCAGCACCTCCACAGCTATGATACCATATGACATATTATTTGTCAATGACTCTTTTGTGACATTTATTGATTTTACAAAAGAAATATGGTATAATGATACATATTAAACCGTATAAAGTTGAATTATTTGGAGGTGTTGTATATGAAAAAACGATTATTCTCTGCCATTACCGCTGCTGCAATGACTGCCAGTGCCGGACTTGTCTACTTCCCGGCAGGGGTCTTTGAGCTGACCGCAAAAGCCGCCGACCCCATAACCGGCGAGACTGCGGACGGCTTTACCTACGAGATCACCGACGAGGCCGTCACGATCACCGGCTGGACCGGCGATAAGGAGACCGTTACCTCTCTGGACGTGCCGGACACCATTGAGGGCAGGACCGTCACCAGGCTGGGACAAAGCTCCCTGAACAATATGCCCCTGCTCACCTCCATTGATCTGCCCTCAGGTCTGGAATCCATGGGCGTATGGGCATTGAGCAGCAACCCTTCACTGAAGGAGATAACTCTCCCAAAGACTCTCAAGAAGGACGGTATCTCCTGCGGAAGCTACTACGGCATAGGCGGAAGGAACTCCTTTGCTGATACACCTCTGGAAACGATCATCCTGGAGGACGGGATCGAGGCTGTACCGGATTATCTGTGCGTATATCAGGACAAGCTGACCAAGGTGGTCGTTCCTGATTCCGTTACCACAGTCGGCTACCGTGCATTCGGAGATGCTGACGCACTTACCGACATCGACCTTCCTTCGAGCGTAAAGACTATCGAATGGTGCGCTTTCTATGGCAGTGATGCTTTCACCACCATTGACCTGCCGGAGGGGCTTGAAACTATCGAAAAAAACGCCTTTGAGAGCTGTGACGGGCTTACTGAGATAAAACTCCCCTCTACTGTGAAAACTCTTGGAAATGAAGTTTTCCATACCTGTACCTCTCTTGAAAAGGTGGAGCTGAATGAGGGCCTGGAGCATCTTGGAATGTATCTTTTCAACGGCTGCGAAAAGCTGAAGGAGGTAACTGTTCCTTCGACCCTCACCGAAACATGGTCGCCTTTTGAGAAGTCCTATGTTGAGACCGTCACCATTGCCGACGGCATGGAAAAGATACCAAGCAGCCTGTGTGCAAGCTCTGTGGTCACAACGCTGAATATCCCTGATTCCGTGACCGATCTGGGAAACAACCTTTTCAACTATGATAAGGCTATCAAGGAGTTCACGCTCCCTGCCCAGATAACCGCCGGCTCTAATGTTATCTCATATTCCGGCGTGGAAACGCTCAGCTTTGAAGGAGACCGCACTGAGATACCGGAGTCTATGTTCCAAAACGCAGAGGCTCTCAAAACTATCAACTGGCCTGCAAACCTGACCACCATAGGCAGCTATGCCTTCGCTAACTGCACAGGTATCGAAACTATCCATATCCCTGATACAGTCAAAAAGATCGGAGGACAGGCATTCCAGTACTGTAAGTCGCTGACTGACCTGCATATCCCGGAAAATGGCTGTGAGCTTGGTAATTATGTATTCTATCATGATGATGCTCTGAAGGAAGTCACTGTCCCTGCCGGGCTCACCTTCAACAACGGTGAGTATACGTTCCATGCCTGCGAAGCGCTGGAAACAGTTACCTTCGCTGAGGGCAACACCTTTATCCCAAGCAGATTTTTCTATAGCTGTCCTTCTCTCAGGGAGGTCGATCTGCCTGACGGTCTGGATGAGATCCAGTACCGTGCATTCTGGGACTGTCCGAGCCTGAGAAGCATCAATATCCCCGATTCCGTGACTAAGATAAACGGCGACGCTTTCTACTGGTGTACCGGTCTGGAGGCTGTTCATCTTCCTGCAAACCTTGAATTTCTGGGAAGAACTGCCTTTGGAAAGGACTTTGCACTGAGCAGTATCACTATTCCTAAAAGCATAAAGAGCACAGACGGAAACTGCTTCTACGGCAGCGGTCTTACCGAGATATGGTTTGAGGACGGCATAGAGGTCATCCCAGCGGATATCTGCGGAGATTCTCCAAATCTGAAAGTCGCTCATATCCCCGGCTCTGTTAAGGAGATCGGCGGCTCGGCATTTTACAAGTGCCACAAGCTGGAGGAGCTGGATATGCCCTTCGAGCCCGGAGAGCTTGTCCCCAACGTGAACTACTACTATTACACATTCCGTGACTGCGAAGCTCTTAACGACAGCAGAGTCAATGTTGCAGACCGCTCCAATTCCTTCATCAACAGGGTGGAAACTTCTGTGGGCGAAAACGGTTTGATAAACTATACGGTCTACTACAAGCTCAATCCCACCTTTGATGATCTGTTTGAAAAAGGCAGCATCTATGTCAGCACTAATTCCGGCAATCCTATCGCCAAGCGCAGCTTCACGTCAGACGATACGGAAGGCGTTGAGTATTCTCATTACTTCACCCTCGACCCCAATGAGACTGAGGGCATCTTCCGTTTCAGCACCGTGCCTGAGCCTGGCGCAGATATATCGGTCAACGCTTACTTGAACGTTACTTACAACAACAGCTACAGAGAATTCGCTGACCCGATCCTGGTGGACAATTACGCTGTAGCACAGGGCGCTGTTACCATGAAAGCTCCTCAGAAGGCAGTTCTGAGGGACGGCGTATCTCTGATAAATGTTGTGGGCTATGTTCACGGCAGCGATGATGTTACGATCTTCGCAGACGGTGTGGAAGCTGCTTCACTTACTGCCATCAAGTACAGCGGCAAATTCAAAGGCACCATCGAGATCCAAGCAGAGGAAGGCCAGCAGATCGTTCTCTATGCTCAGTCAGGCAATAACAAGTCTGAGCTGAGAACTGTTGAATGTACAGAAAACACTGTAAACATCGAAAAGGTCCTCCTTACCCACTACACACATGATTTTGTTGTAGATGATCTGACAGATGTATTCACAGTAGGCGCTTCGCCTCACATCACATTAAATCCCAGTCATCCTCTGAACTTCGAGGTAACTCTTTCACACAACGACCTTCTGGCTGTTTATGTCAGCTCAACTGTCAACGGTCAGGAGTCCGACATCCCTCTGACTTTCGATGAGGAGTCCGGCACCTGGAAGGGCGAGGGCTTCTTCGACACAAGAGTACCCGGCACGCTGAATATCAACGTTATCCCTGAAACTTCCTCCGCTATGGTGGAAAACAGAGGCGGTACAGCCTACATCGACGGACACAAGTTCCTGGAGACCGAGGACGATCAGAAGGCGCCCGACATCTCCGACGACCTTCTCGCACTGTCCAAAACCACGGTGGAGGGCGATGAGGACACAGTGATCGCTGCATTCGATGTATCCGAGACCATGGATGAGTCAGCCGGATTTGTCCACGCTGAGACCCGTGAGAAAACTCTCGTAATGGGCGGAACTGAGGTAACTCCAGAAGACGTTATGGCAGACCCTGAGAGCTTCGGCTTCGTGATGTCTCCCATGACCTACAAGGACGGCAAAGGCGAGATCCACCACTACCTTGTGAAGATCATTACAGACGGCGACGAGATGATGGACATTCTCGGAAATATCCCTCTCCCTGAGGAGCAGGGCGCTTCCGGCGGAAATAAGACCGAAGTGAAAGAGGATCCTTACAAGGATGTGAAGGACGGCTCCCTTGGTAACAGAGTCCTTAATTGGATCGCTGATTGGGGCAAGTCCTCCGACACAGTAAGCAAGTGTACAAGCGGCTCGATCTGTATAGATATGCCTGCTTCCTGGGCAGTTGGTCCCCGTGACGATGCAGCTTACGACTTCACAGTAAATGCCACCACAGAGACCGAAAAGGGGCTGCTGACTGAGCTGATGAAGGCCAAGGACGCAAAGCTCTCTAAGGAGCTTGGCTTGAAGGTCACCAAGTACAGCAAGGGTCTGGACAGAGTAAACAACACGCTTACTTACCTTGAGGTCGCCAATCAGGGCGCCGGAATGGTAGGCGAGATCCGTGACATCATCAATTCCAAGGATCCCAGAGTCCAGAAGCATGAGAACGAGCTGCTGGCAGTCTCCGTAGGAACTACTATGAGCAAGGCCACTCTCACTATCGTTGGCGGAAGCCTTGTGGCAGAGGCATTTGCTGCCGGTGCTATCGCTATCGCAGGCGGAGCTGCTATCCTTCCCGAGCTTCTGGCAGTTGGCGCAGTTGTTGCGACCGTATGGGCGGCCGGAAAGGTCATCGACGGCGTGAGCAGCTGGCTCAAGGGACTGATCATCGGCGATGCAAAGGTCGGCAATGACGGCGATATAAGCTACCTGATCGACCCAAGCGGTATCGCTTATGAGTTCCTGCCAAGCAACCCGATCAAGGGAGCCACGGCCGAGATCTACTATAAGGACGAGGACGGAAACGAAGTCCTCTGGAATGCTGTTGACTACGAACAGCTCAATCCCCAGATAACCGACAGCGCAGGCTGGTTCGCATGGGACGTTCCCGAGGGTATGTGGAAGATAAAGCTGACTGCTGAGGGCTATGAGAGCACTGAGTCAGAGTGGCTGCCTGTTCTTCCCGTACAGGTGAACATTGACCTGAACATGAAGAGCGTTTCTCCTGCCGAGATAAAGAGCGCTGAGTACAATTCCACAAGAGCAACCGTTACCTTCACCCGTCATATGCAGGACGAGACCCTGACAGGGGACAGCCTGTTCCTCACCGGAGCTGACGGCACAGTGATACCTGCTAAGGTAAAGGCTGTGAAGGAGGAGGGCAACTCCACCGGCTGCTCGATCACCTATACCCTGACACCCATTGAGACCACTGACCTTGCGGGAGCCTCTGTGAACATCACAGCTGACGCACTCAGCTACGCAGGAACAGCCTCAGGCAGCGCAGTGAAGCTGCTGACACAGGGCGAGGAAAGCGGCCCCAATCCTGAGGATGGAGATCTGGGCGATGTGAACTATGACGGCTACATCGACGCCTCTGACGCATCAGTGGTGCTGGCAGAGTATGCAGCTACCCAGACCGGAGCTGCTCCCACACTGGATAAGGCGATCGCAGACGTAAACTTCGACGACTTTGTGGACGCCTCTGACGCATCTACGATCCTTCAGTATTACGCATATACACAGACCGGCGGCACAAGCTCTATGAGAGAATTCCTGGCAAGCGCCTAAAAGGAAGACCGGCTCTATGCTGCCTTACAAGACCAAGAAAAAGGGACTGCATTTGCAGTCCCTTTTAAGTTACTTTTTCAGTTCTTCCATAGCCGCCTTGGTAATGGGGAGCTTATCTGTGCTTATGAGCTTTGCGTCCACCATCTGGACTGCAAGAGCATCAACACCGTTGACTCCGCTGGTACCGTTGTCGATAACATCGGCATTGAGCATACCCTGGTCGGTCAGGGGGTATTTCGCAGGAAGTGCAGCGTACTGGAGGATCGCAACTGCGTCATTCAGGTCAACCTTTTCGTCGCAGTTTGCATCGCCCATGTCAGCTTCAGCAGGCTGCTGCTCTTCGGCGGGATACTCGTAGAATACCTCTACCTTGGTGTAGCTTACGTCGATCACGTCGTCCAGCTCCTGCTCCTTCTTTTCGGAGGAATCCCACCATTTCTGGAGCTCCACCTTGCCGTCGGCCACAACTGCGTTGACCTCTTCCTCCTTGTTCTTGAGGGTGCCGTCGAACTCAACAGTTGCCTTTGAGCCGGATCCCAGGTTGAGGCTGTAGCTCTTGGAGGTCCAGAAGGCTGTTCCGTCCTCGTCAACAGCGTTTATGCAGACTGCACAGCCGGCATTTCCCCAGGCAGAGCCAAGAGAGGAAGTAACATCGCCGGTGATCACGATCTTGCTAAGGTGCTCAGGATCGGTGATGGGGATCTCAACGAAGCCGTTCTCGTTGATGCGGTCCATGGGGTCGTCGTAGACCACTGACTTGATCACAGGCTCCGAAGGGATAGTTATATCAGCTGCCTCGTCCTTGATAACGACCATTGCAGCGGAAAGTGCAGGGAGCTCAACATCAACGGACTTGCCGTCTATATCCTGAACGTCGATCAGGCGAACATCGGTGCTGTCGCCGTAAACTGCGTAAACAGCAGCGGACTTGTAGTCCTTCTTAGCGCCGTCCAGAACGATCTTCACGTTCTCAGGTGACTCGAAGTCCTTGTTAGTTACCATAACTGTAACAGTTGAGTCGTCGCCGGAATTTATTGCAGCATAGGCGCTTGCTTTAGAAACGTCCTCAGTGGAGGTGCTCAGGAGGGTGTCTCCGAAGCAGCCGCCCTGGCCGTCGTAGTTGGTGTACAGGTCGATACCTGAGAGGATGAAGCCGCTTCCGCCCCAGAGAGTTGCGAAGTAAACTCCCTGGTCAGCATAGCAGCCCAGCGCCTCGGCCTGAGCGATAGCACCGGAGGGATCGTCAGGTCCGCCGAAGTTGTACTCGGTGATACCCAGCTTAGTTCCGGGGAAGTAGGTGTCGATAGAGTTCTTTACCGTGGGGAGGATAGGCACGTTCTCCTGACACCACTGACCGATCCAGCTGTTCTCCACGAAGCCTTTTTCGTAGAGAGTGCGGACAGACTGCACTCTGTCAGCAGCGCCTTCACGGGCAGACTCTGAGTAATAATGGATATCCAGAACGTCCAGCAGACGTGTACCGGCCTCATCGCTGGCCTTCTTCATCTGGTCCAGATAGCAGTCCAGGTACCAGTGATAGTTGCCGGCCTTCTTAGCGTCCTCCCATTCAGTGGAGGAGTCATCGTCAGCCAGGTGGTCAAAGGCGGTATAGCCGTAAAGAGCAGGTCCGAAGATCTCAGCATCGGGGTCGATCTTTTTTACCGCAGCGGCCATGGTGATGGACTTTGCAGCCAGCTCCTCGATAGTGACAGGCTGGGGGTGAATCCTGGAATGTGTATGTGCCCAGAGCGCCGGCTCGTTGTCCAGGCTGTAGCCCTGCATACCGGTGGAGGTCTTAGCTCCGCCAAGGGTGTTCACCAGGTAGTTGACGTACTCGTCCATATAGACTGTTCCGTCCTCAAGGTCGGGAGTTTCAGCAAAGGGAGCTCCCTTCACCAGCTCGACTTTATTCCAGCGTGATGAAGGTGCAGCCTCTGCCTCGCTTACCGGACCGTCCTTATCTGCGGCGACGTATCCGGCCAGCTGAAGTGTGGTGAGCTTGTAATCAAAGCCGTATTTTGCTCCCTCAGCCGAAAGCACCTGTGCACAGTCAGCAGGGCGGTCGGAATTGGAGAGGTTGTTGTCGGAGCTGTGCTTCCAGTCAGAGCCTGCGTTGGAAGCGTTTGTCTCCCAGTTATAAGCTGTCATGCGGTTTCCGCCCTGACGGACAGCGTTGACGTTTAGGTTTTTCAGATCGTCCTGATGTCCGTACTCGTTGATACCGAAAATATAGGGGCTTATGGCCTTACCGCTGTCGGTCATGTCCACGGTAACTTTCATGTTGTAGGTGTCGGCAGCCTGTGCATCAGCTGCGGGCAGAAGTGATGGCGCTGCGATGATCAGCGCTGAAATAGCGGCTATTGCCTTTTTCATTTTGATTCCTCCTGAAAAAATGGTTTAGACCTCGTCCTCTCCCCACCAGGATACCTGCGGGAATTCTGCGGAGAGATCTCCGGCCTCGTCCTTGAAAACTCCATGTGAGTATGTGTCAAAATTGGGGTCCCATGCTCGGAAGTAGTTGCTGATACTCTCCGCCAGCACCAGGATCATG
The DNA here is from genome assembly GCA_902760805.1 of Ruminococcus flavefaciens. GTDB lineage: Bacteria > Bacillota > Clostridia > Oscillospirales > Ruminococcaceae > Ruminococcus. The sequence goes on along the minus strand of CACWHY010000011.1, from coordinate 57,202 downwards.
GTCAGTGCCTGGCTGTGAGTATAGCCGTACATGATCGACTCGCCCTCCTCCAGGTCCACGCTGACACGCCAGACCAGCCCGAAGCGGTCCAGCCTGTCGATAACGTACCTCACCTTGTCCACGGGGATCTCCAGCCTTTTGGAGATGACCTCTGGGGAGTGCATCCTGTTGCGCCTGCCGCTTCCCAGGTAGCTGATGATGCGGATAGCGTCCTGGTCGGCAAGGGTCTTCAGCAGCCTAGCCATATTCTTGGTGTTGGTGAAGTAATTGTTCACGCCGTCCTTGGGATTTTCCATGTAAACGAAGTATCTCAGATCACGGTTGAGCCGAGAGAGTATCTGTTCAAATTCTGTCTTGCCGCCGGCGAAGGTCTCCTGATCGTAGTCGTCCTTCAGATGCACCGCATTCTGGATATTTGGCTGATAAGCGCAGACCGCAGCGTAGAACATCTGCATCATGAGCTCAGGCCGCTTTTCCGGGGCAGCGCTCTGAACAGCGTCGTGGATCAGCTGGAGCAGGTCGATAGACCCGTCAGGAGCCTTTACGCCGAAAAGTGCGTCCAGGGAGGTGTTCAGCGCCTTTGCCAGAAGGGGGAGCAGCTCAGCATCGGGATAGCTGGAGTTCTCCCATTTTGAGACCGCCTGGGCAGAAACGTTCATGCGCTGAGCAAGCTGTTCCTGAGTCAGACCCAGTTCCTTGCGCCGTGCAACAAGATTTTTGCGAAAAATATTCTTTTTATCCATAGTTTTTCTCCGGAGTATACTGAAGGACTGTTGCCTTCTAAAATAATTATACCACAACGCATAGTTGAGTGCAAGCGAAAATCCCGCTACAGAAAACAACCAACCGTTGAGCTGTCAGAAAAATAGTTGACCCGTGCTAAACTAACTAAAATAGAGCTCATGCACAGCTCTCACTGCATGATCCATGGGGAGGGCGCATATATTTTCCTAGAAACAAGCATCGGAAGGAGCTGCAAGAATGAACAAGATCCACAGAAAGATCATCAGCGGAGGTATCCTCATAGTCTGCGCAGCGGCGGCTATGGGAGCACTTTCCCACCTGTCACGAAAGGCGGAAAACAGCGCTGTTCCGGCATCTGCCCCCTACAGCGAGGAGCCGCCTGTCATCATCATCGACGCTGGACACGGAGGCTTTGACGGGGGCTGCGTGTCGGCGGAGGGCGTGCCGGAAAAGGGCATAAATCTGAGCATTCTCCTGCGGCTGAGGGATCTGCTTGAGCTAAACGGCTATGAGGTGCAGGTCACCCGGGACAGCGATATTTCCATACATGACGAGGGGATAGAGGGCATGGCCAGCCAGAAGAGCTCCGACATGGACAACCGGCTGGCGCTGTTCAACAGCCGCCAGAACGCCATTTGCCTGTCGATCCACCAGAACGAGTTCACTGATCCATACTACAGCGGCGCCCAGATGTTCTATTCCGCCACAAATCGGCGCAGCGAGGCTCTTGCCCGGGAGCTCCAGGGACGCTTCGGGGAGCTTTTGCAGCCGGAAAACCGCCGGGAGATCAAGCTGTGCGGCAAGGAGCTTTTTCTGTGCTACTATAGCACCAATCCCACGGTAATGGTGGAGTGCGGATTTTTGTCCAACCCGGAGGAAGCGGCGCTGCTGAACACGGAGGAATATCAGGAGAAGGTGGCGCTGACGATCTTTGCGGGGATCAGCGATTTTGTTGCGGAGGCTCAGTAGGGGCGAACATTGTGCGCCCGGCCATTTATTAAGCATATCGCTCAACAAATTGTAGGGGAGGCCGCCCTCGGCCTCCCAGTCGTCTACATATCGTATGCGGAAACGCTCTGTAGGGGCGTATTCCGTTCGCCCGACGGTTTTGACGATGTGGGAATCGCCCCCTACATTTTGTCATTCGCCCAAAAAAAGCCGGAGCAAATGCTCCGGCTTTGAGTTTACTGCATACCTCCACGAACGTAGAAGTTATCCTGAATGATAAGAGCGCAGCCGCCCAGGAAGTTGTTCTTGCCGTCCAGCTTGCTGAGGACTACCCTGTCTGCGATCTCCTCGCTGACAAGGCGGATCATCTCACGCTTGACGTAGTCGAACTGCTTCTCATTGAGCTTGTAGTTGTGCAGTACGATCTTCTTTGCGAAGTGGCTGATAGCCAGGTTGTTGATGAGGACTGTATACTTGGCGATAATGCTGTCCACAAGAGCCTTAACCGGCTCCTCGCCTCTCATGAGAGCCATGAAAACGGTGTCCATAGAGATCTTGCTCTTGTCGCCGTCTGTGAGCTCGTAGAGCAGGGGAGTTTTCTCCTTTGAGTAAATCTCATACACAGCGCTGAGCATAGCTCCACGGGAGAGCTCAGCCTTCACCGAGCCGTTGGGATAGCCCTCATATGAGCGTCCGTCTGGGCAAACGATGTACTTCTCGATCATTGATGTGTAGGAGATATAGTCGGCAGAAAGCTCGTTCTTATTGACGATGGCCAGGTTGACCTGATTTCCGTTGTGGAGGAAGACCGTGTTGGTCTGATAGCCGTTCTGGGTCCGGAAGTCGTTGCTTGCCAGAGCCATAAGGCCGATAGCGTTTCCGCAGTGGATATCCAGGTCAAGGCCGCCTGAGAGCTTCTCGATGAAGTTGGAGAAGTCCAGAACTCCGTCCTTGTAGAAGATCTTGAGCTTGCCCCACATAGAGGGAACTACGCCCACGCCCAGGCCTAAGATCTTGTCCTTAGTGAGAGCGCTGTTCTCGATCATGGTATTGCTGGTCTTGATTATGTAGTTTATGATGTCCTTGCTGGTGGTACGCTCGTCGATGACCATGCTGGACTTATCCAGCACCTCAGAATTGAGGTTAGTCAGGCCGATGCTGACCTCCTTCTCGTCAACGGTAGCTCCAAGAGCGAAGCGGCTGTTGACATTGATGTCGATGAGGATCTTTCTTCTGCCCTTCTGGAGCTTTTCGGTATTGACAGGCGCCTCACCGATCTCAACGAGCACGCCCTCCTCGATCATTTCGTTGGTAATGATGGTAACAGCGGCTCTGGTGATCTCAAGAGCGCTTGCCACGTCCACACGGGAAATGGGACCAGATTCTCTGATAACACGGAGGATCTGCATCCTGTTTCTTCTTTTAAGATCTAGTTTACTGATTCCTCTTTTTTCCATTGGTACAAAACTCCGTTCCATAATATAATAACATCACCTGTTATCCGCCTGTTTGTGGGGCAAAACATGAGGAAGTCCGGTGGCAACGATCATAAAAATAGAAAGACAATTGTAAAGCAATTGTCTAATTTCTAAATATATTATAACACATTTCCCATGGAAATCAAAGGTTTTTTAGCTAAAATTATTAAAATCAGCGTTATTCACAAAGGGGAGTTAGTATTTTTGTTAAAAATTCCGTAAAACGAACGGCAGCCGGTAAGGTGATAACTGAAAGTATAGTACCGCAGGTGAATATTTCGGAGGCCAGCAGTGAGTCACGACCGTAGCGAATGCTGAATAATGTACACATTGCCGCCGGTGGAGCCGCTGCTGCAAGGAGGACCACAAGCCGTACCTTCTCCTCCACGGGGATCACTGAAACCAGCAGGGATATAACTGCGGGTAGAATTATCAGGCGTATCCCACAGGTCCTCCAGACTGCCATTTTTTTCACCAGAGCCTTTAGGTCGGTGGAGGCGATGGTCACGCCGGACACGATCATTGCCAGGGGTGTGTTCAGCTCCTTGATGAAGCCCACAGCCGAAAGGGGCACCTCCGGCAGACGTATCCTGCCAAAGAAGCAGACGATGCCCAGCACGATGGAGATGATCGTAGGGGAGTAGAGCACCTTCACGGCCTGCTTCAGGCTTTTTTCGCCTGAGATCAGGATCACGCCGTGGGTCCACACCATTATGTTGAAAACTGTGATGAATGCGGTGAGGCAGAAGACGCCCTCTGCTCCGAAAAGAGCGTCCGCAAGGGGGATCCCCATGAAGCCGCAGTTGGAGTAAATTGCGGAAAACCGCTCAACTCCCAGGTCACGGCCGGGCTTTTTCCTAACGAGAATGTATGCTCCGGCGATAAGGGCTGCGAAGACAGCTGCGGAAAGGGCGAAGGAGTGGATAAGCTCCTTGGCCAGCTCCGGGCGGTAGTCGGTCTGGTATGACATGAAGATCGTGGCCGGGTTGACCACCTGGAGCACGATCTTGGAAAGGTCCTTGTTGGTCTCAGGGCGGATCATGCCGATCTTGGCGCAGAGCACTCCCACGGCCATAAGGATCAGCATTATCAGGGTCTGGCGGAGGATAGTTTCTGACACGGCTCAGTCCTCCCTGCCCATGCGTACACTGGCGTAGAAGCACCAGTATACTAGCGCCGGAACAATGATCAGGGATGCCAGAAGAGCGGTCTGGCCGGGGGTCAGATCCTTGGAGGAGGCGCTGCGATTTATGAGGTTGCACAGCTGGAAGCCCCAGCCGTTCACCAGCTTGAAAATGCGGTAAAAGCCCCCTGCAAAGGGCTTTGTGATGATGAGGACGATCCAGCTCAGCATGGTTGGCAGGGCGGCTGCTCCTGAGACCATAGCGGCTGAGCCCATAGAGCTGGCGCCGGACTTTTTGTCAGCCTCAGCGTCCTTCAGTCCGCAATTCCCCACGAAAACGCAGAGAAGTCCAACTGTGAACAGGGAAGACACCACCCGGATCATGGGGGAGTCTCCTCCGCCCAAAAAAGCGCCGATCGACATTGACAGGAAAACTCCCAGCACTGCCGAGATGATCACGCTGAGGATCGCCTTTCCGCAGCGCTGTATGAGAAGTGAAGTATCCATAATTGCTCCTTGATGTATATTTTCCGCAGCTTTTGGGGAAACTAACTCTGCGGAGGTGATCATTTGGAAGAAGAAAACGTGAAGATCTATGTTCCTCCGGAGCGCCCCAAGGAGAGCTCTCCCGTAGATCTGACCGAGGAGGTCAGGATCTATCCGCCTATTTCCTGAGCTTTCCGGCCAGTGAGAATGCGAGGAAGAAGATCACATTTACGATGACAACGCTTGCTCCGGGAGCGGTGTTCAGCAGCAGCGCCGAGAACATACCGATCAGGAAGCTGACCGCAGAGACCGTTCCCGAAACCAGCACGACTCCCTTGAAGCTGCGGCAGACCCGCATTGCAGTCAGGGTCGGGATAACGATCAGGCTTGAGATAAGCAGCGAGCCCATCATCATCATTCCCAAAACCACGGTAACTGCCGTAAGCACGGCGAAGATCATGCTGTACAGCTTCACCCGCACGCCGGTGGCCTGGGCAAAGCTCTCATCAAAGGTCACTGAGAAGATCCTGTCGTAGAGGAAGATGAAGGCGGCGATGACTGCCAGGGAAAGGACTATGCTCAGGATCACGTCGCTCCTGCTCATTGCCAGGATGCTTCCGAACATATAGTGGCTCACATCGTTGGTGAGGCCGGCCTTTGAGGAGACTAAAATTCCCACAGAAAGAGCCGTTGTGGAGAACAGCGCAATGCCCGAATCTCCGCTGAGCTTGCTGTTTTCACTGAGCCGCAGCAGAATGAAGGCTGCGATAACGACTACCGGCAGGGCGACTTTCAGGGGAGCCAAATTCATGACCGCCGCCACGGAAAGTGCTCCGTAGCCGATGTGGGAAAGTCCGTCACCGATCATGGAGTATTTTTTCAGCACAAGGGTAACTCCCAGCAGGGAAGCACAGACAGTGACTGCCAGTCCGCCGATAAGGGCAGGCAGCAGGATAGACCGGAAAAACTCCGGCGAGAACATTATGCGGATCTCTTCCATTATGCGCCTCCTCCCATCATAGCAGCCGCAAGGTGGCTGTCTGCGTATTCCTCAGCCGTGCCGAAAAAGCTCTCCTTGCTGGAGCAAAGGCAGAGGATGTGTGTGGCGTAATTCAGGGACCGCATGATGTCATGAGTTACCATGATTATGGTCATGCCGTCCTTTTTGTTCAGCTCATTGATCAGAGCGTACATCTCGCCGGTGGCCGCCGGGTCAAGTCCGGTAACTGGCTCGTCAAGGAGGATCAGCTTCTTGGCAGCGCACATAGCCCTTGCAAGGAACATTCTCTGCTGCTGGCCGCCTGAGAGCTCACGGCAGCTTTTTTCTGCCAGATCAGCGATGCCCAGGCGCTCCATGGCGCTTTTTGCCAGAGCCTTCTCCTTTGAATTGTAGAAGGGACGCAGCCCACGCCTTCCCAGACAGCCCGAGATCACTACCTCGTAGACTGTTGCCGGGAAGCCTTTTTTCAGGTCGATGTGCTGAGGAAGGTAGCCGATGTCGGTCTGACGCAGGCCCTCGCCCATGGTGATCTTTCCGCCGTCAAGCTGCTTGATCCCCAGCAGGCACTTCACCAGGGTGCTCTTTCCGGAGCCGTTCTCGCCCAGTATACAAAGGTAATCGCCCTCGCCTACGGAGAAGCTCAGGTTTTCGATGACCCCTGTTCCGTCGTAGCTTGCGGCGATCTTTTCACATTCCAGTAATTTCAATACAGCGCCTCCTTCAAAGCGTCAAGGTTGTTTTCCATAAGGTCGGCGCAGGTGACTCCGCTGCGGAAGTCCTCTGCGGAAACGTTGTGCATGGAGTGGAGAGTCAGCATCTGAGCGCCGGTGGCTGAGCAGAGCTTCTCCGCCAGCTTTTTCGTGGAGAATTCCAGGCAGAATACTGTGTCCACATGGTGTTCGAGGATCTCGTCGATGAGCAGTGCCATGGTGTAGACGCCGGGCTCTGTCTCTGAGCTGCAACCGCTGAATGCCGCCATGTACTCAAGGCCGTAATCGCTGGCCAGATAGCGGAAGGGGAAGCGGTCTCCCACCACGATAAGGTGAGAGGGAGCGGCTGCGGACATCTCCTCATAGCGCTGGTCAAGGCTGCTTAGCCGCTGGATATAGTCGGAGGAGCTGGCTCTGAAGCTCTCCTCCAGATCGGAGGATCCCTTCTCGGAAGCAGCCTGACAAAGCCCCTCACAGACGCCCTCAACGCAGAGCATGGCGTTTCGTGGAGATGTCCAGATGTGCTCGTCGTACTCAGGCTCCTCTTCTTCCTCCTCGTCGTGGTGGTCATGGTCGTGGTGGTGCTCGCCGCCAACCTCCTCCTCTTCAAGGGGAGAGACAAAGTCGAAGAGCCGGATCACGGTCTTGTCAGAGGTGTCGATGGAGTCCAGGATCTTGTCCACCCAGACCTCGCCCTCTCCGCCGATGTAAACGAAGACGTCGCAGGCCTGGATCTTGGCTATGTCAAGGGGAGTTGGCTCGTAGGAGTGAGCCTCGGCACCGGGGCACAGCAGCATAGTCAGCTGGGCACTGTCTCCGGCAACTGCCCGTGCGAAGTCGTATGGCGGAAAGCTGGTGGTGACGATAGAGAGAGGCTTACCGTCCTCGGCCTTTGCGGAGCTTCCGCAGGAGGAAAGTGCGCAGGTCACCAGCAGCATAACTGCCATAAAAAGCAGTGCAGCACGCTGTCTCATGGCTCCTCCTTTTCGGCACAATCGGCGCATTTTCCGTAGAAAACAGTCTGTACGGGGTCGATGTGGAAGCCGTGGTGCTGAGCGATGTGCTGATTTATGCCCATGAGGTGCTGGCAGTCCAAATGGATCAGACGGCCGCAGGACAGGCATTTCAGGTGGAAGTGCTCCCGGCAGGAGTCAGAGTCCTCGACGTACTGATAGCAGGCGCCGGTCTTGCCGTCGAAGCTGTACTTCCGCACAACGCCACGCTCCACCAGCTTGTCCAGCTGACGGTAGATAGTGGCTGTGCCGAGGGGCTTGCCCTCAGAGGCCAGAAAAGCGCCGATCTCGGCCACATTCGTATGGCGTGAGCGATTTGTCATAAGGAAATCCAGCAGCATTTCCTTTTGTTTAGTATTATAACCAGAGTCTCGTTTCATTATGTCCTCCAAAAATGAAAATGATCATCAAATTCAATTATACCACGCCTCCGCCCCGATGTCAACAATTATATTTATATTCGATGGCCTTTGGGCCGATGTTTCCGGAAACACCGTGTAGGGGCGGATAATATCCGCCCGTGTTGTTTTCTCCATATGTTGTCCAAACCGCCGGGAGCCCGAGAGCGCCCTCCCCGCTTTTTTGCATGATAATAAGCTAAATTGCTCATTTCTGCCCAAATTTTGCGGAATATTACTGCAAATAGTTGACATTTTTTGGTGAAAGAGATATAATTCACTTGTATGCGGAACAGACATATACACCGCAGCGAAGGGGAAAATCTATTTCCAAAATGGAGGAAATGAAACTATGAGAAGATCACTTGCAAGAAAAACTGCCGCTGGGATCCTCTGCCTTGGTATGCTGGCAGGGTGTCTGCCCGGAATTCCGCAGGCAAACGCCGCAGGAGGCCTTTCCATCAACGAGGTCTGCTCCAAGAACACCACTATGCCTGCACCGGACGGCGGACTTTACGATTACGTCGAGCTGATAAATCCTACCGGCTCTGCGATCGACCTGGGCGGCTACGGCCTTTCTGACAAGGCAACAAAACCCTTCCGCTTCACTATCCCGGCAGGAACTACGATTGCTGCCGGCGGAAGATTTTTGATCTACTGCGACTCAACTGCCGCTGAGACCGATCCGTCGATCGCGCCCTTTGGAATGTCTGCTTCCGGCGAGACTATCACTCTCACAGCTCCTGACGGCACTGTTGCAGATACTATCACCTTTGGAGCGCTTGTCTCTGATACCGCCTACGGACAGTACCCCGACGGAAGCGGCGAATACTACGTTATGGCCTGCACTCCCGGAAATGCCAACGCAGCTCCCGAGGGCAGCGATGCAGTACGTCTGCCGGAATTTTCGCAGGAGAGCGGCTTCTACGGAAGCTCCTTCCAGCTGACTATCACAGCTCCGGAGGGCTGCACAGTTTACTACACCACAGACGGCTCTGACCCTACGGCTGAGTCGAAGAAATACGATGGCGCTATCACTGTTGACGACATGAGCGATACTCCCAACGTGCTCAGCGCAAGAACTGACATAAGCGCCCAGAACGTGGCTGCTCCCACAAAGCCTGTGGATAAGGCCGCCATCATAAGGGCAGTTGCGGTGGACTCTCAGGGCAGAGTCAGCGCACCTGTGACCAAGACATACTTCATCGGAAAGACCAATAGCGGCTACTATAAGGAAATGAAGGTGATCTCGCTGGTCACTGACCCGGAGAACCTGTTCAACTACGAGACCGGTATCTACTGCAAGGGCAAGGTCTTCGATGAGGAGAACGGCACTCAGCCCGGCGGCCCGCAGGATCCCTGGGGCGGTCCTTGGGGAGGCTTCGGCTGGGGAATGATGGAGCCGTGGAAAATGGCTGCCAACTACACTCAGAAGGGCCGAGAATGGGAGCGTGAGGCTTCCATGCAGGTCTTCGACAGCGGAACTTTGGCAGTTGACCAGAACGTTGGCATACGCATAAAGGGCGCCGCTACAAGAAGCGCTCCTCAGAAGAGCTTCAACATCTACGCAAGAGCCGATTACGGCAACGATGTGCTGGATTTCGACTTTTTCTCGGGAAGCGCTGTCAAGGAGAAAAACGGCAAGGCCCTGAAGAAGTTCTCCTCGATCGTTATCAGAAACGGCGGAAATGACGTGGGCAACGCCTACTTCCGTGACAGCATAAACCAGCGCCTTATCCGTGGAAGAGCCATGGCTACTCAGGCAAACGACGAGTGCATACTCTTCATAGACGGCGAATTTTGGGGGATCTATCAGCTCACCGAGAAGGTCAGCGACGACTTCATAGACGACCACTTCGGCATCAAGAAGAGCGATGTCGCTCTGATCAAAAACGGCGAGCTTGAGGAGGGAACTGACAAGGATCTGGAGGAGTGGAATGCTCTGATCCAGAGCGCAGCCAACGGCGGCATCACCTACAGCCAGCTCTCCGAGAAGATCGATATGCGGAGCTATCTGGACTATTTCGCAGCCCAGATCTACTGGGGAAATGACGACTGGCCGGGCAACAACGTGGCTGTATGGCGCACGAATGCTCCCGATGAGAGCTCTGAGTACGCCGACGGACGCTGGAGGATGTTCCTCTTCGACACTGAGAGCGGACAGGGGCTCTACGGCAGCGAGACCAAGAGCGTGAACTTCGACCAGATCGGCAGGATAAGCCGAAATACCGATGATCTCAGCCGGATGTTCATCACTCTTCTGAAGGACGACCAGTTCCGTCTGGACTTCGCCCGTACCTACATGGACATCGCAAACTACAACATGGACACCAAGAAGACCTCCGAGATGATCGGCTATTTCAAGGATAAATACCGCCAGCAGATCCTGGACACCTATGAGAGATTTTACTCCGACAGCCTCAGCGGCAGCATGGGCACCGATAAATTCCAGAAGGAGTACAACACGATCACCGAGTTCTATGAGCGCCGCTATGAGATCTCAGAAGGACAGCTCAAGCAGCACCTGGATCTGAGCCAGCAGCTCAGCTCAGTCACCGTGAACAACGACGGCACAAAGGGCAGTTTGCGGCTGAATACCATTGCTCTGGACGACAGCCTTTCCACCTGGACAGGCAAGTATCACTCCGACTACACCATGGAGGCCGAGGCCTCTGCCAAGGAAGGCTACCGCTTCGACCACTGGGAGGTCAGCGGCGGATCGGTTCTGAGCACAACTCTGAACACACCTGTGATCCAGTTCAAGGCTGACAGTGAAGTGACTCTCACTGCTGTTTACGAGGCCGGCGAGGATCCCACTGAGCCTGAGACAACTGAGCCTCAGCCCACTGATCCTGAGGAGAAGCTGTTCTATGGCGACGCCACTGAAGACGGCAAGGTGGACCTCCAGGACGCAGTAGCGATCCTGCAAAACGTGGCACTTCCCGCAAAATATCCCCTTACAGAAAAGGGTGCAAAGCAGGCCGATGTTGACGGAAAGGACGGACTTTCCGGAATTGACGCACTTGTGATCCAGCAGGTAGATGCCAAGCTGGTGAAGCAGGAGGATCTTCCTCTTAAAAAGTAAAAAAATACCGCCCGGTGAGCTCCACTGGGCGGTTTGTTTATTCGTAAATGTCGTCGCAGCTGTACAGATCCCGGTAGATCGCCCTTGCAGCGATCACCAGCACTACGGCCATGGGGATCTCCAGCAGGAAGAGCTCCAAGGGCTCCAGCTTCCCCATGTACATGAAAGCCATGCACATATCGAGAATGGCGTGGGCGCCGATCGCTCCTATGAGGAACTTCTTCCCGTCCACCTTGTGGACTGCGGCGAATACGATCACTGACAGTGCAATGTGGGAAATAAGCGTTTCGGCGCTTGAGAGGAAAAAGAACACCGACACAAAGGGGTGAGAGTCAGCAAGCATCTCCGCAGACTTGTCCTTTCCGCCGCCGTTTATCCACAGTGCAACGATAAGCTGTTGAAAACTGAGATAGCCCGAGATCACGCACTCTACGGCGCCGTGGCCGATACCGTATGTGATCGAGTGCTTGCGGTCGTCGCTGTCAGAGAGCAGCTTTGAAAAGGCGAAATACCGCCCACATTCCTCGAAAACTCCTGCCAGCGAAGCCGACAGTATGTAGTAGATCCACGGTGTGTCCTCCAGGCCGAAGGACTTCATAAGAAGGTTCTTCGCCGGTATGACCACCATGAATACAGCCGCTCCTATGAGAGCAGGCTTCATGGGCGCTGAGGTTTTCTTCCGCCAGAAATACAGCAGCAGGAACGGCAGCACGATCCTTGGCACTGACTCCAAGATCAGGGCGAAAATGGCCATTCCCGGGATCCTGATAGTATCTTCCATAGCACCTCCACAAACAAAAAGCGGCAGTTATCCTGCCGCCATTGTTGATATTTCAGATCCCGCAGTCGTCGTAATCCTTCCACTTCTCAAAGTAGAGCTTGTTGCTCCAGCTTTTATAGAGAATGTAGAGGATAGACGAAATTGCGATGAACAGCGCTCCCATGATAGGGAGGAACATATTCAGAACATTGTCGGGAGTGATATCATCTTTTTTTTTGCTCATAAAAATTCCTTCAGACTTTAATTATTCAGCGTCCTCAGCAGCAGGAGCAGCCTCGCCGCCGTTCATTTCAGCGATAAGTCTAGCAAGCTCAGCATCTACCTTAGCGTCGGACTCGATCTTAGCGAATGAATCCTCAAGCTCCGGGTCTACAGAAGCATTACCGGCGATCTCATTGAAAGCGTCAGCCTCAGCCTCCTTGCGCTGGATCTTCTCTTCCATACGGTCGAACTTCTCCATAGCGGAATTGCCGTCGAAGCCGCCGGCTGCCTGAGCGAGCTGCTTCTTAGTATCAGCCATCTGAGAGCGAGCGATGAGCATAGCCTGACGGCTCTTAGCCTCATCCAGCTTAGCCTTGAGCACCTCTACCTGATCACCGATAGCCTCGGTCTGGTCAGAGATAGACTCATACATCTCCTTGTAGCTCTCAACGTCCTCGTCAGCCTTTACCTTTCTGGCAAGAGCCTGCTTAGCAAGAGCCTCGTCGCCGGCAGCCAGAGCAGCCTTAGCCTTTGACTCCCAATTGAGAGATACCTTCTTAGCGTCCTCATACTTCTTCTCAGCAAGGCGCTCACTGGCCTTAGCCTTTCCGTAATTCTGAGTAGCCTTAGTCAGCTCCTTCTGCATATCAATGATGATCTGCTTGACCATCTTCTCAGGATCCTCAGCTCTGTCGATAAGGTCATTGACATTTGACTTGAGCAGATCGCTTAATCTACGAAATACACCCATTTTAAAATCCTCCTTCATGGTAATGAAAAGATATCTTGGACGGTGACCCCTGCACCGTCACTAGAATAATTATAGAATATTCCCGGTGAGTTGTCAAGGATTTTTTTGTCATTTCACCAATTTTTCATCGATCTGTCAAATATTATTTGCCGCTTTCGATCTCTGTGAGGTACCTGCCAAGCTCTTCCAGGGAGATGCCTCGGTCTCCGAAGGGCTCATCGTCGCTGACCCGCAGGAGCTTCTCACGCAGGTCAAGCATTTTCTTTCTCCGCTCATAGGCCTCGGCGCTGATCACCACAAGGTCAGTGCGGCCGTTTTTTGAGATCTTCATGGGCTCGCTGGTCATCTCGCAGAGCTTGACGAACAGGTCATAGTTGTTGCAAAAATCCTCGAATTTTATCGTCATCATAACAGGTGGCTCCTTTCGGCACGATTCTTTCTGATTATATTTTAATACACCGGGGGAGTTTTGTCAACAGGAATTCTCACATAAAAAAGAAAAGATCCCCGTTGTGGGGGATCTTTTTATGCTCAGTCGTAATTACTGGGCTTTTTCTTTTTGAAATACTGACCAACAGCCTCGCTTGCTGAGAGAGTGACGAAAACAGCCACAGTTCCCACCAGAGCCACTCCGTAGAACAGACCGGCCTTAGCGATGCCGCCCTCGTGCTGAGGAAGCATTGGCAGACCCGGGAAGATCTGAGCTATACCTGCTAAAAGCAGCACTAGAGAGGTGATGGACTTGAAGAAGCCCACGCCGGTGATCAGGAGCACCGAGCAAACTGCAATGGCGATAGCGATGTAAAGTGAGGAATTCTGGATGAACTTGCTGATGCCGCCCAGGTCGTCCTTGTATTCCATGCCCAGTGAGCCGGAGTACAGGAAGTAGAATGCGGCGGCTGCCAGGATACCGATCACAGCCAGCACGATCGTGATCACGAAGCCCTTCTTGGCCAGCTCAGCCATACGCTCTTCTTTCAGCTCCAGCATCATGCGCAGGCTCTCCTTAGAGTCCTTCTGGTTGGAGGTAAGAGCTGAGGAAACGGCCTTTTTCTTAGCCTCGGCCTTGATTTTTTCCAGGTCCTCGTCCTGGTACTTAGAAACGTACTTTGGAGCCTCAGGCTCGTCGTCCAGCACAGGTGCAGTCACAGGAGCAGCAGGCTCTGCGGGGGGCTCTTCCTTCTTCGGAGGGGGAGTGTAGTTGTCCTCGTCCAAAACAGGAGCAGTAACTGCCGGAGCAGGAGCCTCGGCGCCAAGCTGAGCTCTTCTCATATCAAGGATCTGCTGCTTTTTGTCCTCAGGGAGAGTTGCGAAGACCTGAGCCTGCTCAGGAGTAAGTCCGGCGATGATCTCCTCATCGGAGAGGATCAGCTTCTTGGGAGCTGAGCTGAATGTCTGGTCTCCGTCGTCAAGAACAGGTGCGGAAACTCCCGTAGGAGCGCCTTTTTTCTCGCTCTGAGGGGTATAAGTGTCCATGTCGTCCAGCACAGGAGCGGAAACTCCGGTGGGGCCGCCCTTCTTAGCCGAAGGGGGAACGTAGTCTATGTCGTCCAGCACGGGAGCGGCTACTCCCTCCGGACCGTCTTTTTTCGGCGGAGCGGTGTACTCGATCTCGTCGAGGCCGGAGCCGAAATTGTTCTCGTCGTTCATGTGTTCACCTCATTAAAGTGTTTTTATATAGTCCGCAAGGCTGAGCGATGAGCCTGTAGAGGTCAAGGCGTAATAGCTCAGGATCAGAGAGGCGTCGTTTGAGTCGATAGCACCGTCAGAATTTGCATCAGCCGCAGCCTTAGACGGCTCAGTCAGACCGCTGGTCTGGCCGGTGGAGAGCCTTGCGTAGGCAGCAAGTATCACAGATGCGTCGGTAGAGTCGATCTTGCCGTCACTGTCCGGGTCTCCAAGGCGGAAGGATAGCCTGGAGGCCGGATCATAGGCGGTCTCTGACATGGGGTATCTTGCGAAAAAATTTGCTGAGTAGTCGGAATATAGGGGAGAGTTGGGGTCCCAAGCACCGGCTGAATGGCTATACTGAGGCAGCAGCGAGTCGAAATCACTTGTGCCTCGCATAAGGTAGCAGGGCTTGCTGTTGCCAAGGGTAGAGTCCCAGGTCACGTCCAGGTAGTAGTATTTTCCGCCTGCCTCGGCGATATTCCAGGCGTGGTTGCCGCCGTTGGCGGTACCGGGGATGAGCCTGCACGGAACATCAGCCTCAGACAGCAGCCTGTAGAGCAGCAGAGCATAGCCCTGACAGACAGCGGCGTTATTGACAAGGGCTCCATAGGCTGAGAAATACTCTCTGGGAAGATCCTCGATGCTGTCGGGATAGGTAACGCTCCCGGCGATATAGCTGTAGATCTTGCTGATCTTCTCATAATTCGACTTCCCATTCAGGTCAAGTTTTTTTATCAGCTCGTCGACTTCCTTATCCACCTGAGCCTCCTGCTGAGCAGTGGAGTTATAGGTGATGGTGAAGGCGACGCTGGTGGTGCCGTTTCGGGAATTTGCGGTGGTAGTGTAGCTGTAGCGCTTGATGGTCCAGCGGAGATAGTCGCCCTCATGGGGGTCTCCGGTCTCAGCCAAAGCCATTGAGATCATATCTGAGATGTCGTTTTTGCTGCTGATGAGAGATGAGCCCACAGTGACAGTGAAGCTTGCGTTTCGCTCCCTAAAATTCTCACGGATCAGCAGAGCGGCAGCCTCCTTTGAGGAAAGGGTGGCGGTTTTGTCAAGTTCAGCAGCATAGCTCAGATCCGGTGCATCCAGAGCAGCCCTTGCAGGCAGTCCGGCGACCAATGACCCTGTTAAGGCGGCTGAAAGGGCAGCCGCCAGCAGTTTGCGGTATAGCTTCATAGCGATCCTCCTTGGAACGTAAAAGTTCCTCCGGACGCCGGCTTATCTTTCCAGGATCTGAGATCTGTCGGGGCCGATGCCTACCATGCTCACATGGCAGCCCACCAGCTCTTCAAGGCGAGCGATGTACTTCCTGCAATTCTCAGGAAGCTCGTCAAAGCTCCTGCACTTTGAGATGTCCTCAGTGAAGCCGGGGAACTCCTCATAAACAGGCTCACAGCCCTCAAGCTCCTCCAGGGTAGCCGGGAAGTGCTCGGTAACAGTGCCGTCGGGCTTCTTGTAAGCCACGCATACCTTGAGGGTATCCAGGTTTGCGAGGGTATCCAGCTTGTTGATAGCCAGGCTGTCCAGACCGTTGACTCTTACGGAATGACGTACTATAACAGCGTCGAACCAGCCCGTTCTTCTGGGACGTCCGGTAGTTGTACCGAACTCGCCGCCCACGTTTCTGATCTGGTCGCCGATCTCGTCATCCAGCTCAGTGGGGAAGGGCCCCTTGCCTACACGGGTGGTGTATGCCTTAGCGACGCCGATTATATTTGTGATGACCTTAGGTCCCACGCCTGTACCTACGCAAACGCCTGCGGAGAGGGGGTGGGATGAGGTTACATAGGGGTATGTACCGAAGTCGATATCCAGCAGAGTAGCCTGAGCGCCCTCGAACATGATGGTCTTACCGGCCTTGTGAGCCTCAAATGTGAGGACAGACACGTCGTCCATGTAGGGGAGCAGGCGCTTGCCGTACTCGGTATATTCAGCGGTAACAGCGTCCAGGTCGAAGGCCTCGCCGCCGTATACCTCAGTGATGATCTTATTCTTGAGCTTGCCTGTAGACTGGATCTTCTCAGCCAGCACCTCAGGGTGTACAAGGTCGTACATACGGATGCCGCAGCGCTCGTATTTGTCCATGTAAGTAGGGCCGATACCACGCTTGGTAGTACCGATGTCCTTGCCTCCGCGGAAGGCCTCAGAAAGACCGTCCAGAGCGATATGCCAGGGCATAACGATGTGAGCACGGGGGTCGACCTTCAGGTTGGCTGTGGAGATGCCTCTAGCCTCAAGGCTGTCCAGCTCGCCGATGAAATCCTTAGGATCCAGAACGACGCCGGCTCCGATGAGACAGAGGGTGTCCTTATAAAGGATACCGGAGGGGATAAGGTGGAGCTTGTATACTTCACCATTATTTACAACAGTATGACCAGCGTTGTTTCCGCCCTGAGAGCGAACAACAACATCAGCACGGGAGGAGATGATGTCGATGATCTTACCCTTTCCTTCATCGCCCCACTGGGTTCCTACAACAATAATAGCAGGCATTGCTTTTCCTCTTTTCATAAAAATATCTGTGCTAAAAATGCACACTTACAATTTATTATAGCACAGCGAGAAAGATATTTCAAGGGCTTTGGGCGATTTTTTTGTAAATTGTTTCGTATCTATTGTGAGCCTGCATCATGGATCATGGATCCCAGCGCCAAGCCCTTGCATTTCCTGAAAAAATGTGGTATACTATAAGGACAGACCTTTTTCTTCCATTAGGAAAATGGGATTTTTATTCAGAAATGGAGAGATCATTATGTCAAAGAAACCCTTTTACATCACCACGCCGATCTATTATCCTTCGGGAGACCCACATATCGGCCACTGCTACACCACAGCAGCCTGCGATTCTATCGCCAGGTACAGACGAATGCAGGGCTACGACGTAATGTTCCTTACAGGCACTGACGAGCACGGCCAGAAGATCGAGCAGAAGGCTGCCGAGCAGGGCGTTACTCCCAAGGAATACGTTGACGGCATCGTTGCCAAGTTCAAGAAGCTCTGGGATTACATGAATATCAGCTACGACAGATATATCCGCACAACTGACGACTATCACGTTGAGTCTGTGCAAAAGATCTTCAAGGCTCTCTACGACAAGGGCTACATCTATAAGGGCGAGTATTCCGGAAAATACTGCACTCCCTGTGAGAGCTTCTGGACCGATTCTCAGCTGGACGAGCACGGCTGCTGTCCTGAGTGCCACAGACCTGTTACCATCGCAAAGGAGGAGGCCTACTTCTTCAAGATGTCTCCCTTCGCAGACCGCATCGAGAAGCTGCTGCTAGAGACAGACTACCTCCAGCCCAAGACCCGTGCTATCGAGCTGGTAAACAACTTCATCAAGCCCGGCCTTGAGGACCTTTGCGTTTCAAGAACTACATTCAAGTGGGGCATACCCGTTACCTTCGACCCCGGCCACGTTGTTTACGTTTGGATCGACGCTCTTTCAAACTACATCACAGCTCTTGGCTATGAGAACTCTGCCTATGACGATTTCGCTAAATACTGGCCGGCAGACGTCCACATGGTAGCCAAGGACATCATGCGCTTCCACGCTATCATCTGGCCTGCAATGCTCATGGCTCTGGAGATTCCGCTGCCCAAGCACCTTGCTATCCACGGCTGGATCACAATGCAGAGCAAGTCCGGCGAGAGCCAGAAGATGTCCAAGTCTCTGGGCAACGTTGTTGACCCCTTCATGCTGGGCGAGCGCTATGGCGTTGACGCTATAAGATACCACATCCTCCGTGAGATGGCTCTGGGAGCAGACAGCGCTTTCTCCAACGAGATCATGATAAACCGCATAAATTCCGACCTGGCAAACGGCTTCGGAAACCTGGTTTCCCGTACAGTTGCAATGGCGGACAAGTATTTCGGCGGGACTCTTCCTGCTGACCGTGAGACCGATCCCCTTGATGAGGACTTCAAGGCAGTCTGCCTGAAGGCTGTCACTGAGGTGGATCAGGAGCTGGACGGCACCCGTATCAAGGGCGCTTTGGAGGCTATTTTCCGGGCAGTTGACCGTGCAAACAAGTATATCGACGAGACCGAGCCCTGGAAGCTGGGCAAGGACGAGACCAAGAAGGCAAGACTGGCCACAGTCCTCTACAATTTGCTGGACGGCATCCGTATCATCTCAACTCTGCTGTCGCCCTTCATGCCCAACACCATGCCTAAGGTATGGGAGCAGATCGGCGCTTCCGAGGACGACGTGAAGTACGAAAAACTCTCAACATTCGGCGTGCTGCCTGAGAATGTGACAGTTCATAAGGGAGAGATCCTCTTCCCTCGTATCGACGTGGACAAGGAGATCGAGGAGCTCAACGAGATCCTCAAGAAGAACATGGAGGCTGCTCAGGCCAAGCTCTCCGCTGCTGAAAAAGGCGAGGCAGCTCCTGCTGAGAAGATCGAGCTCGCTCCCGAGATCGCTATCGACGATTTCGCAAAGGTGGAGATCCGTGTTGCCAAGGTAATTGCCTGCGAGAAGGTGAAGAAGTCTGATAAGCTGCTCTGTCTCCAGCTGGACGACGGCATGGGCGGCAGACAGGTAGTTTCGGGAATTGCGCAGTATTACGCACCTGAGGACCTCATCGGAAAGAAGCTCCAGCTCATCGCCAACCTGAAGCCTGTGAAGCTCAGAGGCGTTGACAGCAACGGCATGATCTGTGCAGCGGATACGCCCGACGGCGTGAAAGTGATCTTCGTGGACGACTCGATCCCCGTAGGCTCAAAGATCCGCTGATCAGAAGGAGGTAAACTTGAGGCTCAACAGGATGATAGCGGCTGCTGCGGCAGCGGCAATGCTGGTGCCGGGAACTTTGGCTACGGCGCCCAGGGACGTTTGCTTTGCGGCCAGCGAAGCTGCTCTCGTATCAGATGACTGGTTTGAATATTATGTATACGACGATCATGCTGAGGTGACAAGTTGCATCGCTAAGAGTTCTCCGGCAGTAGTCCCGGAGAGCGTGAACGGCGTCCCAGTGACCTCCGTGGAAAAAAATGCTTTTTTTAGCAGCGATGTAGATGCTGTGGTCTTTCCGGAAACGGTAAAGGAGATCCATGAGCACGCTTTGTACGGCAATTCGCTCAAAAAGGTCACGATCATGGCTGACGACTGTCAGATCGTGGATTCGGGAGAAACTATCTGCACCCTGATCGAAGAGTATGCCGGTAAAGCCGGTGTCAAGCTCACTCCCCATTTCTGGGGGACGATCATTGGCAATGAAGGCTCTGCGGCTCAGAAATATGCGGAAAAGTACGGCTATACCTTCGTGGATGTCAACAAAAAGCCGACAGTGAGCTATATCTCGCTGGTGGATGACGACGTGACATACCATATGTGGGAGGATCATGTAGAGCTGGCGAAGATCACCTATAAGGACACGAAAGGGAACGGCTCGATCGTGCTTCCCGATGAGGTGAGAGGACTTCCGCTGACTGTGATAAAGACCGGATCTATCCCGGATGGCAGCTTCTCAGAGATCACCATCCCGGCGAGCGTAAAGGTCATCGAGAGGGGAGCAGCAAGCTGTGCGGCTTCTCTGAAAAAGCTGACTATCCTTTCAAAGGACTGCCAGGTCTTTGACAGCGGCTCCACTGTGTGCTCCAGCTATGAAAACAGAGGCGGTACGATCATCTATTCGCCGAAATTCACCGGAGCGATAGTCGGGTATAAAGGCTCTACAGCCCAGAAATATGCGGAAAACTACGGCTACAAGTTCGAAGCTCTGTATAAGCTGGGCGATGTTGACGAGGACGGCATCATCGATTCCGCCGATGCGTCAATGGTACTTGAGGAGTACGCCATGATCCAGACCAGCTTTTACACAAGAGAGCCCTTTGATGAGGCTCAGAAAAAAGCGGGGGACGTCAACTTTGACGATTCGATCGACGCAACAGATGCCTCAGATATCCTGCAATATTTTGCCTATACTCAGACAGGCGGAACTCTCGGCATAGCTGAATTTTTAGCATCTGAAAAATAAGAACTGCCCCGGAAGCGATGCTCTCCGGGTCTTTTTCTGCGTGCACTTAGCCAATACTAACAAAAATATCAGCGGCGATATTGACATTTCTCTGTCAATGTGCTATCATTAAAGCGTGGACGAAGGGATTTATTCCTCCGCCGACAGCTTTCACAAAAATGTTTTCGGGCAGCGGAGCTACGGCTTTGCTATCGGTCAGCAGTACATAATGTGTAATTGCCCCCGTCTGCCCGTTTGCAGGCGGTTTTTTGTTGTGTGCCGCCTGATGACAGGAGGTAATATGGAAGAAAAACGCATCGCAGTTGCGGCGGTGGTGATCGACGAGCAGCAGGCTGTCCCCGAGGTGAACAGCGTGCTCCATGAGTTCAACGACATCATCATCGGACGAATGGGACTGCCTTACAGGGAGCGTGGGATCTCGCTGATCTCGGTCGCTCTGGATGCAACTCCCGACCGCATAAGCAGCCTCACCGGAAGGCTGGGACACATTCCCGGAGTTTCGGTAAAGGCAGCAGTCTCGAAGAAATGAGCTGAGAGCGGAAAGATAATGTGAGCGAATACAGCAGCTCTTAGCTAAGCACTTATAACTTGAAACAAACTCAGGAGGTATTATAATATGTATGACGTAAGATCAATGAAGGCTGAGGAATTCATCAGCGATGAGGAGATCCTTGCTACTCTGGAGTACGCTGACCAGCACAAGCACGACCGTGCGCTGATCGAGTCTCTGCTTGAGAAGGCTGCTCCCAAGAAGACAGGCAGGGGAGTTGAGTGCGCAGGACTTTCCCACAGAGAGGCAAGCGTGCTTCTGGCCTGTGACATCCCCGAAATGACCGAGAAGATCTACGACCTGGCTCGCCAGATCAAGGAGGCCTTCTACGGCGACCGTATCGTAATGTTCGCACCGCTGTATCTTTCAAACTACTGCGTGAACAAGTGCGTTTACTGTCCCTATCACTCCCAGAATAAGGAGATCCCCCGCAAGAAGCTGACTCAGGAGGAGATCCGCAACGAGGTGATCGCTCTCCAGGACATGGGCCACAAGCGCCTTGCTATCGAGGCCGGCGAGGACCCTGTGAACAATCCTATCGAGTACATCCTTGAATGTATCGACACTATTTATAGTATAAAGCACAAGAACGGAGCTATCCGCAGAGTAAATGTCAACATTGCCGCAACAACTGTTGAAAACTACAAGAAGCTCCACGATGCAGGCATCGGCACATATATCCTCTTCCAGGAGACCTACCACAAGGAGAGCTACGAGGTGCTCCACCCGGCAGGACCCAAGCACAACTACGCTTACCACACCGAGGCCATGGACAGAGCTATGGAGGGCGGTATCGACGATGTTGGCCTGGGAGTTCTCTTCGGTCTGGACAAGTACCGCTATGAGTTCGCAGGTATCCTCATGCACGCTGAGCACCTTGAGGCTGTTCACGGCGTTGGCCCCCACACGATCAGCGTTCCCCGTCTGAAGAGAGCCAGCGACATCGACCCTGATACCTTCGACAACGGTATCGACGACGACACATTCGCAAAGATCATTGCCTGTATCAGGATCGCAGTTCCCTACACCGGCATGATCATCTCCACCCGTGAGAGCGAGGCTTGCAGAAACAAGGTCCTTGGCCTGGGAATTTCCCAGATCTCCGGCGGATCCAGAACTTCTGTGGGCGGCTATGCTGGCTACACGCCTGATGAGCGTCCCCACGACACCGAGCAGTTCGACGTTTCTGACCAGCGCTCACTGGACGAGGTAGTGCGCTGGCTCATGGAGCTGGGCTACATCCCCTCCTTCTGCACAGCCTGCTACCGTGAGGGACGCACCGGCGACCGCTTCATGGCACTGTGCAAGGTGGGACAGATCCAGAACTGCTGCCACCCCAACGCCCTCATGACTCTTCAGGAGTACCTTGTTGACTACGCAAGCCCCGAGACCAAGAAGATCGGCGAGGAGCTCATCGCCCGTGAGATCCTGAATGTTCCCGATGAGAAGCGCCGTCAGCGTGCAATCGACTACCTTGAGGAGATCAAGTCCGGCAACAAGAGAGATTTCCGTTTCTAAAAAAGCACACCGGGGCGGACAGATCGTCCGCCTCTGCTTTTTGAGTCCGCAGCACTCTCAACTCATGTGCTGCCCGGTGTTGACAAGCTATGGCAATTGTGGTACAATATTGCTATAGACGAAAACCATGAAAAGGAGAGGACCATCATGCTGCTGACAATGCTCGCACTGCTCGCTGCCGTGCCCTTCACAGGGGACAATTTCCCGGCAAAGACCCTGATCATCATCGCTGTTGTTGCGGTGATCGTTCTGGTAACTGCCTTCCTGCTGAAGAAAAAGGACGGCGACGAATAATATCTTGTACAGGCCCCTCTGCATATGATTTCTCAAGAAGTCATTTGCGGAGGGATCTTTATGCTTTGTTCACTGGAGGAGCTGCGGTCAAAAGAGGTCATCGACCAGACCACCGGCGAGCGCCTTGGCTTTATCGACGACGTGCGGCTGGACACAGCCTCTTCTCAGGTAAGAGGACTGGTGATCTTCGGCAGGTACCGGCTCTTCGGCCTGCTGGGGAGAGAGCCTGACATCGTTGTTTCCTGTGAGGATATTTCCGTCATCGGCAGTGAGGTGATACTGGTGAGGCTCAGCGACTCGGCTATATCACCAAAAAAGTATGGCAGAGGTTTGAGAAGTCTGTTCGATTGACCAAGGGAAATACTCTTGAAAAAATTGACAGGATATGCTATAATATTAAGGCAATTCGCACGCTTGTGCTTTTGCGGACCGGTGCGCAGATCTCTGCGTCGTCCGTGAGCTAAGCCGGGCGGAGGAATAATTTTAACCAATTTTAAGGAGGACTACCACAATGGCAGTAGTACACCAGACAAGACGCTGGAACCCCAAAATGGCACCGTACATCTTCACAGAGAGAAACGGTATCTACATCATCGACCTTCAGAAGACAGTCAAGAAGCTGGAGGAGGCTTACCTCTTCGTTCGTGACCTTTCCGCTCAGGGCGGCGAAGTTCTCTTCGTAGGTACAAAGAAGCAGGCTGGCGATTCCGTAAGAGAAGAGGCTACCCGTGCAGGCGCTCACTATGTAAACGCTAGATGGCTGGGCGGTATGCTCACAAACTTCAAGACTATCCAGACCAGAATAAAGAGACTTGAGCAGCTCCACGCTATGGAGGAGGACGGCACATTCGCACTTCTCCCTAAGAAGGAAGTTGTTAAGCTCAACCTCGAGATCGAGAAGCTCGAGAAGTTCCTGGGCGGTATCAAGACAATGAAGAAGCTCCCCGCAGCTCTGTTCATCGTTGATCCCCGCAAGGAGAAGATCGCTGTAGCTGAGGCTAAGAAGCTCAACATCCCGATCGTTGCTATCGTTGATACGAACTGCGATCCTGACGAAGTTGACTACGTTATCCCCGGCAACGACGACGCTATCCGTGCTGTAAAGCTGATCGCCGGCACTGTTGCTAACGCTATCATCGAGGGCAGACAGGGCGACGACAACGCTCAGGCTGAGGAGGCTCCTGCTGAGGAGGCACCCGCTGAGGAGTCAGCTGAATAATCAAAGAAACGTAAAGGGCTGCTGCCGGCGTCTGAACGGGGCGGCAGCCTTGATCATATCTATAACTAAACAGGAGGTAATAACAATGGGAAAGGTTTCCGTTGCAGAAATTAAAGAACTGATGAAGTCTACCGGCGTTGGTATGATGGACTGCAAGAAGGCTCTTGAGGCTAACGACGGCGATATGGACAAGGCTATCGAGTTCCTGAGAGAAAAAGGCCTGGCTACACAGGCTAAGAAGAGCGGCAGAGCTGCTGCTGAGGGCGTAGTTACAGCTGTTGTTGAGGGTAACGTTGGTGTTCTCCTCGAGGTAAATACTGAGACAGACTTCGCTGCTAATACAGACGACATCAGAAACTTCGTTGCTGCTGTTGCTAAGACCATCATCGAGAAGAACCCCGCTGACGTTGAGGCTCTCAAGAACGAGCAGATCTCCGGCGGCAATGGTACAGTAGGCGAGGCTCTCACAGAGCTTGCTGGCATGAAGATCCGTGAGAACATCGTTATCCGTCGTTTCGTTAGAATGGAGGGCGTTCTCGCTTCTTACATCCACAACGGCGGCAGCATCGGCGTTCTCGTTAAGCTGGATACAGAGCTCTCTGCTGATGCAGTTGCAGCTATCGGTAAGGACGTTGCTATGCAGTCCGCAGCTCTCAATGCTCCCTATCTCTGCCGTGAGCAGGTACCTGCTGAGGTAATTGAGAAGGAGAAGGAGATCATGCTTGCTCAGATGGCTGAGGATCCTAAGATGGCTAACAAGCCTGAGCAGGTTAGAGTTAAGATCGTTGAGGGCAAGGTAGGCAAGTACTACTCTGAGAACTGCCTGCTGGAGCAGTCCTTCGTTAAGGACGACAAGCTCACTGTTCAGGGCTATGTTGACGCTGAGGCTAAGAAGCTGGGCGGCTCTATCAAGGTCGTTGACGTTGTTCGCTACGAGCGTGGCGATGGCGTTGAGAAGAAGGAAGAGAACTTCGCAGACGAGATCGCTAACATGATCAAGTAAGAAGAGACTACTGTGCGGCATGGTGATGCCTTGCCCCACTTTTTATTTTGTGACAAGGATCATTGGAGGTTTATTATGAAAGGTAAAACTAAAGCATTTCTCATCATTTTTGTTGCAGGTCTGCTGTGTGCTATCGCAGGCTTCCAGGACACAATGCTTCTGATCAAGGGCAAGACCGTTGATCTGACAGCTCCCATCGAGGATTTCTCTGATGACGCTCTGGCTGAGGGAACTATCGACTTCGTTTACGGACCCTTCGCTGTTCTTGAGCAGACTCAGAAGCACTACGGCATCACTACAAGCAAGACAGAGACAAACTTCTACATTGTCAGCAACCTTGAAGAGGGCGAGGCTTTCGTAGTTCTCTCAACTGCCAACAAGGATATGATCTCTAAGCTCAACGATGCTGCTGATGAGTGGTACAACTACTTCACAGACGAGAGCGTTGCTGAGGAGGATAAGCCTGTAGTTTCTATCGATTTCAAGGGTAAGCTGGCTTCTCAGCCCTCTGAGGACGACTACGACCAGTATTATCAGGAGGCTATCGACGACCTGAAGAACGTTGGTATCGAGGAGTACGAGCACGCAACTGCTATGCGTATCGTTGGCAACGAGGTAAAGCCTGCTATGATGGGCCTTTGCTTCGGCGGTGCAGCTCTTGCTCTCCTTGGACTTGTTCTCCTTATCGTATCTCTGGTAAAGGGCAAGAAGAAGGACGCACAGCCTGACTTCTATTGATAAGTGCTCAAAAGAGCTCTTCCCCAAAATGGGAAGGGCTCTTTTTTTATTAAAAATCTCGGAAAAGTTTCTCTGTGGAGGTTGCATTTTTAGTGGATCTGTGATATAATGTTATACAATGGATAAAAATATCATCACGAGGTACACCAAATGAACGAAAAGATCAGCAGACTTGCCGGATCTGTAGGGAAGGTCATAGTTGGTAAGGACGACACCGTTATCCGCCTTATCGCAGCTCTTCTCTGCGAGGGCCATGTTCTTCTTGAGGACGTTCCCGGAGTCGGCAAAACTCAGCTAATTACCGCTCTATCCCGCTCTATCGGCGGAAAATTCAACCGTATCCAGCTTACTCCAGACGTTATGCCCTCTGACATCGCAGGCTTCACTATGCTGGATCAGAAAACAGGCGATTTCGTCTACCGTGACGGCGCTGTTATATGCAACTTCCTCCTGGCTGACGAGATCAACCGTGCCTCGCCGAAGGTGCAGTCCGCACTTCTTGAGGCTATGGAGGAAAGACAGATCTCCCTTGACGGCGAAACTCACCGTCTGCCAAAGCCCTTCCTGGTAATGGCTACGCAAAACCCCGTTGAGACCTACGGCACGTTCCACCTCCCCGAAGCGCAGATGGACCGTTTCTTCATGAAGCTCTCCATGGGCTACCCCACCGCTGAGGAGGAGATCAGGATCCTTGAGCGCACTGAGATGCACAACCCCATCGAGAATATCTCAGAGCCGGCCATGACAGTTGACGACATCATCCAAATGCAGCAGGAGGTCCGGGATATCCGGGTCACTGAGCAGGTGAAAAAATACATAGTTTCTATAGTTAGCGCCACCCGTGACGACAGGAACGCTACTCTTGGCATAAGTCCCAGAGGAAGCATTGCCCTTTACAAAGCGGCAAAGGCCTTCGCTTACATCTATGAGAGGGAGTATGTCACTCCCGACGATGTGAAGAACGTGGCTGTTTCCGTGCTTTCTCACAGAGTGATCCTCTCGCCCCAGGGACGCAGCGAGTTCGGCTCGCCGGAGGGCTATATCGCCCATATCCTTGAGAGCTGTGCTGTTCCCGAAATGGGAAGCTGACCATGAAAAGCGTACTTGCAGCACTGGCTGTGGCCTTCGTGCTGTTCATCTTCACATTTTATGTGGACGGCGAAATGGGGATCATCCTCATCGCCTTCCTGCTGATAGCTCCGCTGCTTTCGCTGGCAATGGCAGTCTATGCCCGGAAAAGGATCCGGGTCAGCTTCGACTGCGACGGCTATGTGAAAAAGGGCGGAGAGCTCCCTGTAACAGTCACTATCGAGAAGGAGGGCTGGTGTCCTCTGGCTGTGGTGGAGATCACTCCCAGCGCATCAGAGGTCTTTGAGAAGCAGGAGAAGTCCTACCGTTTCTCCATTTTCAGCTCTGAGCCGGTCTCCTTCGCATTCAATATCAAGGCTTTGATCGGCGGAAACGGCGAGGTATCGCTGCCTAAGATCAGCTCCTGCGGATTTCTTGGATTTATCAGCCTAAAGCTGAAGGAGGGCCTCCCTGCGGCAAAAAGCGTGGGAGTCATCCCCGAGATCCCCGATGTCAAGGCCTCATCTCAGCTCTTCCGAAATATCGCCGACATCGTTACCACCAGTGATGACGATGAGGATAAGGACACGACTATGCTGTTTTCCGCAAATACCGTCCCCGGCTATGAGCACAGGGAGTACATTCAGGGCGACCCCCTGAAGCGTGTGAACTGGAAGCTGTCCTCCAAAAAGGATAAGCTCATGGTCAGACTGGACGAGGCGGCTTCTTCTGTTCAGCCTATGGTGCTGGTGGATCTGTACCGCAGCCCTTCTGCAAAGCCGGAGGAGGCCGTTGTCAAGGAGGAGAAGATCCTCCAGTCCGCCTTTGGACTTGCCCGGCTCCTTGTGAAGCAGGGCATTGCCAGCACTCTGGTATACCGGGGAAGCGACGGCTCAATGACGGCTGAGAGCGTGGAAAACCCGGACGCTCCCTCCCAGATCCTGCTAAAGGCTCTGGCAGTGAAGGTACAGCCCGGCATGAGGGCATCTCTTGGAGCTGCCGGAAGCTCGTCCTGCGCCTGCGTTATCGCCTCCTCAGACTGCGGAGAGGGCATCTCTGCCTTGACTGAGGCTGCAAAGGGCGACGGCGGAGAGGTCAGCCTGATCGCTCCCTCAAAGGACAGCCCCAATTCCACCGACCTGCCCATGTGGTATTTGGACGGCGACAATAATTTCAAATTGGTATAAACAATATGCTTGAAAAGATAAAAAAGGAGGGCTCCCTTGGGAGCTTCCTGCTGAAAACTCTTTCCGACCCGGTGCTGCTGTACACTGCCCTGGTGATGATGAGCATAATGTACCACTACCGCTCACAGCTGACGGTGGTCTACGGACTGCTTTCCCTTGTGATAACGTGGCTGGGCATAAGGCTCTTCGACTTCATGCAGAAGCACAAACTCATCGGCTCGGTCCTGTATCTTGCAGCCTCGTCATTCTTTATTTTCCTGACGGGACAGTGCATAGAGCTTGGACAGGATGGCTACCCGATCTCATGGGGACTATGGTTTTTGACTCCTCAGGATTCGGTCCGGTACAATGCCTGGTATACCATGGCGGTGTTCCTGCTTTTCCAGATCTTCATGATGTCGGTGATCTATTACTTCACCAGAGTCAGGTACAGGATCTTCATGAACTTCCTGATCTTCATCATACCCTTCGCCATTTACGGCAAGGAGTACGAGAAGATGCCTACGCTGCTGATAATCCTCATGGCTGTGGGCTACGTCCTGCTGATGGTGCGCTTTAGACAGCTCGGCAGCACTGAGAAGGTCAGCGTGGTCAGCAGGAAGGAGACCTGGCAGAGCGTTGCGGCCTACGCTGTGGTATTCGCAGTTGCGGCAACTCTCATTCCCAAGCCCCAGGTGGAAGCCAACAGGGATATGCTGGAAACTCTCATCAACGCCGACGCTCTCACCGACCGTCTGGTGGAGATGCTGAACGTTTTCCGTGACACCACCGGCGGAGACCAGTTCCGCCAGACCACCTCGAATACACCGGTGTATTTCGCCGATTCAAAGGAGCCTCTTCGCCTGAAGACCTCCACCTTCACCACCTACGATTTCAAGACGGATCAGTGGTCAGCTTGCGGCAATGACAGCTATGCTGTCCGCAGCGGCGAAACTCCCATTCTGATCCCATCTGCCGGATATACAGCGCAGGCTATCCAGAAGGCTGCGGAGCTCGACCCCGATTTCAAGGAGAAATTCGGCCTGGAGGAGTTCTGCTCCTACAATATAAAGGAGCCCCGTATCCGCACTGTTACGATCTACTGCGTTTCTCAGCAGGGAAGCTTTGCTCCTGTTCCGCAGTTCGCAAAGGAACTCAAGTCCACTGGCTACGACCACGACCTGTCTCTGATACTGACCGGACTTATCCGCAACAACGATGGCGCCTTCGGGCGGGACGACAGCTTCGTTTTCCGCTATTCAGGGGACAATTTCTTCCTGCTGGAGGACAATATGGAGGCCGCAAAGCTCCTGATGAGGGACGACTACGGCCAGATCGTAAGCGAGGCCTATGATATAATGAATTCCGCCAACAATAACAGCTGGAACGTGGATGATGATATGCGCTATTATGAGGAAGCTCTGGGCGCATCCTACATTGCCCACAATATGGACGGCTACGGCAGTCTGCTGCTGGACTACGGCGATAACAAGAAGATCGCTGAGCTGGCCGAGGAGCTGACAGGCGGCATTGACAACGACTACGACAAGGCCAAGGTGCTGGAGTATTACTTCTACAAAAACGGCTATACCTACGACACCGAATACCGGAAATCCTCCGGCGAAAATGCCGAGGACTTCATTTTCGATACAAAGACCGGCGTATGCTATGAGTACGCCACGGCCATGGTGCTCCTTGCAAGAGCAGCCGGGATCCCGGCCAGGTACTGCGAGGGCTACAATATGCAGACCCAGACCCAGAATGACCGGGGCTTCAGCGGATATGTGGCTACGGCAAACGACGCCCATGGCTTCCCGGAGCTCTATATCAGGGGCTACGGCTGGATGTCCTTCGAGCCCACCATGACCGACCTTATCAGCGAGAGCAGCTCACGCTCCGCCACGAATAGCCTTGCACGGGCAGGCCTTCTGATCCTGCTCATGTCTCTGGCTGTGCTGGCGGCAATACTGCTCTACCCGGCGATCTCCCACAAGCTCTTCCTGAGAAGCTGCAAAAAGCGCTCACCGGAGGAAACTGCACGCAGGGTGATGAAGCGGATCTGCAAGATCTACTCCATTCGTGGGACAAAGACCTCACAGGAGGCTGCCCGGCTTGTGAGGAACAGCGCAAATGCCGATATTTCGGCGGCTGCGGAGCTCTTCGACCGTGTAGTATACGGCGAGGCAAAGCTCACTGAGGCAGAAAAGCAACGGGCGGTAGGGGATTACATCGCCGCTTATGAAGCGCTGAAAGAGAAAAAGAAACAGCGCAGAAAGAACAAAAGAGGCTCCTCGGCAAGATCCGGCTGAGGACGTATGGAGGTAAATTATGGGACATTCACTTCGCAGGAGAGCCGCAGGTCTGCTGCTGGCTCTGGTGACCCTTTTCGGAGCTATCGCAGCTCCCTGGACGGGTCTTAACTGCAAACTCATGGATACATACGCTGCTGAGGACTACCACTACTGGAGGCAGTACGACCCACGCTGGTCATCTACGCTTCTGGGAGGGTCAACTCTTGGCTCAGTTGGCTGCTACATCACGTCCATCGCTATGCTGATCGTTCATTCAGGCGCAAGGGACCCGGACACTTTCGACCCCGGCACCTTCGCTTCTGACCTGAACAGCATCGGCGCCTTCAGCTGGGACGGCGGACTGGTCTCCTGGGCAAGCATAAACCAGGTGGTGCCGGAGGTCTCCGTGGCCACGGCCAATGTGGGCTTTTCCTCGGGAACTCCCGAGGGCAAGGCACAGGAGATCCAGAGCCTCATGGACAGTGGTCTCTACGTCATCGTAAATGTGGGGGGACATTGGGTCTTCGTTGAGGGCGTTTATCAGGGCGAGGTCTACATGATCGACCCGGCCAAGGACGAGCGGCTGATGTTCAGCGCCTACGCAAACAACAACATCAACCTCTACCAGTGCTTTAGCAGCATTGCACCTCCGCCGGCTTTTCCGGCAGCGGTAAGCACTCAGCCGGCAGCAACTGAGACTACCACAACAACAACGACGACTACCACAACAACAACAACAACAACGACGACCACTACAACCACGACCACCACTACAACAACCACAACGACAACAACTACCACTACGACAACTAAAACGACAACTACGACCACGGAGCCCTTTGAGCCTGCGGAATACTACTGCGAGACCAGGGCTGCGATCCTCAGAGAATCTGAGGACCGGGCTGCGGCGTGGCTCCTTCCCGGAAATGTGGTCACGATCTGCGGTAAAAGCGGAGATCTGGGCTTGATCCAGGGTGCCGGTGAGGCCTGCTGGGTGGAGCTTTCCGCACTGACGGCTGCTCCTGATGAGCCGGAGCACGCAAAAGGTGATATCAACGGCGACGGCGTGACGGATCTGTATGATCTGTCCCTGCTCAATGAGTTTCTCAAGCTCAGGGAGAGCCTTCCCGCCGGTGTATCTATATTCAGAGGCTGCGAAGCTGCGGCCGCTGACATAAATTCTGACGGCATAGTGGACACAGCCGACGCTGTCGGCCTGCTGCTCGCTATATGTGAATAGAAAGGAGACCCTCAATTGGAGTGGACAGAAGTTAACATTTACACATCAACTGCCGGTATAGAGCTGCTTTGTGCAAAGCTCATGGACATCGGCATAAAGGGCTTTGCGATCAGGGACGCCGAGGATTTCAGCGAGTTCCTGGAGAACAAGAACGGCCAGTGGGACTACATCGACGACGACCTTATGGGACTTGCCAGCTGTGAGACCTGCGTGACCGTCTACCTTCCCGGGAATGAGCAGGGAGCCGATATGCTCTCGATGATCCGTTCTATGCTGACCCAGATGAAGGCCGATGATCGGGAGAACGCCTACGGACGGCTTGAGGCTGAGCTTTCAAGCATCCGTGAGGAGGATTGGGCCAACAACTGGAAGCAGTATTTCAAGCCCCTGAAGGTGGGCGACACTCTTGTGGTCAAGCCTTCCTGGGAGGAGTACGACGACCTGGACGAGCGTATCGTTCTGGAGATCGACCCCGCATCCAGCTTCGGCACCGGCCAGCACCACACTACTCGGCTCTGTCTGGAGATCCTGGAGGGCTGCGTCAAGGAGGGCGACACCGTTCTTGACCTTGGCTGCGGAAGCGGTATCCTCTCGATAGGTGCGATCCTGCTGGGAGCTGAGAGGGCCGTAGCAGTTGACATCGACCAGAACGCAGCGGCAACTGCTGCGGAAAATGCCCAGAAAAACCACATCCCGGCTGAGGATTATGAGACCCACTTCGGCAATATCCTCACAGACGAGGCTCTTGCAGATGAGATCGACGGAAAATACGACATCATCACTGCAAACATCGTCGCAGACGTGCTCATTGCCATGAAGGAACACTTCCTCCGCTATATCACGGACGGCGGTTTCCTCATAGTTTCGGGCATTATCGAGGAGCGCATGGAGGAGGTCCTCAGCGCTATCGAGGCCTGCGGCTTCACAAGACTTGACGTAAATGTCAAGGAGGGCTGGGCAGCAGCTCTGTTTACAAAATGACCCCACCCGGCTTGCCGGAAAAATATTTTCAAGGAGATTGATCACAGTGGCTTTATTTAAGAAGAAAAACCAGAAAAACGGAAAATCCGCAGAGGAGCAACAGTTCGATGCAAAGCTGGCAGCTCTTGAGGCGCTGAACGCTAAGCTCAACGGCACCCTTTACGATAACTGCATCATCATGCCAAGAGGCTATACGATCGACATCACAGTTCCCAGAAATGAGGAGCACGACGGTATCCACGTTATGCAGGTGGTATTCGTTGTTAGAAACGATGACTTCGACGAGCCCCTTATCGACCCCGTTGACGCTCAGGGCAAGACCCCGCAGGAGGCTGTTGAGATGGCAGCTCAGATCTTCTTCGGCGGAGTTTGGCACACTATCGACCAGGCCAGCCAGAAGAAGAACGGTCAGCACCTGCTCATCGACTACCTCGGACAGCACTATGAGTTCGATATGTATGCTCAGTCAGTTGTCAGGATCGGCGTTGAGGAGTCCAAGCAGCCCACAATGCTGGTAAACCTGATCAAGAACGAGCTTGCTCGCTATATCGGCTCAAAGAAGTATTACTGGGTAAGGATCTACATGGCTAAGTTCAAGGAAAGAGAGATCATTGAGGTAAGAGTCAACGGATCTGTCTGCGTTGAGCTGAAAAAGCCCCTTGAGGAGTACCTGAAGAGCTGGGGCGAGTGCGAGAACTTCGTTTGTGAGAAGCAGTACGCTATCTTCGTACAGACTGAGGACGACCAGTGCCCCTTCACCAAGGAGACCGTAATGAAGGGCGCTAAGTACGCATTGGAGAAAATGGTGGACATCAAGAGCCGTGAGGACTATGAGGCTATGGCAAAAGGCCTTCTCGAAGAGGTGGGAGACAAGTCCCTTGCTGCTGAGATCCGTATCTTCATTCCCGAGATCCTTGCAAAGATGACCCTCGGCTACAGAGAGGGCGACAGCCTCTTCATCATCACCGATGACGGAAATATCGAGATCAAGAAGACTCAGCTCAGATCCTACTTCTACCTCCAGCAGGCTATCCTTGAGTTCCTCAATACACGTCCCCCTCAGGAGGCCGTTCAGAACATCGTGTTCAACAGCGTTGCCTTCAGAGAGATGAGAAAGGCCATGGACGCTGCCAAGGAGCAGGGCAAGGAGATCAAGCCCGACGACCTGTTCGTTCCCGGCACCTCCTACAAGATCGCAGAGCCTGACTATAAGGTTTGGTAAAAACTTACGCACGTCCGCTTTGGGCGTGCGTTTTTTTCTAGAAATATCCGGTTTTTTTCGGAAAAACCCTTGACAAAGCATGGCCGTTGTGGTAGAATATTATTGCCGCTTGTAAGCAGGTCCAGAAAGTGCGCCTATGCACACCTGCCGCAGCGAGTTTATTGAAAAGGCAGGTGCCGCAAATGTACGCAGTTATTGAAACCGGCGGAAAGCAGTATCAGGTAAGCGAAGGAGATATCATCTTCATCGAGAAGCTCGCAGCAGAGGCTGACGAGAAGGTAACATTCGATAAGGTAGTTGCTCTCGGCGCTGATGACGGCCTCAAGGTAGGTACTCCCTATGTTGATGGCGCAGCTGTTCAGGCTAAGGTCCTCAAGAATGGCAAGTCCAAGAAGATCACTGTTTTCACCTACAAGCCCAAGAAGGGTGAGAAGAAGAAGCAGGGTCACAGACAGCCCTACACTCAGGTACAGATCGAAGCTATCAACGCATGATCCAAGCTGAGTTCTATCAGTCAAAAGGATTGCTCGGCGGCTTCCGGGTCACCGGTCACGCAGGCTTCGCAGAAAGCGGACAGGATATTGTCTGTGCTGCGGTGAGCTCAGCGTGTATGCTGGCTGCGAATATCATCACGGACGGCTTCCACATCAGTGCTAAGGCTCAGGCAGAGGATAACGTTATGCTCTGTAAGGCCGAAATGCCCGATGAAAGGACCCATGCCGTGCTGGATATGCTTGAGCAGCAGCTTGAAATGATCTGTGAGGAGTATCCGGGCACTATCAAGATCTCATTTTCGGAGGTGTAAATAATGATCAAGGTTAGTATTCAGTTCTTCGCTCATAAGAAGGGTGTTGGTTCTACTAAGAACGGCCGTGATTCTGAGTCCAAGAGACTCGGCGTCAAGAGAGCCGACGGCCAGTTCGTTCAGGCCGGCAATATCCTGGTTCGTCAGAGAGGTACTCATATCCACCCCGGTGAGGGCGTAGGTATCGGTTCTGATGATACATTATTCGCTACAGTTAGCGGAAGAGTAAAGTTTGAGCGTTACGGCCGTGACCGTAAGAAGGTTTCTGTTTACACAGAGCAGTAACGGTTAAAAGACATGATCCCGAGCGTTCCGCTTGGGATCTCTCTTTATTACAGGGATTTTTCCCGCACTTATTCGTAACCGTCTACAATTACGGAGGATAGAAAAATGTTCGTTGATCAGGCGAAAATCAAGATAAAGGCCGGTGACGGCGGCGACGGTGCCGTTTCGTTCCACCGTGAAAAATACGTTGCCGCAGGCGGTCCCGATGGAGGCGACGGCGGCAGAGGCGGAGACGTGGTCTTTCAGGTCGATGACAACTTCTCTACCCTCATTGATTTCAGATATAAGCGCAAGTACGTCGCTCAGCGCGGCGAGAACGGCAGCTCCCGCAACTGCACCGGAAAGAGCGCTCCTCCACTTATCGTGAAGGTGCCCAGAGGTACTGTTGTCAGGGACGCTAAGACCGGCCGTATCATGGCCGATATGTCCACCGACGAGCCAAAGGTGCTTGCCCGTGGCGGTCAGGGCGGAAAGGGCAATGTCCACTTCGCCACCTCCACCCGCCAGATACCCAAATTCGCAAAGCCCGGCTACCCCGGCGAGGAGTTCGAGGTCACTCTTGAGCTGAAGCTCCTGGCCGATGTGGGACTTGTGGGCTTCCCAAATGTGGGCAAATCCACGCTGATCTCAGTGGTCAGCGCTGCTAAGCCCAAGATCGCAAACTACCACTTCACCACACTGACCCCCGTTCTGGGAGTTGTCCGCACCGACGAGGAGAAGTCCTTCGTAATGGCGGATATCCCCGGACTTATCGAGGGCGCCGGCGACGGTGTGGGTCTGGGACATGAGTTCCTCCGCCACGTCGAGCGCTGCCGACTGATCGTCCATGTGGTGGACGTTTCCGGCATCGAGGGCAGAGACCCCAAGGAGGATTTCGACATAATCAACGGCGAGCTGGCCAAGTTCAACGAGGAGTTAGCTCAGCGTCCTCAGATCGTTGCCGCAAACAAGGCGGACATGGCAACTGAGGAGCAGATCGCTGATTTCCGCCAGTTTATCGAGGAAAAAGGGATCCCCTTCTTCTGTATTTCCGCAGCTACCACTCAGGGCACCAAGGAGCTTATCGGCAAGGTGGCCGAGGTGCTGGACACTCTTCCTCCGATCAAGGAGTATGAGGCCGAGCCCATTCCTCAGGCTGAGC
Source organism: Ruminococcus flavefaciens (assembly GCA_902760805.1). Taxonomy (GTDB): domain Bacteria; phylum Bacillota; class Clostridia; order Oscillospirales; family Ruminococcaceae; genus Ruminococcus. Next base: position 21,305 of record CACWHY010000011.1, on the reverse strand, counting down.
TGGACGAGATGCTGGGCGTGGACAAGAAGTTCGAGATCACTGTGGAGGACGGAGTTTACTACATCGATGCGCCCTGGATCCAGCCGATCATGCGTACCGTGGATCCTGAGGACTATTCTTCGCTCCAGTATTTCCAGCGTGTGCTGATCAACACCGGCATCATCGCTAAGCTGGAGGAAATGGGCATTAAGGAGGGCGACACTGTTGACCTTGAAGGCTTCGAGTTCGACTTTGTCTACTGATATGACGTACCTCACCGACAGAGAAGCAAATGCCTACAGCCCGCTGAGTTTGGCCTTTTTGGGCGACAGCGTCTACGATACACTGGTCCGGGAGCACCTTCTGATGAAGGCCAATGTGCCCGTTTCAAAGCTCCATTCCGCCAAGATCAAGCTGGTCTGTGCGGAGTTCCAGTCAGATGCCTATGAGAAGGTGGCAGAGCAGCTCAGCGAACGTGAGCTTGCCGTCCTCAAGCGTGGCAGGAACGCCACCGGAAATACCGTCCCCAAGCACGCCGATGCTTTGCAGTACCGCAGAGCTACGGCGATCGAGAGCCTTTTCGGTTTCCTCTATATCACCGGAAAAACCGAGCGTGTCAGAGAGCTTTTTGCCCTGATAATCAGCGATGAAGAGGAAGCGGAAAATGGCTGAGGTCATCATGATGTGCGGAAGGATATGCAGAATAATTCGCAGGGATCTTTGAGAGCCCCGGCGAAGATGAAATAGATAAGCGAATAATAATCAGATAGGAGCGAAAATTATGTCAGGTCATTCAAAATGGAACAATATCAAGCGCAAAAAGGAAGCCACTGATGCTGCAAAGGGCAAGATCTTCACAAAGATCGGCCGTGAGATCACAGTAGTTGTTCGTGAGGGCGGTCCCGACCCCAACAACAACGCAAAGCTCCGTGACCTCATCGCAAAGGCAAAGGCTAACAACGTGCCTAACGACAACATCGACCGTGTTATCAAGAAGGCTGCCGGCGGCGAGGACAAGAACAACTACGAAAACCTCACCTACGAGGGATACGGTCCTAACGGCGTTGCAGTTATCGTTGAGTGCCTCACCGACAACAAGAACAGAACAGCAGGCGACGTTCGCCATTACTTCGATAAGTTCGGCGGAAATCTGGGAACTACAGGCTGCGTTTCCTTCATGTTCACAAGAAAGGGAATCATCGTTCTGGAGAACACAGGTCTTGACGAGGACACTGTTATGGAGGACGTTTTCGACTGCGGCGGCGACGATCTGGACGTTTCTGATGAGACAGTTGAGATCGAGTGCGATCCCGACAGCGTTGGCAAGGTAAGCGAGGCTCTTACAGCTAAGGGCTACAAGGTGCTGTCTGCTGAGGCAGAAATGGTGCCTTCCACCTATACAACACTTACTGACGAGGATCAGATCAAGAAGATGAATCTCCTCCTTGAGCACCTTGAGGACAACGACGACGTTCAGAACGTTTACCATAACTGGGAAATGCCCGAGGAAGAATAATGTCAGTGGAGATAAAGCGGGTGAAGTACCTGCCTGAGCTGAGGAAAGTGGCGGAGCTGGCAGATGAGATCTGGCACGAATGCTTCGTGGGCATCATCAGCCAGGGACAGATCGACTACATGGTGGAGAAATTCCAGTCTCTGCCCGCAATGACAGACCAGATAGACCTTCAGGGCTACAGCTATTTCGCCGTTTACGATGACGGGGAGCTCTGCGGCTATACCGCCGTGAAGCCCGAGGAAGACAGCAGGTTCTTCCTGAGCAAGCTCTATCTTCGCAAGGACAAAAGGGGCAGGGGAATTGCCTCAAAAATGCTGGAGCGTGTTTTCCGGGAGGCTCAGGTCTACGGGAAAAGCTCGGTGTATCTCACCGTGAACAAGCACAACTGCCATGCCATAGATGTCTACGAAAAGGTGGGCTTCAGGAAGGTGGATGAGGCTGTCACCGACATCGGATCTGGCTACGTCATGGACGACTTCATCATGGAGTACACGCTGTAAAAGAATAACCGGGGCGCCGCCTGCATATGCTTGAACAGCACAGGGGGCGACCCTTTTCTTTTGGAGGAAAATATGGGCATTACTGAACTTCTGCTCCTGTCTTTGGGGCTTGCAATGGACGCATTTTCGGTGTCAGTCTGTAAGGGGCTGAGCATGAAGCGGATCGACTACCGTGGAGCCGCCGTGATCGCCCTGTTTTTCGGAGGTTTTCAGGCGGCGATGCCTCTGCTGGGCTATTTTCTTGGAAGCCGCTTTGAGGCCTACATAAGCCGCTACAGTCACTGGGTGGCGTTCATACTTCTGGGCTTTATCGGCGGAAAAATGGCCTGGGAGGCTCTTCGCTCCGGCGATGAGGAGGAGCTCTCGCCCTACCGCCTTGACCTGAAGGAGCTGACATTGCTGGCGATCGCCACAAGTATCGACGCTCTGGCCGTGGGGATCGTCTTCGCAGCTCAGAGGGCAAAGGTGGCGTTCTCAGTGGCGGTCATCGGCCTGATCACATTTTTTGTCTGTCTCATGGGAGTCGTCATCGGCAACCGCTTCGGCAGCCGTTACGAGAAAAAAGCGGAGCTCTGCGGAGGCATAGTGCTGATGCTGATCGGCGTGAAGCTGCTGCTGGACGGTCTGGGAGTGATCTGACCATGGGAAACTGTATCTATTTTGCGGTAAAGCGTCCGGTTGACGATGATCATGACCTTTTCGATACAACAAAGCTGGAGGAGCTCTGCAATGAGTTCGTGACTGCGACAAGAGCCGCCGGCGGTATTGTGGGTGAAAGGGACATCCTTTTCTTTCCGGCAAAGCCGTCAAATGGCAAGCTGGACAGCCCTTACTATCAAGTCTTTGCCCACGAAGGGGACAGCAATATCCTGAGCTATATCGAAATAGACGAATTCCCGGACACCGACCAAAATGGCGGCCTGTGGGATCAGCTTTTCTGGATAGAGGCCTTCTGGGGCTGCTACAGGCTGGTGCTGGGCATCGCTGAGCAGTATTTCGCCGCTCATCCGGAGGGCCTGCTGTTTATGGAGGCCAGTCCCTACGTTTTCACCAAGGCTGACATCGACAGGATCTGCGCAAAGCCCTTTGACCCGGAGTGGTACAAGGAGCAGGGCAGTTTCCTCTTGAGCGAATTTTGAATAAAACCAAAAGACCTGCACAAACTAACCTCAAAAGGAGGAATGTTTATGCAGGTCAATTTTAATGAGAGCCGAACTCGGCAAAACCTAATGCGAGCCTTCGCAGGGGAGTGCCAGTCCCGGCAGAGGTACTATCAGGCGGCGCTTATCGCCCAGCAGCAAAAGCTGATCGGTATCGAGCGAATGCTGCGCTTCACCGCAGAGCAGGAGGAGCGCCACGCAATGGTCTTTTGGAAGCTGATGAAGGAGTCAGCAGGCCAGGAAATCGAGATCACTGCCGGCTATCCGGCGTCGGTATTCACCGATATACAGCAGCTTTTGGACAGCTCCGCCGCCGAGGAGGAGAAGGAGGCTTCACAGGTCTATCCTGAGTTTGCCCAGATCGCAGCGGAGGAGGGCTTCACGGAGGCAGCGGAGAAATTCCGGAATATAGCCAAGATCGAGAGCAGCCACCATGAGCGGTTTGCCTATTACGGAGGACATCTTCGAGCCGGAACGCTTTTCCGGTCGGACAGCACCGAGGAGGTGTGGATCTGCCTGAATTGCGGCCATATCCACATTGGAAGCGAGCCGCCGAAGGAGTGTCCCGTGTGCAGAGCAGAGCAGGGCTACTTCCTCCGAGAAAAGGAAGCGCCGTTCACAAAGTAAAAAATGCGAGGATGCAGGCAGCGAGCGCCTCCCTGCATCCGCAATTATATGAAAAAAGCCCCCGGAACTTGCCGGGGGCTTCGCTTTTATATCTCGTTTACAGTTCTCTTAACGTAGGAAGTGTGGAGCACCTCGTGAGCCTTGTGGCTGCCGGGCTTCTCAAAGAATTCCTCGTAAACCTGCTTGATAGCGGGATTTTCGTGAGACTGTCTCAGAGGCATTGACTTGTCAAGATCGTAGAGGACCTTAGCACGCTCTGCTCTGATGTCAACGAAGTTTCTGATACCCATGGGTACCTGAGGCTGACCGCCGCCGTTTACACAGCCGCCGGGACAAGCCATGATCTCGATGAACTGAGCATCGCACTCGCCGCTTCTGATCTTGTCAAGGATAACTCTTGCATTGGAAAGTCCGCTTGCAACAGCTACCTTAACGTCAAGGTCGCCTACCTTGTAGGTAGCTTCCTTGATGCCCTCTGTACCACGAACCTCGGGGAGGTCTGTTACAGTCTGGCCTGTGAGAGTATGAACAGCTGTTCTGAGAGCAGCCTCCATAACTCCGCCTGTAGCGCCGAAGATAACGCCTGCACCTGTAGAGATGCCCAGCGGATCGTCGAACTTCTCATCAGGGAGAGAGTTGAACAGGATACCAGCACGCTCGATCATTCTGCCAAGCTCACGAGTTGTGAGAGCGTAATCCACATCGGGAACGCCGGCAGCGCTCTGATCGGGTCTGCCGATCTCGAACTTCTTAGCTGTACAAGGCATGATAGAAACCATAACGATGTTCTTAGGATCAAGACCCATCTTCTGAGCGTAGTATGTCTTAGCTGTAGCGCCGAACATCTGCTGAGGAGACTTGCAGGTGGAAAGGTGATCCAGAAGATCGGGATAGTAGTGCTCACAGAACTTTACCCATCCAGGTGAGCAGGAAGTGATCATGGGGAGAGTACCGCCGTTGGAAACACGCTCAACGAACTCGTTAGCCTCTTCCATGATAGTAAGGTCAGCAGCGAAATCGGTATCGAATACCTTATCGAAGCCCAGTCTGCGGAGAGCAGCAGCCATCTTGCCCTCGGCATTAGTGCCGATAGGATTGCCGAAGCACTCAGCCAGACCAGCACGAACAGCAGGAGCAGTCTGAACAAGAACGGTCTTCTCGGGATCTGCGATAGCAGCGAGAACTTCCTTAGTGAAGTCCTTCTCAGCGATAGCGCCTACAGGACAAACAGCGATACACTGGCCGCAGGATACGCAACTTGTCTCGCCAAGACCCATATCGAAAGCAGAGCCGATGAAGGTCTTGAAGCCTCTCTCGTTAGCACCGATAACGCCGATACCCTGTGTCTTTGAGCAGACAGCCACGCAGCGGCGGCAGAGGATACACTTGTTGTTATCTCTGTACATATGAGCAGCGGTATCGTCGATCTCGTACTCATTTCTTGTACCGTCGTACTTGGAAGCGTCCTCAACGCCGTAGTCCTTACAGAGCTTCTGGAGCTCGCAGTTTCCGCTTCTTACGCAGGACAGGCACTTTCTGTCGTGAGTAGAGAGGATGAGCTCTAAGGTCTTCTTTCTGGACTCGATCACCTTAGGTGAGCTTGTGAGGATCTCCATATTATTGGAGCAGGGGTATACGCAGGCAGCAACAAGGCGGAAGCCTCTGCCCTCGTTTACCTCAGTAACGCAGATACGGCAGGCGCCGATCTCGTTGATCTCTTTCATATAGCAAAGTGTGGGGATCTCGATACCTGCCATATGAGCAGCCTCAAGAACAGTAGTACCCTTGGGGACGGAGATCTCACAACCATTGACTTTAACTGTGATATTTTCCATTTATAATTCCTCCGCTTATTTCTTGATGATCGCCTTGAACTTACAGGTTGCGATACAAGCTCCGCACTTTACGCACTTATCCTTGTCGATGCTGTAAGCGGGCTTCTTCTTGCCGGGAGCAGTGTAATCAGTAACAGTGATAGCGCTTGCGGGACACTGTCTTGCACACATACCGCAGCCGAAGCAGTTATCCTTGATAATCTCAAAGCTGAGGAGATCCTTACATACGCCAGCAGGACACTTCTTGTCAACAACGTGAGCGATGTACTCGTCCTTGAAGCACTTGAGAGTGGAGAGAACGGGGTTAGGAGCAGTCTGGCCCAGGCCGCAGAGAGAGTTAGACTTAACGTGGTAAGCCAGCTCTTCCAGCTTGTCCAGATCCTCAAGAGTGCCCTTGCCCTTGGTGATCTTATCCAGGATCTCCCACATTCTCTTAGTACCGATACGGCAGGGAGTACACTTACCGCAGGACTCATCAACGGTGAATTCCAGGAAGAACTTAGCGATATCTACCATACAGTTGTCCTCATCCATAACGATGAGACCGCCGGAGCCCATCATAGAGCCGATAGAGATCAGGTTATCGTAGTCGATCGGGATATCGAAGTGCTCAGCAGGGATACATCCGCCGGAAGGACCACCGGTCTGAGCAGCCTTGAACTTCTTGCCGTTGGGGATACCGCCGCCGATCTCCTCGATCACCTCACGGAGAGTAGTACCCATGGGGATCTCAACAAGACCAGTGTTCTTGATCTTACCGCCCAGAGCGAATACCTTAGTACCCTTGGACTTCTCAGTACCCATAGAAGCAAACCACTCAGCACCGTTAAGGATGATCTGAGGGATATTAGCGTAAGTCTCAACATTGTTGAGGATAGTGGGCTTCTGGAACAGACCTTTCTCAGCAGGGAAAGGAGGACGGGGTCTAGGCTCACCACGGTTGCCCTCGATAGAGGTCATGAGAGCTGTCTCCTCACCGCAGACGAAAGCGCCGGCGCCGAGACGGAGGTCGATGTCGAATGAGAAGCCTGTGCCGAAGATATCCTCGCCCAGCATACCAGCCTCACGAGCCTGCTTGATAGCGATGTTCAGACGCTCAACAGCGATGGGGTACTCAGCACGAACGTAGATATAGCCGTGAGTTGCGCCGATAGCGTAACCAGCGATAGTCATAGCCTCAAGAACAACGTGGGGATCGCCCTCAAGAACGGAACGGTCCATGAAAGCACCCGGGTCGCCCTCATCGGCGTTACAGCAGACATACTTGATGTCAGCATCGGGAACGATATTTCTAGCCAGCTTCCACTTCATACCTGTGGGGAAGCCGCCGCCTCCTCTTCCACGAAGGCCGGAATCGAGAACAGTCTGGATAACGTCCTCGGGCTTCATCTCAGTGAGGACCTTGCCCAGAGCACGGTAGCCGTCTCTGCCTATGTACTCATTGATGTTCTCAGGATCGATAACGCCGCAGTTTCTCAGAGCAACACGGTGCTGCTTCTTGTAGAATGCTGTGTCATCGAGAGCCTTGATCTCGTCGCCGACAACTGTCTCCTCATAGAGGAACTCCTTAACAGGGTTGCCGTCAACAAGGTGCTCCTTAACGATGCGGGGGATCTCGTCAACGTTCACACGAGAGTAGAATGAGCCCTCGGGATAAACGATCATGATAGGTCCACGCTCACAAAGGCCGAAGCAGCCTGTCTTAACGATCTGTACCTTATCTGAAAGTCCGTTTGCAGCAAGCTCCTCCTTCAGCTTAGCGATGATCTTGGGAGAGCCGGAAGAAGTACATCCTGTACCGCCGCAGACGAGGACGTGTCTTTCGTATTTTGAAGAAGCGCTGCCGTGAGTTCTGAGAGCTACCTCGCCCTCCATTGATTCTCTGACAACCTTGAGTTCTTCAAGAGTTTTCATAAGTTTACCTCCTATATGGTATTTTAAGCGTACTTAGCGAGTATCTTATCAACGTCGTCAACAGTGAGACGGCCGTAAACGTCCTCATTGACTGTGAGAACAGGTGCAAGACCGCAGGCACCGATGCAGCGGCAGGCCTCGAGAGAGAACTTACCGTCAGCAGTACATTCGCCGCCGGCGATGCCGAGCTTTTCCTGGAGCTTGTCATAGATATCGCCTGAGCCCTTAACATAGCAGGCAGTTCCGAGACATACCGAGATGGTATACTCACCCTTGGGATAGAGGGAGAACTGAGCATAGAAGGTAACTACGCCGTAGATCTTCTCAAGCGGGATGCCGGTTCTGTCAGAAATGATCTTCTGGACCTCGATAGGGAGGTAACCATAGATCTCCTGAGCCTTCTGAAGGATAGGCATAAGAGAACCCTGGTCGTCCTTTTTCTCGTCGATAACAGCGATGAGCTGAGCCTCCTGTTCAGGAGTGCCCTTAAAAGGAACAGTAGATTTAGCTGAATTCATTAGATGAACCTCCTTTGTTTTCATGTGAAAGAAATAACAAACTCCGCTGTGGGGCGCTTATATTACTCCTCACATATCTTAATGTATTATACCATATAATAAGGGAAATTTCTATCGCCATTTTAGACTAATTGAGACTTTTTTTCTTGTGCACTTTTGACAGTATGATGTGTTGATATTTGGTTAGTATTTGCTAACGTCTATAATTTCGTCTAAATGGAGCCTTTATATTACAGTTCTGTTATGGAAATATGTTGACATAGATAAATGAAAATGTTATAATGAATACATAGAAGATCCATATTTGAAAGGGGCTGCTTTTATGCTGGACGACTTCGCAAAAAACCTTTGCCTTATGAAAAAATGCAAAAAGGCGTATACCGTGATCTTTTACTGCTTTCTTGTTGGAGGTCTGCTGCTGGTGATCTACTCATTTACCAGTATGACCGGCCTTTCCTGGGACTGGCTGGCGGTTGCCGGGGGAGTTGACCCGCTGTCGCCGATCAGCTTCGTAATGATCGGAGTTTCAATTGTTCTGGCGCCGCTGAGTTTTTTCTTCGCCTATCGGGGCAGTCAGAAACAGAATGACCTTTCGGTGATCCTGCTGATGATGCTGAACGCTGCTGCCTTGCTGCTGATCATCGTTCTGCAAAGGCACCATTTTTTCAATAGGCTCATGATCGGATTTTGGGTGTTCATGATCTATACTGTGGGAGCTCTGATCCTTGGGGCTTTCAATATGAAGACCAACCTTACCTATCATTATTTGGAGGAACAGCCTGGTTTTCCGCTGTTTAACGAGCGTGCTGAGGAGCAGCGCTATAACAAGATCCAGCGTGGCATAAAGGACCAGTTCCAGCAGGAAATGGAGCGCCGCATGAAGACCGCCGCTGACTCCATGGGAGACCTTGGAACAGCCTCCGGTCAGCTTGAGAAATACGTTCCCGAACACAAGCCCAGTGACATGGACAGCATATAAAACTGCGCCCGGAGGAACTCTCCGGGCTTTTGTTGTATCAAAATACTTATTTACGAAAAATTGTTATTTCGGATTTGCTGAAAATCGTTGACTAAATGGAAATATTATTGTATATTAAGTTTAGCTGAGACAGCGAATTTTAGCTGTCTATAGCCTAAGCTGCGGCGGTATGTCCTGCACTGCATACCGGCGCCCTATAACCTTGAAAGGAGCGATGTCATGAAGCTGCCAAACGATCCTGCGATCCTGCTCAGCTACATAAATACAAAGCTGCGAGATGAATATCCGGATCTTGAGGAGCTCTGCAAAAGCCTTTCGATCCAGCAGTCTGAGCTGGAGGGCAAACTGTCTGCTATAGGCTATTCATACGACAGAGAAAAAAATCAGTTCAAGTAAGCCGGGTGACCGGCCGATGCGCAAGCATCAGAAAATGGGAGGGTATTATGAACAAGATTTTCTCAAGACTGGCTGCGGCTGCTTCTGCTGCGGTCGTGTCAGTGTGCGTGCTGGGGGCTTTCCCGGTGTCTGCCGCTGACGAAGCAAGGACCATTACGGTCAATTTCAACTGCCTGAACGATGACTCGATCACGTTCGCAAAAACTGTAGACCCAAATGAGGTCTTCGCCCCGGTCACTGTCTCTTCTTCATCCTTTGTTCAGATGCCAAGTGTTGGCATGGACAAGGACGGCTATGTTTTCAGCGGCTGGACCTATGACGGTGATGTGGGATATCTGCCGGGCGCACCGATGTACCTGAACACACTGCCTGAGGACGTTACTGAGATCACTCTTGAGCCGGTGTTCTATGACGGATTTGCTGACTCGGTCAGCCTCAAATATGAGTTCGACAAGGAGCTTATCGGAACCGACCCCGAGACCGTTTTTGCACCGAAAAAGGTAATGCCCGGTCAGGTGGTCTGCCCCAAGATCCTTGCGGTCAATGCTGATGGAGCTACCTCCTACACGATGACTGACGGCACTCATGTTTTCAACGGAACGAATTCTATCATCATGCCTGACCATGATGTTACTCTGACGCCTATCTGGACCTATCAGATCGCTGTAACATTCGCTGCCGGCGATGTGGACAGGCTCAACGGCAACCCCAGCGTTACCTTCAAATACAACGAGGGTATGCCTATGGAGCTTGCCGGTGCGGACAGACTTTCCAGAACAGGCTATGAGATCACGGGCTGGCTCTCCAGCGTTGACGGCGAGACATATCGCCCCGGACAGTCTGTGACTCTGCCTCACGAGGACGTTACATATTCAGCAGTCTGGTCTCCCATTGAGTACACTATCGTGTTCAATGCCGGAACAGGCAAGTCTGCTGACAATATCAAGATCAAGGGCTTTACTGATACATCTATCATTTGCCCTGAGAACAACTGTGTGAAGGAAGGCTACTACTTCGACGGCTGGAAGTACGGAGACGACATCTACCAGCCCGGCGACGAGTTCTTCATCGAGGGCGCAAAGCCCGGCCTGGGAATTGCCCTGACCTCTGTTTGGAAGGCCGGAACAAAGCCTGTTGTTGAGCCTACTACAGTTCCTCCGACAGATGTTGTCCTGACTGATCTTCCCGGCGATGCCAACAACGACGGCGAGGTAGACCTGAACGATGCAGTTGCGATCCTTCAGTTCGCAGCACTTCCTGCAAAGTACCCGATCGCTGCCGAGCTCATGGATATTGCTGACGTTTACGATCCCGGCTCCGGAGTAAACGGTATGGATGCTCTTGCGATCCAGATGTACGACGCAAAGTCAATCACCTCATTACCGTATATTCCTGAGAAAGTGATCGTTATCGACGACCCCGTTGCATAAAAAACAGCCGCAGTTTTCAACACCATGAAGACTGCGGCTGATTTTTGCAAAGAAAAGACCGGACACATATGCGTCCGGTCAGCTTTTTACTTTTCGCCAAGGAGCTTCTCAGCACTTGCCAGCTTAACACAGATCGTGAACAGATCCATGGCCTTGTCCAGATCCTCGATGGGGGGATATGTAGGAGCAAGTCTGATGTTGCGGTCGTCGGGATCCACTCCATAGGGGAATGTAGCGCCGGCGCCGGTAAGAGTAACGCCTGCCTCGCTGCACAGCTTAACTATGCGCTTTGCGCAGCCGTTCATAGCATTGAAGGAAACGAAGTAGCCGCCCTCGGGCTCAGTCCACTGGCCGATACCGAGAGGAGCGATCTCCTTGTTCAGCTTATCACAGACCAGCTTGAACTTGGGAGCGATTATGGCCATATGCTTCTTCATATGGTCCTTCATGTGCTCGAAGTTCTCGAAGAACTTGACGTGGCGGAGCTGGTTCATTTTATCGTAGCTGATTATGCTGATCCCCAGGAACTTCTTCAGAGACTCCACGTTCTCACGGCTGGCGCCCATTACAGCAACGCCTGCGCCGGGGAAGGTGATTTTTGAGGTAGAGCCGAAGATGTAAACGATGTTCTCGTTGCCGACCTTTTTAGCTTCCTCCAGGATGTTGAGGATGTACTTGGGGGAGTCTGTCAGGTGGTGGATGCAGTAGGCGTTGTCCCAGAAGATGCGGAAGTCCTTAGCAGCAGGCTTCAAAGCAGCAAAGCGCTTTACAGTCTCGTCGCTGTAGGAGATACCGTCGGGGTTTGAATACTGAGGAACACACCAGATACCCTTGATAGAGTCGTCCTCGGCGACTAGCTTCTCGATAAGGTCCATATCAGGGCCGTCAGCTGTCATGGGGATATTGATCATCTCGATGCCGAAGAACTCAGTTACCTTGAAATGTCTGTCATAGCCGGGGACGGGGCAGAGGAACTTCACCTTGTCCAGCTTTCCCCAGGGAGTGCTGCCCAGAACGCCCTTGTTGAAAGCGGTCTGAACGGTCCAGAACATAGCGTTAAGGCTGGAATTTCCGAAGATGATGACTTCATCGTGGTCAACGCCGATCATATCTGAAAAGAGCGTTTTTGCCTCAGGGATACCGTCCAGCATACCGTAGTTGCGCACGTCGATGCCGTTCTCACTGACGAAATCGCCGTCATTGAAAACGTCCAGCATGGAAACGCTGAGCTCCAGCTGTTCTTTGCAGGGGTTGCCGCGGGACATATTGAGGGAAAGTCCCTGAGCCTTGAAATCGTTGTAGCGAGCGAGGGCTTCGTCACGAAAACTGAGGAGCTCGTCTCTGCTCATTTCTGATAGAATCATTGAATGATCTCACCTTTCAGTAAATATATTGTCAAAATATAGTTATTGCAGTCTATATAAAAGTATACCATAGCGCTGTTTTTTTTGCAAGAGACAACATAACGAATAATCAGCCATAGATCGCACTTTTTTTAGCATTTTCAGCATATGCCGCAAGGAATATCACTATGCCGTTTTTGGCAATATACCGTGATTTGGAAGAGCAGGGGACTTCGGCAATATCACTACGGGAGTCTTATGCGGAGTGTGCAGATCGTACAAATCTATTGCCTCAGTATTGACATTCTTAGAGGACTATTATATAATATAGGATAGATAAAATCCTGCAAAGCTCAAATAGGCTGGGCTTTAGCAGGGCTCGGGATTGGGAACACTCTATGAATGGAGGTTTTCAATATGAAAAAAATTTTAGCAGCAACTCTCTCGTTTATCACCGCATCAGCCCTATTAGCACAGGGCGGAGCAGCAGCTGCGGCTGCGGAGGCGGTGGATGCCCTGACCACCGTGACAGGGACCTATGAGCCGGAAACGATGTATGTGGGCGAGGCTGAAGGGATCTCCCTGACAATGCCCGAAACTACGCAGTTTCTCTCAAATTACAGCGAGGACTCATTCGTCCATAAGGACAACCTTGACGCCAATAACATTGCCGTCTATGAGGCCTTTGCCAAGCTGACCACGCCCTCTCTTTCCAGCTTTACTGTAAAGCTGCCTGAGCCGGTGAAGTTCACCGTGGGCGCCTCTGAGGACAGCGATGCGGCCTTTTCTAAGGCTGTTTTCTCCAACTGCAAGCCCGGCATGGATCTATTCCTTTTTGATATGCCGGAGGTCTTTTGGCTGGACGAATCAAAGATCGGAGTTGACACAGGAAGCGTTTCCTCAAGCTACAGCTCCAAAACCAAGACCTACACCTACACGCTCACGAAGCTGACCTTCACACCGGGAGTATACGACTCCTTCGAGTCCCTCAGCCAGATCAATGAGTACAAGGAAAAGCTGGAGGCGGCTGTGGAGGACTACAGCAGCGTTTCCGGCACCCGCTACGAGCAGCTAAAGGAGATCCACGACAGGATCAGCCTTTTCACCTACTATGACGATACTTCCCCCTACAGCAATTCCGCTGTTGGCGCTATCGTCGAGCCTGGATCGGTCTGCGAGGGCTACGCCAAGGCCTTCAAGCTGATCTGCGACAATATGGGCATCCCATGCGTTGTCGCTGTGGGAAACTTCGACGATGACGGTCTTACCGGCCATATGTGGAACTACGTCAAAATGGACGACGGCAAGTGGTACGGAATGGACGTTACCTGGGACGACCGTGACGGACGAAGCGGCCAGGACTACTACTATTACTACTTTTTGAGCGGCTCCGACAGATTTTTCGCCGACCATGAGGAGGCTACATATTTCAACCTGACTACCACCACATATCCTGTGCTCTCGGCTGAAAATTACGATCCTGACTGGAAGTCCAGCGCTCCTGAGACAACTGAGCCGGCGGCCACAACGGCCATTACTTCCACCACATCTACTACTACATCGACCACAACTACCGCCACCGCTGCTCCAACTACCACAAAGCCGGTGACTTCCACCTCGACCACTACAAAGAGGGCTCCCAAGACCACAACTGTCACCTTGGTGACAACTGCTGTCACTACAGTCTCCACCACCACAGCTCCTGTGACCACAGAGCCTGAGCCTATCTACGGCGATCTCAACGGCGACAGAGCAGTAAATGTTTCCGACCTGGTGTGCTGTGCAAGGGCGGTCATGGGCAGCGAGGCCTACGATTTCTCCTGCGATATAAGCGGCGACGGCCGACTGACAGTTTTCGATGTTATCATCATGCGCCAGCTCATTCTGGAGCACACCGCTGTCATTACCGACCCTCAGCCTGTAACTGAATAAACGAAAAGCTCCGGACACTGTGCCGGAGCTTTTTTTTTCAGAAAACTGCCTTTTTGATCATGGCCAGCTCGTCCAGATCCAGACAGTGCTTGAATTCCTCGTTCTTGATAACAGTGAGCAGCTCGTCAAGCTCGGCCCAGCCTACCTCGGCGACCTCGCTCTCCTGAAGGACAAGGCTGTCCTCGTCCACATCGCCACGGTACAGGTAAACAGCTCTGACCTCGTTGTCGTGGGTCTTTCCGCTGGAGTAATGGCTTTCCATAAGGCCGATGAGCTCCAGTTTCTCTCTGGGGATCTCAAGACCGATCTCCTCGGCAGTCTCACGAACAGCGGTGCTGCGGAACTCACCGTTCTGGGAAACGTGTCCGGCTGCGGAAACGTCATAGCAGTCAGGGCTGATGTCCTTTAGGTGAGAGCGCTTTTGAAGGAGGACGTAAACGCCCATATCACGCCTTCTGATGATCCAGACGTGGACCGCTGCATGAAGGTCGCCGTCACGGTGGACAAGGCACCTGGGCTTGCTCTGAGAGGTGATGTGAGCTGTCTCGTCGATAATGTTGAGGAACTCGTCCTCGATGACCTGCGCACGGTCACCGAAGGCTGCTATGATCTGGTCGACAGTCGCATTATCGACCTTTTCGTCTGAAACGTAGAGCTTCACCTGGGGAAGCTCACCGTGCTCCGCCAGCCATTTTTCCAGCGCCTCACCGGAATTGATCTCAGGAGCACCCAGCTTGTCTGCTGTCTCGCTCCAGGTCTCCTGGCTGTTGTGGAGGCGGTTAAGGTATATTTCAATGTCTTCCATTTTTTTCTCCGATCCGCAGTAAACTGCGCATTTTTCACGGGCAAAAACCGTCAGCGATAGTTATTATATACCCCTTGCCGACAAATGTCAACACCTTTCGGCAAAAAAATTCCCATATGGCCGTATTTTGGAGAAGTTGTGACAGGTGCTTCTGGTCTGGTCGGCGGGGGAGGGGGTGAGCCTCTTGCCTCCTGTCAGATCGGGAAGAAACTGACCTACAGAAAAACCGCCCAGTCTTGCTTGACCGGGCGGTTCCATTTTCGTATTCTATTGCAGATCCTGTATCACTATGTGCACAGACCGGACGCTTGTATCGGGGATCATTCCCACTCGCTCCTTGAACCGTAATCTTAACCAGTTTGAGTTAAGTTTTATCGCTTGTGTTATCTCTATTATCTCAGTTGTCTGTCAGATTTGGAGTATCTGATTTTTTGTTGCCATTGTGTTGCCATATTTCACTGTTGTAACCATTCATCAAATGAAAGCGATGACCATCCTCTGCTAGGGCGAGGTGGACGAGCAGGGCGACTCGGTCTTGCAGGACGTGCCGGACGAGGTGGACGTGGGGATCTTGGAGCGCGAGGCGGACGTGGCGGTTTAGGAACTCCTTCAACTTTGTTAGGATTATTTCATGCAACAACTCGTCCATTAGTATCCAAACAGACTAGAGAATCTGTAATTGGACCTAGCCAATTGCCAGTACCACTTGACCAAATATGACCGTTATGAATATATGCAACCCAATTCATATCTGTATCAAAAATATTCTTACCAGGAGAAATCCAGGCAACTAGTTCCTGATTGCAATCAAATAAAGGAAACATATTACTCTCCTCTCTGAGAAATAATCAGTTCAGATATTTCTGATGCAATTTCATCCACCGTGTTGATAGCAGTATTTCTGGCAAGTTTATCCGCTAATGAGGGGCTGAAATCTATTACTTCCTTTTTGGTGATGTTGTGCCAGATTGGAAGAATTATTTGTTCGCCTGATACTGCTTTGGTGATAATTCCGTCAAGTTCATAATTAGTCCATCCCTTTTTGATGAAATCTTTTGATATGACTACAATTCCGAAACGACTGTTGGCAAGTCCTTTATCAATCTTGCGACGGAGGCTGTCACCAATTTTCATCTCAAATTCGTCGTACCAGACCTTAATGCCTTTCTCTACAAGAGCTTTTGCAAGAGGACGAACAATCTCGTCTTTGTCTTCTGAAGCATGAGAGATAAAAACATCATACTCAGGATCATTGTCAATGTCAACGTCAATACCGAAACCTCTGTTATGTACCAGAGATGGCATAGTTGACAAAGGTGCTTGTTTAATTTCAGGCAACAAAGGAGGAAGTACCTCTATTCTGCTTCTAACTTTCCCTGCATATCCGCCTAAATCAATAGCCACATACCAGTGTCCCGAATGTGTTGTAGTTAATCGAATGGGAGATTTTTTTGTGTGTCCACCAATGTAATGATGACTGCGCCCATTCTTATAAAGGTTGAAATTGGTACTGTCCAGTAATCTCACATTTGCCTCTGTACCCTGTAAATATACCAGTACACTTTGTCCTCTTTCGAGGTTCTTTAAATCATAGTATTGAAATTGCAATAGTATTCCTCACTTTCCATGCTTAGTTTTATCAACGAGTACGAATGTAGTCGCACCCTTGGGTGTTGGCGGAACGGTTTTGCCCTTAACAAGCGTAACCTCCGTCTTGCTGCCAACGGGTTTATACTGACCCGAAACAGGGGCTTTCTGCCCGGTTTTTGTCTTTGTAGCCATTTTAGCCACTCTCCTTAAAATATATTTAAAGAGATCACACGCTTAATTTTTACTTTCTGTTGACAAAAAAACTATTGCATTCTGTGAGGAAATGTGATATAATAATAGCTGTTCAGACTGACATTAGTATCTCATTTCGTATGTGAAATGCTTTTGTCAACTTAAGAGATGCCCCTCACGCGGGCATCTTTTTTCATGTAATCGCTTTATTGCGTATTGGTAATAATTTTTGGCATTGCTCCGAACGCACCTTCAATCATTTTCTGACCAAGCTTGTCGTAGCTTCGTAATCCTGAAATATCACTGATGTGCTTCATTGAGCTCTCACCGTATTCATTCTTGTCCATGAGCCAAACTTCATCACGCTGTACCGCCTCGTTTATCAGCAAGATATTATGAGTTGTACAGATCAGTTGTGCGTTATGCGGATTAGTTTCTGGATTATAGAATAGCTCTATCATTCTTTTCACAACCGTAGGATGAAGACCGTTCTCAATTTCGTCAACTATAAGAATATTCCCAGTACTCAAAGCATCAAAAATAGTTGGCAAAATATTCAGCAGTTTTATAGTGCCATTAGACTCAATCTGCAAAAATGGGAGAATACTTCTCTCTACTGCCTTATGATCTTCATAAATATTATGTGTTGACTGAACATCTACTCTAACACTTTTCAGCACAACTGAACGATTTTCAAAGTCCTCTGAATCAAGCGCACGTTTTTCTACTTTTTCTTCATTAAATTCAACTTGAATATCTTCCAAAGTAGGATCAGCACTTTTTAGAATCCTCAGATACTTCTCTTTCTGTTCAGCGGAGAATGATTCTTCACTAAGGTTTGAAAGGCCTCTCATAGCGGCCATGTTAACAACCTGAATATTGGTGATAGTTGAGACTATCAAGGTTGCCAGCTTGTTGTTAAGGAATGAAGCCATTGACAGACACAAAGCATTGTTCTTAACAACATATACGTTATTCTCAAATGACTTCAGCTCTGATTTTAGCGTTATACTTTCAAATTTAGGTGATATGCGTTCTAAAATTGTTTCCGTGCGCCGTTTCTTTTTCGTCAGTTTCTCTGAGATAACATCATAGTTTTCGGCTATTGAAAAAGAATAGGTATACAGCACATCATCGATTAGGATCTGTATAGAATAAGATGTAGCACGTTCCTTGCCGGATACATCAAATTTAAAGTGATTTCTCTGAACAGCGAGCTCATCCTTAAGTGGAAGCATATCGAGAAGCTGAGGATTGTTTGATGCTCTGATAGGCGACAGCATGATGGCTCTCTGTATCTGCAAAATAATCTTGCAGAAATTGGACTTACCCGAACCGTTAGCACCATATATATATGCGATTTTATTAAACTGCTGATTGTCACCAGCAATGAAAGTATGATTATCAATAATCTGCCCCTTGGGGACTGATGTCTCCATATCAAATGTTATCGTACCATTGAACGGTCCGAAATTGGTTGCAGAAATCGACTTAAGAATTGCATTTTTCATAGCGGCTACCTCCACATTTTCTATTATACACCATTTTGTTTTACTTGTCAAGAGCTATTCCGACAATTTTACATTTTTTTGCAAATTTACAGTTTAATAAATCAAAAAGTCAGATAATATTAGCTGATTTTGCTGAATCAATTGCAGTTATCCCGTTAATCTGAATTATTACAAGAAGTCTTCAAATAGCTAATATAGCAGAATCGCCATTACCCCCGTAGAGTAATGGCGATTTTTGTTATTCCTGCCGCACAGCATCTGCAAGTTCTCCGGAACGGTCTTGCCGCCTGCGTGCCAAGGTGTGATATGATCTGCGTGCATCTTATCGAAATCGAAGTGCTTTTTACATATCGGGCAGATACCCTGCTGCTGTTCGTAGGCTGTGCGGGCATCTTCCTCGTCAAACTGACGCAGGCTCAGATATTTTTCTTTTCCTGTCAGCAGATATTCATATATACCGCTGTTCTTGGTGACTTCCTTGTCTGCCATGAGAGCGGTTATTTTTGTCTCTAATGCCGCTGGATCAAGTACATCGCTCTTGTGCTCATGATAGAGCCTTCCCCAATCCAGTCCCTTCATCTCCTTACGCCACTTCGGGAAAATGGTATTCACCCAGTTAATGACGGTCTGGAAATACATCCATAAAGGAGCGGCGGTGCTGTCGTGCTGATGCTCGGACATATAGAGGTCAACCGACTTGCCCTCCGGCAGAGCGATCCACTCGATAGCAGTTTCAAGATATTCCTGGCGGATCATCTTACCCGACAGGAGCTTATCTCCGATCTTGACAGCAGCACAGCCATTCTTGCTGAAATATCTCTTTGCATCTGACACCCAGGAGCCGGAGTATACTGCATTCCGAAGCTCCTGATCGGAGAGCTGCACACCTGCGATGTTGATCGTTCTGAACCAGTCGAGCTTCTCCTTGTCATTGCCCGTGCAGATGTAGATCATGAGCTTGTAGTCGAGGATCTGCTTCTGTTCCGTTGCGGTCAGGCTATGAAAGTAGCGGTTACCTATGGAGAAATCGCCGCTCACATACTGACACAGGCTGATCGTGCGCTGCTGTCCGTCCAGAAGTTCAAATGTGCCGTCATCGGTCGCACACCAGTACATGACATTTAGCGGAAAGCCTTTCATGACGGTATCAAGAACGGCATCACGCTCTTTCTGACCATAGACAAACTCTCGCTGAAACGCAGGACGGATATTCAGCTTACCGCCGTAGCCGGTCACACCCTTTTCGGCACTGTCTTGATACCCTTCTGCAACCTCACGCACGGTTATCTCTTTCAATTCAATTTGCATGGTATCCCCTCTTTCTTATGAAAATACGAGAATATACTGCACTAAATATGATTTTTCCATCTGGACTTACAGCATAATCGCTATTTCCTTTTTTCAATACTTTTCCTGACATTTTGTCTCTTAACGCACCTGACCTGGACTCTGTCACTCCGTCCGATTTGAAGAAACTATAACCCATTCTTCGATAATCTTTATCAATTCGACAAGGTGTATCTTCATAATTGCTGCTTCCAATAATTTCAAATTGTTCAGGATTGTATTTATCCATAAATGTAATAGGAACTCCCATAATCCCATAATAATCACAAGGAATATCAGCGGTCTTGCTTACTTCAATTGCATCATAATTATCATAACGCGGGTATTCCTCTGGGCTATACGACTTATAAAGAATCAAATCTTCGTGTCTTTTCTTTATATCAAGGTTTGTGTACCATACCACACCCGAAACCCTTATCATTCCTTCTCTGTGGTCTGCATCAGTCGCAACATCTTGATAGTGTTTGTTAATAAAGTGAGCGCAGTTCCGTTTAAACCCAAAGCCAAGCCACATTTTGTTATCTTTAAGTAAAGGAAATATCTCTTTATAGGTAATCGCATTCTGATTGCCAATAATGATAAACTTCTTATCATACGCCACGAGCTGCGCCACATATTCACGAAACAGCGAAAAAGGCGGATTCGTCACTACAATATCAGCCTCTTTCAGCAGCTCGATACATTCCGCAGAGCGGAAATCTCCGTCACCTTTAAGAAGTGTAGGTTTGCCGTCCACCGAGCGGAGCAGCAGTTCAACATCGGTCAGGTCAACAGCACCATCACCGTTCAGATCGTCCACATGGGTTATCTCGATTTTATACGGTTTCTTGTCTGATGGTTCTTCACCGATCACTTCTTCATCTCCGAACAGGCTCAGTTGTGTATATACTACGGGAGAACCTGCATAACAGGTGCATATCAGCTTCTTTAAGCCAAGATGATTGAAGTTTATTGCAAAGTATTTGAAGAAGTTACTCTCATATGGATCATCGCAGTTGCAGAATACAACTTTTCCCTTGAAATGCTCCTTATAATGTCGCAGTTCGTTTTCTATATCAACAAGCTGTGTGTAAAATTCATCCTTCTTAGCCTGCCCCGCTGCGGACAGCGCTTTGTTATTATTTGCCATATCGCACCTCCAAAACTTGCGAGTCAAGCAAGTTTTTGTTCGCTGACTTGCGTCTACATTAAGCATTATAGCACAATCTTAATTTTAATGCAAGTGTTTTGGTACATAATAGTACCAGAACGAAAGTGAGGTGTGACTATGGAAATATATGACAGAGGCGAGCTTATACGGAAACTTCGTACAGAAAGAAAAATCACACAGAAACAGTTAGCGGATCAGTTAGGCGTTTCCGAAGCTACCGTTTGCAAATATGAGAATAATACCTCTACTCCTCCATTTGAAACACTTCGCTCTATCGCCAGTATCTTCAATGTTTCAATGGACACCCTCTGCGGTATGAAGCATCAGGGTACGCTCTCTACTCACGGACTGACCGAAGCACAGACCGAGACCGTCAAAGCCCTGGTCGATGCCTATCGTATCAAAAATGCTCAGACGGGCAGGCAGCTCACGCAGGAGCAGTTTGCGGTACTGGGGAAGATCACAGCCGAGCTGACAAAATAAAGCCGAAGGACTCACGCAGAATCCTTCGGCTCTCTGTTTATGTGGAAATCACGGCATCACACATACACCATAGCCGCATATACTGGCTCTCTGGCAAT
>CACWHY010000010.1 GCA_902760805.1 Ruminococcus flavefaciens | reverse complement strand
GAACACGGAAGTTAAGCTCTGATGCGAAGATGATACTTGGCTGGCGACGGCCTGGGAAAGTATTTCAATGCCGGCACAGTTTTAAGATCTCCATCCTTTCGGGTGGAGATTTTTTATTTAAGCAATGAGGAGTTATTTATGAAAGGGTCTAAATTGCGATTTTTCGCAAAATCGACTGTTGCGGCTGTATGCGGCACATTTATGGGTTCATTTGCAATGTGGTTTTCCCTTGTTACGATAAGGAAAGGTGATCTGGCCGCCTGCGTCTCGGCAGCGCTCTCTGTGCTTATCGGTGTGCTGATAATGTGCAGAAAAGGTCCGGAGAAACTTGCGGTTCTCGGTGCCTTTCTTGCAAGCCAGGATATAATGCGGCGAATTTACAAGGCTTCTGGATTCATGACCATGTGCAACGATATTACTCAGCCCAACCCTCCGCTTGATTACTTGTGTGTCACCGATTACCGGACAGTGGGAACCGAGATCCTCAGTGTTTTCATCGTAGGGGCAGTGTTGCTGAGCTTTCACCTGCTGTTTCATACTTACGAAAGCTCTTTCAAACGGGAGATCAGGCTCAGCACTACGGCTGAACGGCTGCTGCTCATAGCAGGGAGCCTTATTGCAGCGGCGCTTCTCATATTCACTATTCTGATGTTCTCACAAATACACAGCAAGGAGCTCGCAAACCAACTTATCAAATCTAATCATGCTTAAAGGAAAACAGCGGTCAGTTCAAACTGGCCGCTGTTTCCCTTTAAGGGTGGTTTATATGAAAAATGAAGAAGACTTCTTAGATCTGTTCAGAGGAGCTTTCCTCCGAAACTGCGCCGTTTCTGCCGCCATGGCCGCCGAAGTTCATTCCGCCGCCCATCATGGACTGCCTTCCGATGTAGGAGGTCACGTCCTCTGCGGTGAATGTGCCGGCTTCCACTCCGTCAGCAAGGATCTTGTAGGTCTTGCCGGAGCTGATCTCAGGGGAACTCATGATAATGTTGTCGAAGCTCTTTGCCGGGGCGAAGCTCATCACCTCGCTGCCGTTTTCGTCAACAAGGCTGACCTTTGTTCCGCCGTCGTAGGTTGACTCAAAGGTGCATGAAACGGAATACTGAGTTGAGCTGCTGCCGGGAGCCTCGGCCATGCCGGACATTCCCGCAGCTATCAGAGTGCCGCCGGTGATATTGATCTCGCCGTTGGAGTCAAGAGCACCGTTGCCGGAATTTGTGGGGCCGTCAACAGTGACGCTGCCGCCGCTGATATTGATGTTGCCGTTGGAGTCAAGTCCGTCGCCGGAAGCGTTGACGTAGACTGTTCCGCCGGTGATGCTAAGGCTTGCGCCCTCGGAGTATGTACCCATAGCGCCCTGAGCGGTGCCGTCGCTGGCGTTGAAGCCGTCGTCGGAGG
Source organism: Ruminococcus flavefaciens (assembly GCA_902760805.1). Classification (GTDB taxonomy): domain Bacteria; phylum Bacillota; class Clostridia; order Oscillospirales; family Ruminococcaceae; genus Ruminococcus. The sequence goes on along the minus strand of CACWHY010000010.1, from coordinate 82,337 downwards.
CCACAAGGCTCACATCTCCGCCGCTGACCGTTATCACAGCGGCTTCTATACCCTCATAGGACTTGGTTATGTTGACCTCCGCACTGCCGGAGATCTCCAGCTGGGCGTCTGCGTGGATACCGTCGTCCCCTGCGGTAAGCTCAAAGCTGCCGCCGGTGAGAGTTATCTTTCCGTTTGAATGGAGGGCGTCGTCTGCGGAGTTTATCTTGAACTTGCCGCCGCTTATATTCAGTTCACCGCCGGATTTTATGCCCTTGGTGCTTATGGTAGTTTCGCTGTCAGCGGAGGACTCCTGCTGGGCAGTCTGTCCTTCATCAGGGAGCTGTCCGGCTTCGGGGATCTCCCCATTTTCAGGGATCTGCCCCATATCGGGAGGTGTCATCCCTTCGGGGATCTCGCCCTCTTGTCCGGTATCTCCCGGACGAGCCATCCCGCCGTGAGGTCCTCTTCCGCCGAACTGTGTCTGTCCGTCCTCAGTTCCCTCCGGAGCAAAGCCTTCTGGCATCTCTCCGCCGAACTGACCCGGTGTGAAGCCTTCAGGCATCTGGCCTTCCTCGGTGCCGAATTCCATTTTTCCGCCGAAGCCTCTTCCTCCGCCAAAGTTGTCGGTGTGGGTCTTGGTGGAATTCTCGCTTCCGCCGCCGGAGGTGATGTCAAATCCTCCGTCAAGCACAGTCAGGTCAGTTTCCGCCTGGATACCGTCCTGCTGAGCGTTGATAGTGAAGGAGCCGTCCTCGATGTAGATGAAGCCCTTGCCCTCCTCCTCGGCGTTGGTGGACTTTATGCCGTCGCCGCCGGAGGTGATCTTCACCGTGCCGCCGGCTGCTGCGAAGTAATCTTTTCCCTTTATGCCGTGGTTTACGGCAGTTATAGTCAACTCGCCGCCGGTCAGGACCACATCATCTGAGCTGTGGATACCGTCGGAGAAGTTTCCGTTAATAGTAAGTGTGCCCGGACCGTTTATGGTCAGGCTGTCCTTGGAGAAAACGCAGGCGTCCGGCGCCTCCTCGGAGGTATCAGCGTAGGTCTCGCCGTCGGTGAGGGAGTTTTTGCTGTCCTTTGCCAGGGTCAGGAAGATCTTGTCTGAGTTCTTTCCATAGATCGCTGGGCCGGTCTTGCAGGTGATCTCCGCATTATCCAGCACAAGCTGCACCTTAGCCTGGTCAGCGTCAACGATGATCTGGCCGTCGGTGAGCTTACCCGTGATCAGGTATATGCCCTCCTGGGTGATCGTGATCACTGAGCCCTCTGCGGAAGCTCCGCTGCCCTCGATCTTTGCTGAGGAGCCGTCAAGAGTGATCGTGGAGGTTGGCTGTCCGTAGTCCTGAGCCAGGTCTCTTGCGGAGAAAAGGCTGCTCTCAGAGGACTTTTCCTGGTCGGCTGCGGAGGTCTCGGAAAGGCTCTCGGCCTTAGCGGCTTCGGTGGTACTTGTGACCGCTGCGCTCTCGCTCTCTTCTGATGATGAGGAGGAGCTTTGTCCGCTGCAACCGGCTGTCATCATAGTAAAGGTCATGGCCGCCGCAATGAGGCTCAATGCCCTTGTGGTATTATGGTTTTTCAAATCAAACACCTCTTTCTGAAGTGCCCAATCCCGTTGCTTTTGCGTTTTTCTCTATGATGACATTTTAGCAGGGGAGTATGTTTGTTTTGTGAAAGGCTGTTGAAATCGTTGAAAAATCCCTGTGAGCTTTCCCGGCTTGACAAGAGGGCGATAATGAGATATAATTGTTATATCACTTACCACAGGAGGTATTGCAATGAAAAAGTTCATTTCGGCTGCCATCGCAGCTTCACTTACAGCTGCTTCTGCTGCTGTTTTTCCAGCTTTTGCCGCAGAGGAGAGCTCTCCGGCTATCGTTGTGCTGGGAGATTCTATCGCCAGCGGCTACGGTCTTGAGGAGGGCGAGAGCTGCTACGGTGAGATCCTCAGCGACTACTACGGAAGCTCGGCCTATGCGAATTTCGCTGTTGCCGGCGCAACTTCCGACGACCTGGCAAAACAGCTGGAAGCACCCTCAGATCAGCTTTCTTCCGCAGTTTCTGACGCTGACATCGTTGTTATCTCTATCGGAGGAAACGACCTTATCAACTACGGAGCAAGGTTCCTGCTGGATTTCGCCGCTACGAATAAGTTCATGACTGCCGGATATACCGCAGATGATATTCCCACAAGGCCTACCTTCGGCGACCTTGAGAATATGCTGGACCGCTCAGCAGCAGCTGCTTACATCAACGATGCCAAGAACACTCTCACTCTGGCAAAGACAACTGCAAGGCTGACAGCTAACCTGAGAATGACTCAGACCACTAAGTACGACTGCATCATCGAAACTCAGATCATCCCCAACATCGACAAGGCTGTTTCTGCGGTCAGAGAGCTGAACTCCGACCCTGACCTGAAGATCGTTGTTCAGACTATCTACGATCCTCTCCAGTTCGAGGAGGGCTTCCTGGACAAGAATATGTCTGCCAACCGCAAAACTGTGATCAATGCAGTTTCGCCTATTTTCCAGGACGTTCTGGGAGTTGACCCAAGCTCCACTAACGCAAAGTGCTTCAAGACCCAGCTCAGCGAGTACGCTGCTGAAAAGGGACTGATCGTTGCGGACGTTTACACTGACTTCACCTCGGCTGAGGCTGGCAAGAGCGGGCAGTATTCATGGTTCTTCACCGATATTCAGGAGGAGGGCGATGATCTGGACTTCCACCCCAACAAGAAGGGACACCTGGCTATCGCCGCAACTATCGCAAACGCTGTGGGCGATATGCGCAACGACGGCGGCCTTATGAGAAAGACCTTCCGCTCGCTGGCAGACAAGGACAGCTACCCCGCAGCTGCTCTTGCAGCATATAAGAGTGCTGTGGGAGTTTTCATCGGCGATGTGAATTTGGATGATGTTATCGATTCATCTGATGCCTCTGTGATCCTGGCTGATTACGCTCTCACTCAGACCGGAGCTCCCTCGGCTCTCAGCGAGGATCAGAAGATCGCCGGCAACATTGATCGTGATGAGTTCATTGATGCAACCGACGCTTCTACGGTGCTCTCCTACTACGCCTACACTCAGACAGGCGGCACCGGCTCATTCAGAGATTTCCTTGCAAAGTAAAACAAAGATCCGGAAGAACAGCTCTTCCGGATCTTTTCATTTTTTCTTCCATTTTATCAGGATAAACGCCGTTATGCCTGTGAGGAAAACTGTCAGGGTGATCGCAAACCATGTGTAGGGCATGGGCAGGTCAACTGTGTTGATACCGTAAAATGCGAACATGATGTTGGGGATCTCCATAACGATGGTGATTATGGTCAGGCGCCACATGACGATGTTCAGGTTGTTGGAGATTATGGAGGAGAAGCCGTCCATCATACTGGACAGGATCCCCGTGTAGATGCTGGACATCTCGATCGCCTGCTTCATCTCGATAAGAACATCCTCAAGCAGATCCTGATCCTCATCGTAGAGCTTGATGACTCTTCCACGGAAGATCTTCTCGATAGTGGCCTCGTTGGCTTTCAGCGAGGTGGAGAAGTATACCAGTGACTTCTCCAGAGCAAGCAGCTGCATGAGCTGTTCGTTCTTCATGGCGTCGTGGATCTTCTGCTCAGCAGCAGATGAGATCTTGTCGATCTGTTTCAGGTAGATGAGGAACATTGCGGCGATCCTCAGCAGGAGCTGCAAAACAAAGCGTGTCTTGAAGCTGGGGCGGAGGTTGCGGATAGTTCCTCTTACGGCCTCGTCGATGATCTGGGTCTCCTGAAGAGAGATCGTGAAGACGTACTCATCGGTGAGGATAATGCCGATAGGCATGGTGTAGAACAGCCTTGTCTGGTCCTCGTCCATAGAGGAAACAGGGGTGTCGATGATCACAAGGGTCTGGTCGTCCTCACGCTCGATACGGGATGACTCCTCCTCATCGAGAGAGGACTTGACAAATCCGCTGTCAAGGCCGTAGCCGTCGATCAGCTCCTTGACCTCCTGGGGAGTGGGGCTGACCACTGAGATCCAGCAGCCGGGGGTCGGCTCTTCGCACTGGATCAGGCGGCCGTTCTCTGAAGTGTAAAAATTGATCATAGCTAAATTGTGCCTGCTTTGGACAGGCAGCGCTCCTTTCAAAGTATTTCACGGCTGGAGCGCAGGACCGGCCGGGCAGTCTGATACTGCCTCCGCTTTCGAGGGAGCACTATCAGAATGTCCGGTCAGCACCGCTGCCGTTTTTGAGGGTAGATCTCAAGACTCCCATAAGGGTCAGAGCTCATCTTTGCACCTCCTGTACATTTGTAATAGTCCGTGTCAGCACGGCTACTATTAGTATAACATATTTTCAGAAAAAATGCAACCACAATCTTTTGATCAATAATTCACAATTGCGGTGTCCGTCATTTGGCGGACGGATCTTGATCGTTCTCTGGGAACAAATTGTAGGGGACGGCGTCCTCGACGTCCCGGCCATGGGGACAATGTATGCGGAAATGTAGGGGCGGATATTATCCGCCCGGCCGTTTGGAAATCATATGCCCGAATGAATTGTAGGGGAGGCCGCCCTCGGCCTCCCGGCAGATTTGACAACATCTGCCGAAACGAATTGTAGGGGACGGCGTCCTCGACGTCCCGGCCTTTTGCAAAACGTGTGCGTAAATGTAGGGGCGGATATTATCCGCCCGGCCACATATCGAAATATTTGCGGAAACGATATTGGCGGGGCGATGTGGGCATCGCCCCCTACGTTTTGTTGTCCGTAAGACCTCCGCCGGCTTTTGACTCCGCCGGCTTTTGACTGTTCTTCGCAGGACCCTTCGGGCCTGCTGGGTTTTGGTGTTCGTAACGGCCGGGCGGACACATGGGTCCGCCCCTACGTTTGGTTGTTCGTGACGCCCGGCCGTTTGGAAATCATATGCCCGAATGAATTGTAGGGGAGGCCGCCCTCGGCCTCCCGGCCGATTTGACAACATCTGCCGAAACGAATTGTAGGGGACGGCGTCCTCGACGTCCCGGCCTTTTGCAAAACGTATGCGTAAATGTAGGGGCGGATATTATCCGCCCGGCCTAATACCAAACGATCGCCCATGCCATTTGAAAAACGTATGCGGAAACGATATTGGCGGGGCGATGTGGGCATCGCCCCCTACGTTTTGTTGTCCGTCAGACCTCCGCCTCGTCAATGCAAAGAGGAACACCTCCTAGAGGGGAGGGTGTGTAAAAAAAACTGGTACAAAAGCCGGCTCCCCCTCCCCTCTATACGGTTTTCCTCTCTGCACTCTCTTTTCCCTCACTCCCCACCTCCTCCGCCGGCTTTTGACTGTTCTTCGCAGGACCCTTCGGGCCTGCTGGGTTTTGGTGTTCGTAACGGCCGGGCGGACACATGGGTCCGCCCCTACGTTTTTTGTTGGTGGCGGCCGGGCGCACATTTTGCGCCCCACATATTGTCTAGGCATAGACTGCCGGAGAAGCCGTAAACTAATTCTTGCTTTTTTAGCCGTTTTGTGGTATGATATAAGTGTATGATCTTTCGGCTCACTAGAAATACTATTTAAGGAGGCCATATGCGTTCTGTCAGGATCCTCTCACTTCTGTCAGCTGCTGCCGTTGCCCTCTCAGCGGCTGGCTGCTCGGCTAAGAGCTCCGCACAGCTTAGCTATGACTGGAGCAACGTCGCTATCGGAGGCGGCGGCTATATAACTGGTATCGTATACGACCCCGGCGAGGAGGGCCTCGCCTACGCACGCACTGACATCGGCGGAGCCTACCGCTTCGACAAGGAAAAAGGCCGCTGGGTCGCTATCACTGACTGCTTCGGCGGCGATGAGTGGAATCTCATCGGCATCGAGAGCATTGCCTGTGACCCCAAGGAGACTAGCCGTGTCTACTGCGCCTGCGGTACCTATATGGGGCAAAACGGCGCTATCATCTCCTCCAAAGACTACGGAAAGACCTGGAAGCGCTTTGATCTGCCCTTCGGCTGCGGAGGAAATAACTCCGGAAGAGGCGTGGGCGAGCGCTTGAAGGTCGACCCTGTGAACAACAACATCGTCTACTTCGGCTCCCGGTCTGACGGCCTTTGGAGATCCGAGGACTTCGGCGAGACCTGGAAGCAGGTGGAGTCCTTCCCGGTGAAGGGCGATTATTTGCAGGAGGGCAACAAGATCGGCATAATGTGGGTGGAATTCGACCCGGTGAATGGTGATGTTTATGCCGGAGCTGCCATGATGAACGGCGAGTGCATCTACCGATCCTCTGACGGGGGAAATTCCTGGGAGGCTCTTCCGGCAAATGCTCCCGGATATTATCCGCTTCAGGCCGTTATATCGACAAATGGCAAGATGTACATGGCCTGCTCTGACACCTGCGGACCAAATACCGACCCCAAGGCCGGAGCTGTCTACTCACTTGACCTGAAAACTGAAACATTCACTGATATAACTCCCGATGTGGGGGACGGACACTACGGCGGCTACGGCGGCATAACTTTGGACGGCCAGGATCCCGACACCGTTGTGGTGACTTCCCTCAGCTTCTGGGACGACAAGGGCGACAACCTCTACCGTACCACTGACGGCGGAGAGAGCTGGTCTGCGCTTTACACGAAAACCGAGAAGAATTACGTCATGGACACCTCTCGTGCTCAGTGGCTTGACTGGGGCAGGGACGAGGCCAAGACAGGCTGGTGGACAGCGGCTGTGGCGCTGGATCCATTTGACTCCGATAAGGTCAGCTACGGCACCGGTGCAACGCTTTTCTCCACAAAAAATCTCACTGACCTGGGCAGCGATACTCCCGTAACGATCGAATTCGACGCCTACGGTATCGAGGAAACTGCTGTTTTCGACATGGTCGCTCCTCCTTATGAGGAGGGCAAGCCTCAGCTTTACTCCATAATGGGCGACCTGACGGGCTTTGCTCATCTGGACGTGGAGAAGTGCCCCGACGACGCTCATTTCATGAAGAATGGCAACCCCACCTCCGTGGACTGCGCTTGGCTGGACAGCAATTATGCCGTTTACACAAGTGAGAGCAAGCAGGCGCTTGTGTACACCACCGACGGAGGCGCAACTTGGGAAACTATCAAGAAGCTGCCGGAGAAGTCACAGGGCGGAAGCGCCTCAATGTCTGCTGACGGCTCTACGATCATCTGGAAGCCGGCTTCTATCAGCGGAAAGCCCTATGTTACCAACGACTACGGAAAGACCTGGTATTACTGCGAGGGCATCGGCTACGGCGCTAAGATCGCTGCGGACCGAGTTGACCCGAAGAAATTCTACGCCATAAGCGGCGGCATGGTCTACGCCTCAGAGGACGGCGGATTCAACTTCACTGCTACCGGCGCTGTGCTCACGGACAGCTGCGTCCTTACGCCCAGCGGCAAGAAGTCCGGAGTGATTTGGGCCTGCGGAGGCTCTTATCCCATGGTATCTGAGGACGGCGGGAAGACCTTCACCTTGGTGAAGACCGCAAACGCCACTGCCCTTGGCCTGGGAGCTCCCAAAAAGTCCGGCGGTGACGAGACCATCTATATCATGGGCAACGACAACGTGGAGGGCAACAAAACTCCGCACGGCGACGGCATCTACAGATCGACTGACAACGGAAAAAGCTGGCAGCGCCTTAACGACGATGACCACCTTTTCGGCAATATCACACCTTCTATAACCGGAGACAGTCAGGTCTTCGGAAGAGTTTACTTCGCCACCAATGGCCGTGGTATCGTTATGGGTAACGAGGCCGGGTGAGCCTGAATACCGGAGCATTGAATGAAAAGAAAAAAGACCGCCTTTGCCGCTGTGGGCGCTATGATGACAGCGGCTTGTGTGGGAGTTTCTGCGCTGATCTCGCCCCTGAGGGTCAGCAGCGCCCGCTATCCCGTTTTCGGGGTGGACGTTTCCCACTATCAGGGAGTTATAGACTGGAAGGTGCTGGAGGATCAGGGCGTGAAGTTCGCCTTCATCAAGGCTACTGAGGGCAGCGGCCATGTGGACGAATCGGTGAGATACAATCTGGAGTTCTCCGCAGGCACCGGCATAAAGCGTTCATGCTATCATTTTTTCAGCTTCGACAGCCCCGGCTCAACTCAGGCGGATAACTTCATCTCCGCAGTTGGCAGGGATGAGATCGATATGCCGCCGGTGGTGGATATCGAATACTACGCCGATAAGCAGAGCAACAAGCCCTCAAAGGAGGAGGCCGAGGAGATCCTGACGCCCCTTCTGGATAAGCTGGAGGACTACTACGGCACAAAGCCGATCATCTACACCACGATCCCTGTTTATCTGCGCTACGTCAAGGACAGCTACGGCGACTATCCCCTGTGGATACGCTGTACCTACATCGAGCCGGAGTGCATGGATTGGGTCTTCTGGCAGTACGATGACTCTCAGTGTCTGGAGGGCTATGCAGGCGAGGAGGAGTGCATCGACCTGAACGTTTTCAACGGAACAGAGGCGGAATTCGCCAAAATGTTCCCGTAATAATTTTGCAGGAGGAATTATGACACCATTTGAACTAACACCCCCTATCAAGGATTATATCTGGGGAGGAACTAAGCTGAGAGATGAGTTCGGCAAGGTGAGCAGCCTTGACCGGCTGGCTGAGAGCTGGGAGCTTTCCTGCCATAAGGACGGCATGAGCGTGATCTGCTCAGGAGAGTTCTCCGGAACTGCACTTGCGGACTTCATAAAGGCTCACCCGGAGGCTCTGGGCAGGGGACTGACTGAGCTGCCTGTGCTGGTGAAGCTGATCGACGCTAAAAATGACCTTTCCATACAGGTACACCCGGACGACGCCTACGCTCAGGCTAATGAGGGCGACAACGGCAAGACCGAGATGTGGTACATCGTGGACTGCGAGCCCGGCGCTGAGCTGGTATACGGCTTCTCCCGGGACATAACCAAGGAAGAATTCCGCAGGGCTATCCAGGAGAACACCCTCATGGACTGCGTGGACAGGGTCCCTGTAAAGAAGGGGGACGTGTTCTTCATCACTCCCGGTACTCTCCACGCTATCGGAAAGGGCATCCTGATCGCTGAGATCCAGCAGAGCTCCAACGTCACCTACCGTGTGTATGACTACGGAAGGCTTGGGGCTGACGGCAAGCCAAGAGAGCTCCACATCGACAAGGCTGTGGAGGTCACTGAGACTCTCAGGAGCATTCCCTACAGACCGGCAATGCCTGTGGTCTGCGGGACTTCTTCTCTCACAAAGCTGGCTCAGTGCAAATACTTCACCGCAACTAAGGCGGACATTCGGGGCGAGCTGAACTTCGACGAGCTGACAAAGGACTCCTTCGTCCATATCCTCATCGTTGACGGTGAGGGCGAGCTCACCTTCGAGGGCGGCTCTATCAAGCTGAAAAAAGGCTCAAGCGTCTTCGTGCCGGCAGGTACTCAGGCGTGCAATATAAAGGGTAAATGCTGCGTTATCGCAACATCATTATAAGGAGGAAATTCTATGAAATACTATGTAGGTATCGACCTTGGCGGAACAAATATCGTTGCAGGTGTTGTTGACGAGGAATATAACATCGTCGCTAAGGCAAGCACTAAGACAAACTGTCCCAGACCCGAGAAGGAGATCGCCGATGATATGGCGAAAATGGCTCTGGAGGCTGTGAAGAATGCAGGCCTGACGATCGATCAGATCGAGTGGGTCGGCGTGGGTACTCCCGGTATCGCTAACAGCTCCACCGGTATCATCGAGTATTCCAACAACTTGGGCTTCAAGAACACTCCCATGGTAAAGTACATCCAGGAGACTATCGACAAGCCAGTTTTCATCGAGAACGACGCTAACGCTGCGGCTTACGGCGAGTTCGTTGCAGGCGCTGCTAAGGGCGCTAAGAACGCTGTCTGCATCACCCTGGGAACAGGCGTCGGCGGCGGTATCATCATCGACGGAAAGATCTACGCCGGATCAAACTTCGCCGGTGCTGAGATCGGCCATACCGTTATCGAGGTTGACGGCGCTCAGTGCTCATGCGGCAGAAAGGGCTGCTTTGAGGCTTACTCCTCTGCGACCGGCCTTATCCGCATGACTAAGGAGTCCATGGCTGAGCACCCTGACAGCGTTATGAACAAGATGGCTCAGGAGCGTGGAAAGGTAACTGCCCGCACTTCATTTGACTGCATGAGAGCCGGCGATAAGTACGCTAAGGACGTTGTGGACAAGTACATAAAGTACCTGGCAGCAGGTATCACAAACACGATCAACATCTTCCAGCCCGATGTTCTGTGCATTGGCGGCGGAGTCTGCAATGAGGGCGATCCTCTCCTCCTGCCTATGAAGGCTCTGGTGGAGAAGGAGGTCTACACAAGAGACTCTGAGAAGAACTGTGAGATCGTTATCGCTAAGCTGGGCAACGACGCCGGTATCATCGGCGCTGCTTTCCTGGGAAGAGCTAACGGCTAAGGCTATTTTTACAGCCACTTGCACAAATTTCGGATACCGGATCTGTGCAGGTGGCTGATTTTATTTCTCCCTTGCAACGATCATAGGCTTTTTTTACACCTTATGGGTGAATCGATTCAAAGGAGGGATCGGATATGAAAAATGAGAATGATTTCACAACTGACGTGAGGCTGGCCAGAGCAGGCGATCCCGCCGCATTTTCAAGGCTCTATGCCCTCGTCTATAAGGATATGTACCACATCGCACTCTACAGTCTGAGGAGCTCCCATGACGCCAGCGACGCCGTAAGCGAGACCGTTCTGGACGCTTTCTGCTCGATCGGCAAGCTGAGGGACGAGAAGGCCTTCCGTGGCTGGATCATGCGGATACTCTCCGCTAAGATCAAGCAGAAGCAGAGGGAATACTTCTCCCCCGAGGGCGAGCTCACCGAGGAAAACAGTCCGGCGGCGGATTTCAGCTTCGAGAATACCGAGCTGAGAGAGGCTGTTGACAAGCTGGATCCACAGTCAAGGCTGATACTCTCCATGTCTGTGCTGGAGGGCTACAGCAGCGACGAGATCTCGCAGGTCTGCGGACTGAAGGCGAGCTCAGTAAGATCCAGACTTGCACGGATCAAGGAGCGCCTGAGACTAGAGCTGAGCGGTGCTGAGCCTGCACGAGAAATATGATCGGTGCGAAAGGAGAATAGATATGAATAACGACGACAAGATCAGAGATTTCCTGAACGAGCCCCAGATCCCCGAGGAGCTTTCTCCTGAGAGGATCCGTGAGATGCTTGAGAAAGAGGCTCCCGTCAAGAAGAGAGCTGGTATAAAGAAGACTGCAATGAGGATCACAGCCGGTGCTGCTGCCTGTGCAGTGATCTGCGGAGGAGCTGTTTACGCCGGTAAAAACGGCATGATCTCCCGTGACGGCGGATCCTCTGCATCTGAGGAGAGCTCCGAGATGAGCTCAGCCGAGGAACTGGCGGAGCTGGCTCCCTATATGAGCAGCGCTTCGGATTACGCTGAGGTGTATCAGCTTTTCCAGAAGTCCCATGAGAAAAACCAGAAGAAGATCGAGGCTGACAGAAGGAAATACAGCGGCAGCTACACCAACAGCGCAGTTTATGATCATGAAACTGAGGATGCTGAGGAGAGCTTCTCAGCGGAGGCTCCTGCTATGAACTCCGATGAGATCGGCATCGATGAAAGCGAGGGCTACGGCTCAGGCCCGGAGGAGACGACTCCCGATTTTTCTGAGACCCATGATCAGGAGGAGGGCGTCCGTGAGGCCGACAAGGTCAAGACTGACGGAAAGTACATCTACTACCTGACCAATACCTACGATGAGGAGCGTGAATGCCCTGCCTCATATCTTCGTATCGCTGAGGCAAAGGACGGAGAGTTCATCGGGTCGAACACTCTGGATCTTACTCCCGAAGTTGGAGCTGATGAAGCTATCACTGAGGTCTCTGCCTTTGATATGTACGTTTACGACGACATGATCGCTATCATCGGAACTACCTACAATTACCACGACATCGATGAGCTTGAGGATGAGATACCATATTACAACTACTGGGGAAAGTCGCAGTGCTTCGTTTCCTTCTACACTACAGGCATGGAGCCTGAGCTGATCGGCACCTACTATCAGGACGGCTATTTCAGCGATGTGCGCATAGCTCCTGACGGATATATGTACCTTCTCTCAAATTACGGAACTCGTTCCTTCGAGGAGGTCGATGAGGAGAACGTGGAGCAGTATATCCCCGTTTGCGGACTTGCCGATGAGTGCGAGGTCATGCCGGCTGAGGATATACTCATGCCCGATGACTGCATAGAGCCTACTGAATACCTGAACTACACTGTGGTCACCAGCTTTGACCTGAATACTCCCGGGGAGTTCGCAGTTGCCTCTCAGAAGGCTCTGGCTGGCTGCTCCGGCAATATCTACTGCTCAGCCGACAACCTCTACACCACCATAGGCTATGAGGACACCAGCATCACCCGTATCGCTATCGGCGGCGGCGAGATAACTCCCATGGCAAGCGGCACCGTTGAGGGCTATGTCAACGATCAGTTCTCCATGAGCGAGTACAACGGCTACTTCCGTGTGGCTACAACTCGCCAGAAGTGGAACGAAAGCGGCAACTTCATCACCGATATGTTCGGTATCCCCAGGTCAACTGAGTACGTCAGCGACAACATGGTATATGTTCTTGATCTGGACATGAATCAAGTGGGCTATATCGACAACTTCGGCAAGAATGAGACCATCAAGTCCGTTAATTTCAGCGGAGATCTGGCCTACGTCGTTACCTATGAGCGCACAGATCCCCTCTTTGCCATAGACCTTTCCGACCCTACAAATCCCCTGATCACCGATTCCTTCAAGATCCTGGGCTACAGCTCATACATGGAGAAGTGGGACGAGGGACTGCTCTTCGGCTTCGGCGCTGACGCTGACGCAAACGGCGTCGAGACCGGCGTGAAGGCTGTTATGTTCGACAACTCAGACCCTGAGAACTTACAGGAAGTGGGCAAGATCTCATTCAACAGCAATTACAGCTATGATGATTACAGCGGCTATTGGGTGAGCTCTCCCGCACAGTGGGACAGAAAGGCTCTGCTGCTGGCTCCTGAGAAAAACCTGATCTGTATCCCCCTTAACTACAATGATCACACATATGACTCCGAGACCGACACCTACAACTACAGAAGCTGGAGCGAGATCGCTTTCCTGGCATACGAGAACGGAGACTTCACTCTCAGAGCTGAGCTTGAGCTGGGCGATTATGTAGATCCCGTTGACCGTGCGGTATACATCGGCGACTACATCTACGCCCTTTCCGGCAAAAAATTCACAGCTATCGACTACTACAGTCTTGACGTAACAGATACTATCGAATTTTGATCTTAGCAGAGGAGTGAGACTATGATGCGCAAGATCTTTGCGGCCGGAGCAGCACTTGTGCTGCTCACAGGCTGCGGTGTGACGGACACTGAGCCGGTCAGCAGCTTGGAGGAGCCTTCTTCTGAGCCGGAGACAAGCGCTCCGAAGGAGGTCGCCATTGACGAGCCCAGCTGCGTTATGGAGGGCGTGGTCTACGATGTGGACGGCGATACCCTGCTCATAGACTGCGAAGAGGGCGGAAAATTTACCGCTTCCTTCAACAGGCTCCCGGAGGATATAGCTCCCGGAGATACAGTGGATGTGGAGCACACCGGCGAGATCCTGGAGTGCTATCCGGCAATAATCGGCGAGGTGCTGGACGTGAACGTTGTTCAGAAGGCACAGCGGCCTATGCAGTATGTTTCCGGCAGCGGTGATACCTTCGCCTATAGCCTGCTGGCTCCTGCTGATTGGCAGATAGCAGATCCGGAGATCGGCGAAGGAAACGGCGGTGTGCGGCTGAATGCTCCCGACGGCAGCGGCGCTGTGGAGGTCGTTTGCGGAAAGCTGGGGGTCTGCGGCACCGGACTGACGATCATCGAGGACAAGATCGGCGGCATGGACGTGAGCTACTACAGCTACTCCGAGGGTACCTGGGACTTTGCTGCTTTCCCTGACTATGATGGGATCTACATCGCAAACACCGCAGCTCCCGAGAATTATGACGACATCTGCGCCATGCTCGACACCCTTGAGATAATCTGAAAAAAGCCCCCGAGCCGTTCTTTTGAGCGCTTCGGGGGCTTTCCTCCGTGGACGTTGACTTTTCACGAAATAATTGGTATAATGTATATTTGTAGGCTTTCCCTATGAAGGCCTTTATAATGTTGTTTATGAAAGGAAGTCGAACTAATTGGGAGCTATTTTCAAAAAGCTGTCCCCTAAACAGTGGACGGCGATCGTTTTTCTGTCATACTGCGCAGCCATTGCCTTCAGCATGAGCTTTGCTATGCCGGAGCTGCCTGAGGAGCAGAAGTCAGGCGCTTTGACTGAGATCGTTTGGAATTTTAGGAACAGTCTCCAGAGCACCGGCGTCAATTCCACCATGCTTTTCGGAGGCTTTGTGGGATTGGGAGCAGTGGTCCAGCGCATAAAGAAGGGCCTGAAGCAGTCAAGGCTGCTGCTGCCGCTGAGCTTCCTCATAGCGGTGGTCTGGCTCATGGGAGCCGGCTTCCACATCAATAACAGCCTGGATCACTTGACCTCCAGCGCCGGACAGGTGCTGAAATCTGTGATCTACCTGACAGGCTCCACCTACCTGCTCTTCGAGCTGGGACAGGTCATGTTCTGGTTTCTGGAAAATCAGTCTGAGACAAAGACCGAGCCCAAGGGCAAGCTGGCAAAATTCTACAAGAAGCACCCGTTTTGGTTTTCCTTTGCGGTCATCATGATCCTGTGGCTGCCCCACCTGATCATCGCTTATCCGGGATATGTCTGCTACGACGCCTGGTATCAGCTTTGTATGTACTACGACAAGATCGGCTTTACCACTCATCAGCCTCCTGCTCATACGGTCTTCCTGGGACTGTTCACTAAGCTGGGACTGAAAATGGGCCACGTCAATGTGGGACTTTACCTCTCGGTCATCGTCCAGACCCTGACCGCTGCCTTCGTTATGGCATACGCTATGTTCCTGATGAAGAAGTGGGGAACTCCACGCTGGCTGAGGATCCTTTCCTTCGCTGTCATCGGCATCGTGCCCTTCTATACCGACTACATCGCCCTTGAGATCAAGGATACCTTCTATTCGGTGTTCTTCCTGCTGTTCATGCTGGAGCTGATCTGTATCCTGGAAAAAGGCACAGACTATTTCAAGGAGCTCAAACACATCATTCTGCTGTTCGTTTCGGTGATCGGCACCTTCCTTGCAAGAAATAACGGAAAGTATGCGCTCTATCCCACAGTGATCCTGGTGCTGGCTTACTTCCTGATAAAAGCTCGCAAAAAGGATAAGAAGAACTTCCTAAAGCCTATGATCAGACCACTGGTGGCTTTTGCAGCGCCGATCATCGTTGCCAATATGTTCTTTACAGCCCTGATCAAGACCTACGGCGTCGAGCAGTTCGGCATCCGTGAGGCTATGTCGCTGCCCTTCCAGCAGACCGCCCGTTATGTTTCTCTCCATGGTGATGAGGTCACTGAGGAGGAGGCCGAGGCCATTCGTGCGCTGATAGATTACGACGCTCTCCCGGCTATCTACGACCCAAGATTTGCCGATCCTGTTAAGAACACCTTCAAGAACGAGTCCACCACCAAGGACTTCACCAGATACCTGGGAGTTTGGCTGAAAATGTTCTTCAAGCACCCCAGCGTTTACGTCAATGCCACCATGAACCAGAACTACTACCTGCTCTATCCATTCGTGGAGAACGACGGCGGCTATGATGTTATCTACACGGAAACTGTTCCTGAGGGAATAGGCGGATTTTTCACTCCCACCGTCAACGGCGACCTGGGCATCACTGAGGTAGAGGGGCTCCAGGGTGCGAAAATGGTGGTAAGAGGCCTGTATAAGAGCTGCTTCTCGCTGCCTGTGGTGGGAATGTTCTCTCACCCGGCGCCTTACTGCATAGCGCTGCTGTTCCTGATACTGTTCGCTCTGAAGAAGAAGTCCTGGAGGCTGCTGATAGCACTGTTCCCACTTTTCGTAAGTGCAGCTATCGTGGTGGCAGCACCTGTCATCCAGGAGCACCCCAGATACACCTTCCCCATAATCTACTCAATGCCGATCATCATCGCATACTATATCCATCTCAGAAAGCCTTCTGAGGCAAAATAAAACGAAATGGCACAATGAGGGGAGCCCCCCTCTGGCAGTTTCGTGGGCTACCGAATGCGTAACGCAAGATCACGATCCGGTAGCCCACTTTTTTCGTTAAGGATAGCACGCTAAATGCCTGCGTCCTTTTTTTATCCCTCGATCTGCCGGGCAAGGAACTGCGCTGCGGCTTGGATCAGGCTTTTGTGGAGATCCGTTGCGGCTGAGGCCTTTTCTCCTGTGAGGAAGACCACCGCCCCCGAAACATCTCCGGCGTTGATCACCGGGAGAGCCGCTATGGCTGTCCTGTCGCAGCCCTCTGCCGGGAAGAAGGTGTTGGTGGCGCCGTCGGGACAGAAGAACTGCCCACGGCTCTCCATGAGCTCCTCCAGCTGGCCGGAAACTCGGCGGCCGGAGATCTCCTTCTTGGGGATCCCGGAGCTGGCAGTGACCTGATCCTTGTCAAAGACCGCCACGGGACAGCCTGCCAGCTTGTGCATGATCTCCGCAACGTGGTCGGCGCTGCGGCTCATCTCGCTGAGAGCTGAGTATTTTCGGAAGATCACCTCGCCCTCGCTGTTTGTGTAGATCTCAAGAGGGTCGCCCTCCCGGATACGCATGGTGCGGCGGATCTCCTTGGGGATCACCACTCGTCCCAGGTCGTCGATACGCCTTACTATTCCTGTTGCTTTCATAAAAATACCTCCATAGAATTGTTCTCTGTGAGGGTATTATTTGCAGAGATCCCGGTTTTATGTATCAGGCTGGACTGTTTGGCTCGATACCGCAGATCTTCCATTTTTTGACAAATGAGCGGCTGTGTGCTATAATGAAACAAAATGACGGAAGGAGGAGCTAGATTTGCACACAAGCGTCCTTATAATAGATGACGAGCCGGAGCTGGCGGAGTACACTGCCAAGTATTTCACCGTTTCAGGGATCCCGGCGGAATATGTTCTGGACTACAAAAGCGCCCTGGATTTCCTCCGGGAGAACAGCTGCTCACTGATCCTGCTGGACATAAATCTTGGCAGCGACTCAGGCTTCGACCTTTGCAGAGAGATCCGCAGCACAATGAACGTGCCGATCTTCTTCATCAGCGCACGCTCCTCCGAGGACGATATGCTGCTGGCCCTGGGGATAGGGGGCGACGATTACATCTGCAAGCCCTATTCTCTGGGAGTTCTTTTGGCGAAGGTGAAGGCTGCTCTGAAGCGCTATGAGGGCAGCTCTAAGGCGGAAGCTGAGCCGGAGCCGATCTCTCTGGGGAGCGCTCAGGTGGATCTGAAAAAGGCCTGTGTTCTCAGGGAGGGCAAGTCGCTTCCCTTGAAGGCCATGGAGTACAAGCTGCTGGTGTACCTGCTGGGGAACAAAAACCGGGTGATCACCAAGAATGAGTTCTTCGAGAAGGTCTGGGAGACCGATTTCGTCAGCGAGGTGACGCTGAACGTCCATATCCGCCACCTGCGTGAGAAGATCGAGGCCGACCCCAGCCGCCCGGAGTTCATAAAGACCGTGTGGGGCGTTGGCTTCATGCTGGAGGTATAGGGTGAAAACAAGGTATATTTTGCTGTATGCGGCGGCCTTTCTGGTGCTGAGCGCCCTTATCTGCGGAAGGATCCTGGGCATGGATCAGGCCGGAGAGCTCCCTCAGTACACCACTGAGATCAACCGGCTGCTGGTGAAGCTATCCGAGAATTGGGAGGAGCTGCCCGGCGCACAGCTCCCGGAGGAGGATTTCGACTACACCCTCATCGGCAGCGATGGGGAGCTTATCTTCGCCACAAGGGAGGGGCTTTCCGAGAGCGTTTCCGCCGCCACGGGACACTACGATGTGATCCGGGACGTGGAGAGGGACGGCCAGATCCTGGGTCGGCTGATCGTGTACAATGACTATGAGGAGCTGCAAAAAGCCGGCCGAAAGAAGGCTGCGGCCATGGTGGGAGGAATGTCCCTGCTCATGCTGGCGGCTTCGGCGGGGTACTTCGCCTTCCTGAAAAGGCGGGTGGTGGCTCCCTTCGGACGTTTGAAGGGCTTTGCGGAGCGTGTTGCCGGCGGAGATCTGGAGACTCCCCTTGAAATGGACAGGAGCAATATCTTCGGCGCATTCACCGAGAGCTTCGACATCATGCGTGAGGAGCTGAAGGCCTCCCGTCAGCGTGAGGAGGCGGCGGTGCGCAGCCGCAAGGAGATGATCGCTGAGCTTTCCCACGACATCAAAACTCCGGTCTCCTCCATAAAGGCAATGGTGGATTTCCTGGAGCTGACCACTGAAAACGAGGCTCAGAAGGAGACTCTTGCCTCAATAAACAGCAAGGCTGACCGTATCGACAAGCTGGTGTCAAACCTCTTCCATGCGACCTTGGAGGAGCTGGAGCAGCTTGAGGTGCGCACGGAGGAGCTGTCCTCCCGGGAGCTGACCCAGATTATCACGGAGGCCGACCACCTGAAAATGGTCTCCCGGCTCGATGTGCAGGACTGCGTGATCATGGCGGACAAGCTCAGGCTTGAGCAGATCATCGGCAACATCATTTCCAACTCCTACAAATACGCCCACACGCCCATGACTGTGAACAGCCGCTTTGAGGGGAACTGCCTTCTGGTGGAGCTTTCCGACAAGGGCGGCGGCGTGCCTGAGGATGAGATCGAGCTGGTCACGGAGAAATTCCGCAGGGGCTCGAATTCTCAGGGGAAGGAGGGCTCCGGCATAGGACTTTACATCTCAAATTACCTGATGAACAGAATGGGAGGCCAGCTCTCCTGCCGAAATAACGGCGAGGGCTTCACCGTGGAGCTGCGCTTCATCCTTGCCTGATCTTTGCCGGAAAATAAAAAACAGTTAAAGAACTGACAAAGATTTTCGGAGAACTATGTGCTATAATGAGGTCATACAGAAGGCTGTATGGCCTTTGTTTTTTAGGAGGAAGCTATGGCTGAGAAGGAAGTTATCATAAAGACCGAAAAGCTGTCAAAGAGCTTTTCTGTGGGCGGAAAGCAGCAGCACGTCATCAAAAATCTGGATCTTGAGATCTATAAGGGGGACTTCACTGTGATCATGGGCTCATCGGGAGCCGGAAAGTCCACCCTGCTTTATACTCTTTCCGGAATGGATAAGCCCTCCCTTGGCAGGATCACCTACTGCGGTCAGGACATCACCGGCATGAACGATGACAAGCTGGCTGTTTTTCGGAGAAAGCACTGCGGATTTGTCTTTCAGCAGATCCACCTTGTGGACAGCATGAGCATCATGGACAACGTTATCAGCACAGGTATGCTCACCGGGCAGAAGCAGAAGGACCTGAAGGAAAAGGCCATGGAGCTGTTCAGGCGAGTGGGCATAAGCGAGGAGCTCACAAGGAAGTTCCCGGCTCAGATCTCCGGCGGCGAGGCTCAGCGCTGCGCAGTGGTAAGGGCTTTGATAAACGACCCGGATGTGATCTTCGCAGATGAGCCAACAGGAGCTCTCAACTCTGCCGGAGTAAAGGCAGTCTTGGATGTGCTCACTGACATAAACAATGCCGGACAGTCCGTCGTCATGGTCACCCATGACATCAAGTCCGCCAGAAGAGGCGACCGCATGATCTACTTGCAGGACGGCGGCGTAATGGGCGAGTTCGACCTGGGAAAATACGTCAGCGGCGACAAGCAGCGCCACGAAAGGATCAGAGGATCACTGGAGGAGATGGGATGGTAAAGCTGATAAAGGCCGATCTGCGCAAGGACAGGACAGTGCTGGTGATCTTTCTGCTGATCATGATGCTGTCCACCTTACTGATGCACACGGGACTTATGGCCTCGGACTACAAAAACGTTTACGACAGGCACGGTGAGGCCACGGGCTTGGCGGACTATATACTGGTCAGCAGCAGTGACTGTGACACTGTGCAGGACTTCCTCAGCCAGAAGGCTTACGTTAAGGAGAGCTCCTCATCTGAGGCGGTGCTGATACAGTCCCTGGAGCTGGACTCCGCCAAGTTTTCCAAGAAGAGGAATGCTGCGGACTGGATCTTCCAGTCCACTGAGGGAGCCAGCGACTTCTCACATCTGTACTTCATCGAAAGAGATGACAGCGTTCCCGGGAACAAGCTCTACCTCAACCTCTATTCCGCCTACAGCAGCGGCCTCTGCGTTGGGGACAGGGTAACGGTCTCATCGGACGTTTACCAGCAGGAATTCACCATCGCCGGTATCTTCCAGCACCAATTCCTGGGCAACTCCTACACATACCTCTCCGCAATGGTGGAGCCGGAGGTCTTTGCGGATCTCAGGCAGGTGCAGGAGGAGTTCTATCAGCAGCCGGACGCCCGTACGATCCGCACAGTTACCTATGTTGATGTCGGCGAGGGCTGTGATGTGGAGGAGTGCGTCAAGGACTCAAAGGCCGGGCTCAGCGAAAGAGTGGTCTTCTGCGACGGCATCTCCGCCAACGAGCAGCGTGAGTACGCCTATACTGCGGTGGTGAACATCCTTGCGGCCTTCATCGGAGCATTCGCTGTGATCATAATGGCGATATGCCTGATCATCATAGTGTTCACTATCAACAACAATATCAGCCGTGACGTTGCCAATATCGGCGCTCTGAAGGCTGTGGGCTTCACCGTGGGGCAGATCCGGGGAGCGCTTACCGGGGAGTATCTCATTCTGGGAGCAGCCGGATCCTTCATGGGGATCGTCCTGTCCTACGCCCTTTATCCCGCCTTAGAGTACCTGTACATCCGTGAGATCACAGGCCTTGTGTGGGAGAAACGCTTCATGCCCTCTGCCAGCTTCGGCGTGCTGCTGGGAGTTATGGCTGTGATCCTGGTGACAGCTTTCCTCTCCACCATGAGGATCCGAAAGCTCCACCCGGCAACAGCTCTGCGCTTCGGACTACAGTCCAACAGCTTCAGGAAAAACCACCTGCCTCTCAGTGAGACCAGGGGGAAGCTGGATCTGCTGCTGGCACTGAAAAGCGCTCTTCAAAACAAAGCTCAGAACCTGATCATCTTCGTGATCGTGCTGGCGGTGGCCTTCGTGACCATGTTTTCGGGAGTGCTGTACTACAACACTAAGGTGGACATCTCCCACTTCCAGCGTATCGTTCAGGGGGACGTGGGCGACGCATATTTCTATGTGAAGGACACCTCGGCGGAGGCTGTTGACGAAACTATGGAGAAGCTCCGCACCATAGAGGGAGTTTCTCAGGTGTACAGCATGAGCTCAGTGACCGGGATCATCGGCGGCGAGGAGGTCAACTTCATCTACGTCACCGATCCCGACCCGATCGACTGCGGCTTGTTCGAGGGAGAGATGATGGCTGAGGACAACGAGGCCGTACTGGGTCTGCCTGTGGCCGAGAGAATGGGCGTGGGCGTTGGCGATGAGGTGGAGGTCTGCTTTGGTGAAAGATCTGTCCGCTTTCTGGTGACCGGCCTTCAGCAGTCCGTCATGAACGAAAGGATCTATGTTACTCAGGAGGCAGCGCTGAGAGCCGGAGTCCCTGCGAACTACAGAATGATCCGTGTAAGGCTCCATAAGCCGGATAACGAGAGCGTTGACCGGGTGCTGGAGCAGGGAAGGGAGCTCTGCGGAGACCAGATCGTGAACACAGAAAACCAGTTCAAGTATCAGCACAGCGACGAGAATACTCCCGTCCTGGCCATAGGCTTCGTGGTAGCATTTCTGGTGGTGCTCAACATCGCCACAATGATCCTGGTGATCAGGCTGCTGCTGAAGACCGTCTTTGTCAAGCGAGAGAGGGAGTTCGGCATAAAGAAGGCAGTTGGCTTCACCAGCACTCAGCTCAGGTATCAGCTGGCGCTGTCTCTGATCCCCACCGCCCTCATTGCCTCGGCAGCAGGGGCTCTGGCAGGCTATTTTCTGGTAAATCCGCTGTTTGGCCTGGTGCTTCACGGCTACGGCATAAAGAACTCAGACCTTATCGTGAAGGCAGGTCTCATGGTGATCCCGGTAGTGGCCATAACCGCCATGATCTTCCTGCTCTGCTATCTCATGTCCGGCAGGATGAAGAGGCTGTCGGCTTACGGTCTGATACAGGAATAAACGCAAGGCCGGGAGAGCTGTCTTCCGGCTTTTTGCAAAAAAAGATACCGCACTTCTTGTGAGTGCGGTATCTGATCTGCCCCCTTAGGCTTTTATAAACCACATTTTCACGGCTATTGTGCAGATGCCGTGATATGTGCTTCGATCTGAAAGGAATGAAGCTGTCGGTCGTTTCGGGCTGGTGTTCAGGAGTGATGAAGCCTTTATGCCTTTGCGAGCTATCCTGTGAAGATCCTCACGACGGGTGCTTTCCTTTAATACAATTATAAACTATCCCAGTCAGAGTAGCAATTACATTTTGCCCCAAATCAATGCACTTTTAGATCATTTTTGCTTTCGGTAGGCTGAGGGCGGCTCGCCGATCCTGGCGGTGAATTGTCTTACGAAATGGCTGGTGTTGCTGTAGCCGCACTGCTCCGCCACATCAGCGATCAGCAGCTGGGTGTTCTCCAGCAGCCATTTTGCCCGGCTGAGCCTGCTCTGGATGATGTCCTCCTTGCAGGTGGTGCCGAAGAGCTCCTTGTAGATCCTCTGGAAATGGCTCTTGCTGACGCCCAGCGAGCGGGTGATCTCGTCCATGCTCCAGTCACGCTGAGGCTCACGGAAGATCGTCTCACGGAGGGCCTGGAGCCGCTCCTGATAGCTGAATGCGCCGGATCTGAGGGAGAGGGCCTTGCCCTTGAGCTCGGACTCCATGCTGCGGAGGAGCTCCTCGATGCTGAAAATATTCTCGTATGTCACTGTGGAGCGGACGATAACGATCTGCTCCTCCTTTATGTTCAGAGCCGTGCGGTAGACCTGGCCTACCTGCTTTGCTATCTGCGCAGAGAGAGCCTGGGGCGAGCCGGAAAGCTCCTTCTCCGGCGCAAGGAATGCGATGGTCCCCTCGTCCAAGCTGGCCAGCAGCAGATCCTTTTCTGAAAGCCGCATTGCGTGGACTATGGCGTTGATCGGGGGAACTGTGTCGTGTTGGCGCTCCTGCTTGAGATAGGTCAGAAGGCACAGTCCGTAGACGGTATCGCTGCTGTCTGAGAGAAGTCCAGTCAGCCGGCTGATCAGGCCTCGACGGTTGTAGATACCAAGCACCGGGGCGAATTCCGACAGAGCCTCGATCCGGGCGTTGACGTAGGCCTTGTACAGCTTGTTCTGGACAGTGTTGAGGCCGCTGCTCACCGCATCGCACCACTGCATGAAATACTCGTCCATGAGAATGTCGGCGGCCTTTGGGTAGGTCAGGGAGATGTAGCCGAAGATCTGTCCCTTATAGTGCAGGGACGAAAGCACGATCAGCCGGGGAGAGTGCTTTTCGCTGAGAGAGGGCAGGAGCTCCCCAACAGGAAATTCGATGTGCTTGTTGAAAAAGCCGCCCTCCCACACTTCAGTTCCCAGGATCATCTTCTCGGAGAAGCCTCCCCGCCGGTAGACTGAGGGGTGATCCAGGTCCTTGCACCAGTCGCTGCAAAGGCATACCTCCCCCCGGAGGTTATTTGGGATCATGTAGCAGCAGCCGATTACGGTCCCCATAACGTCGTCAAGAGTGGAGGCCTCGCTCATTCGCCGAAGGATCTCGCCGGTGCTGCTGGTGCGGCGAGCCTCCAGCTTTTCCAGAAGGCTGCCGGCGTAGGATCTGATGTCGGAGAGCTCCCGGCTGCGGACGATCCTTCCCAGCTCAGCACAGCCGCAGCTCTCGCCGATGACAAGCGCCGGAGAGAGCTCCTCATCGGGCACCTCCTCGCCCATAAGGGACAGCAGCCTTCTTGCGGCAGCCATTCCCAGGCGGCTCTCCTGAGAGGAGACAGTTGTGATCGTGACCGCCTCTGTCTGAGAGACCATGTTTCCGTCACAGCCTGTAACGCAGATGTCCTCAGGCACACGGATACCGTTCGCCATGAGGGTACGGCACAGCTCCACAGCCATGATGTCGCTGCCGCAGACTATGCCGTCCGGCTTTTCAAGGCGGCCATTCGCAATGTCGAGCGCCACCTGATGGGGAACTGTCCGCCAGTAGTCTCCGTAGATGATGTCCTCCTCTGAGTAGGCAAGACCTGCCTCCTCCATAGCTTTGCGGAAGCCCTGGATCCTCTCCTCGGACTGAGGGTGGCCCTTGTAGCCGCCTATGCAGAAGATCCTCCGGCAGCCGTGGAGCTGCACTAAATGCTTGGTGGTCTGGTAGAGGAGCGAGCTCTCCTCCGCCGTGATATTTGGGAAGCTGTCCTGCTCGTAGCCGATCACCACCGCCGGCGCAGACTGCTTCCCCAGAAGCTCGATGATGCGTTTCCGCTGACGCTCGCTGCAAAAAATGCCTGCCTCGAAGATGAAGCCGTCGAATTTTCCGCAGCTTATAAGGTCATAGAGGTTGGTCTGACCCTTGGCGTAGGTGTCCTCCAGCATTTCGTCAACGTAGTTTATGACTCCGGTGAGCACCACCGTGTCGTAGCCGTACTGCATGGCCTGACGGTGGATAACGTCCACCAGAGCTACGTCCGGATTGTAAAGTATATGCGGGACGATGAGCCCGATCCTGCCCTTGCTTTCCATAATGTCACCCCTTTTTGTTTTATTATACAGCACCATGCAGCTTTCGTCAATACGCCAAAAGCTCCGCACGATCTGCGGAGCTATGGCTATTATCTGAGTGTGGAGTGATATAGGGAATTACTGGTGGAAGAAGAATGGCAGGCAGTTGTAGATGTACTGTCTTACATAGTACCAGCTGTGCTCGCCGCCGTCTGCCAGGATGAACCACAGGTTGCCCTTGGAGAAGTCAGAGGTGTACTCGAAAACGCTCTGCTTCTTCATGTCCTCGATCTGAGGTCCAAGGACGGGATAGGCGAAGTCCGATGTGCCGGTAGCTGACATGATGAACACCTGATCCTTGGAAAGTCCGGCGTTTGTGACAGCCCTTGCCAGAGCGCCTGCATCAGCGGTGCCTGTTCCCCAGTGATGAGCGCCGCTCATTGGCATGAAGTAGCCGACGATGTCCACGCAGTTCTCGAAAACTGCCCATGTGGAAACGCTTCCCATGGAGAAGCCGCCGTATGCACGGTGCATTCTTGAGGCCTTGATGTCAGCGGCAGAGGTGGAGGCTGCATAGGTGGAATACTTGCCCTCAACGAAGGGAACAACGCTTTCACGGAACTCCTTGTAGAAGTTCTCGGCATTGTAGAAGGTATCGCTGCTGACCTTGTTGAATGTGGGAGTAACGATGATCATAGGCTCGATGTCGCCCTTTGCGATCATGTTGTCCAGCAGCCGCTGAGACTCGCCGTTGTCGTTGTAGAACAGGGAATTCTCGCTGTCGCCCATGCCATGCATGAAGTAGAAGATGTTGTACTTCTTGCTGCTGTCGTAGCCGTAGGGCAGGTATACGTTCAGGGAATTCATGCCGTTTATGCCGTTGTAGCTCTCCTTGACGATAGTGCCCTTCTGAGAGGCCTCGTTCTTGTAGCTCCAGTCGTACTCGGTGTACTTCTTGGCCGGATCGTAGGAGTAGCTCTGCTTGGGCTCCTCGGGAGGAGTCTGAGGCTGGGCGAGCATTTCCTTCATGGAGATCAGGTCGAAGAGACTCAGCTTTCCGTCCTCCGTAAGGTCGCCGGCCTGCCAGTCAGCAAGCTGTGCATCGGGAGCAGCCAGCAGCCATTTTTGCAGAAGGACAGCGTCTGCGATATTGAACTGGCCGTCGCCGTTCACATCGCCCTTAACGCTTACAGGGGGCTCAGTGGGCTTGGGGTCGTCGGACTGATAGTGGTAAACGTCAGGCAGCTCGTCAAGGGTCAGCATATAGTCGCTGTTGTAGACCTTTTTCAGATAGTCGGCAGTATTTATCGGGTCGCTGTCAATGAATGAGGTGTGCCAGGTCATGAACCACAGCCACTTCGCACCGTCAGCCTTCACCTTGTCAGGATCCGGGATAGGGCCGTTCTCGTGGAGGCAGACCGGCTTGTCAGCCACCTGAGCTGTCTTTGCGTAGATCCCCACCAGGGAATTGGTGTGGTCAACGTAGGTGTCGGCGCCTATGATGTCAACGTATTCGTCGCCGGGGTACCAGCCGTCAGTTACTGTGCCGCTGTAGCCCAAATTCCAGATAAGGTTGTTCAGTCCCCAATAGTTCGTGTAGCGGTCGTACATGATCTGCCAGAGCTTCTTGAAATTCTCGGCACCGCCCTTGCCCCACCAGAACCACTTTCCGTCGAATTCGTGGAAGGGTCTCCAGATAACGGGCACACCGGCATCCTGCAATTCCTTCAGAGCCTTAGCGCCCTTGTCCATGCCGGCGATGAGGGTGTTGTACTCCGCAGTTCCCTCGGTGAGAGCAGCGCTCCAGTTCAGGTCGGAGTTCATAGCCTCGGTATGGCTGCCGGAGAAATTGCTTCCGCAGTGCCAGCAGATCGTAACGATGCCGCCCTGCTGATACCAGGACTTTGCCCTGCGGTTACAGCCGGAGAAGTCATCGCCCATGTAGTCAAGGCCTCTGAGAGCCGGGTATTTTCCGCTTGCTCTCTTGATGATGTCGAACTCATAGTTCTCACTGCCCATCCAAGTGGACTCCTGCTGTCCGGAGATGATGTAGCTGCCGTAGGTGTCGCAGAGATAGCTGTAGAGAGACTTGGTTTCTGCCGTAGCATTGGGGTTTGAGAGAGCTCCGCTTATGTCCGATGAGAAGCTCTCTGCGGCCTCCACGGTAAGGCTGTCAAGGTAGGTCCAGCCCCATGAGCCCTGAACTGCAACGGTATTCTCTCCGGCTCTCAGGCTTGCGGAAATGCTCACCGATGCGAAATTTCCGTCGCCGGTATAGCCGCATAAGATCTGTCCCACGTTCTCACCGTTTACCAGTACGTCCTGGTACTTTCCGCCCTCATCGTAGGGCTGACAGTAGCGGATAGTCAGCTTCTGCAAGCCTGCGCTTTCGGCTTTCACCTTGAGGGTGACTGAGTCTCCGGCATCACGAAGGTCGACGGCCTTTCCGCCGCTTGCTCCTGTCAGAGACACAACGGCAGTTTCGTTCTCGCCTGTGTCGTAGATCGAGCCGCTTTCAAACTCATAGGTCACGCCCGCAGCCGATGCAGGCAGCCCGGGAAGAGCAGCGCACATGGTGATAGCAGCAAGAGCTGCTGATATGATCTTTTTCATTCCAATTCCTCCTGTCAGTATATTTTTCCGTCTGACTTTACTCAAATTATAGCCGACATCAGCCGGAAATGGAATGACATTTTGCCCCAATTACATTGCATTTTGCCCCAAAATAAAAAAGATCCCCGGAGGATCTCCGGGGACTGGGCTGTGAGAGGATCAGTTCTTCTTTCTCTTGAGGGTGAGTACGACTGCTGCGAAAGCCAGGACGATACCGGCAGCAGGCAGTGAAGGTGCTGCAACGCCGGTCTTGGGAGAGCTGCTCTCCGAACTTTCAGTCTGGGCTTCCTGAATGGACTGCTGGATCTCGGCTCCGGCTGCTTCCTCAGCTGCAAAGGAGCTCATTGCTCCTGCAATAGCCATTGTGCCTGCGATAGCTGCGGTGGTGATGATAGATACTAACTTTGTCATATTTTTTTCTCCTTTTTCATTACGATAGATCTTCATTTTCGGCGGGGCGTTCCCCCTTCCATGATCATATGATACCACGATATGGGCGATCGTTCAATATTCAGTTTTCCCTTGATTTGTAGCCTAAGCGACTGAGGAAGAGCAGTGTGTAGCCTAAGCTACAAAATAGGCTGAGATCGTAAAAAACAGCAACAAGGGACTTCCCAAAAGCAGATGTGTATGTTATAATAAAAGAAAAGATCTGACAGAAGGAGGTCAGCTATGAAGAGCATTTCAGTGATCATCCCTGCTCATAACGAGGAGAGATACGTCGCCCGATGTATCCGTTCGATAAGAGCCGCTGCCCGAAATTACAAGGGAGCGGTGGAGGTCATCGTGGTCTGCAACCGCTGTACGGACAAAACTCAGCAGATCGCAGAGAGCCTCGGAGCAAGGACAGTGCCCAACCAGGACCGCTGTATCGCAAGGGTGCGCAACGCCGGTATCGCTGCGGCACGGGGAGAGATCATCGTGACTATCGACTGCGACAACCGCATGACCCGTGGCACTCTTCGGGAGATCGGATACCTTCTCAGCACCGGCAGGTACATCGGCGGCGGAGCTCCCATTCGCTTTGAGCGGTACTCGCTCCCACTTTGGCTCAACGACCTGCTGTGCCGGGTGTCGTTCAAGGTGACAGGCCTGTACTGCGGCATTTTCTGGGCGGAAAGATCCACATTTCAGGCAGTTGGCGGATTTGTGGAGAAAAAGGCCATGGAGGACGCTGCAACTGCTAAGCGGCTGAAGGCCTACGGAAAAAAGCTGGGCAGGAGGTACACCTGTCTGCGGAAAAATGTGCTGATAAATTCCACCAGAAAATACGACGATATGGGGGACTGGCTCTATCTGAAGCTGATCTTTGCCAATTTCGGCACCTTCATCAGAGCTGCTCTTGGAGACAGGAGGGGCCTTAACAAAATGCTGGACGAGCTGTTCTACGACTACAACGACAAGATAGGAGAATGATATGTTTGGATTGAAAAAGACCGTGAAAAAATTCATTGCAGCAGCACTTGCTCTGCCCATGATTATTGCCTCGCCCATGAGAGCCTCGGCAAATGAGGCTGAGGAATACCTGAATGACCCGAACTGGAACGCCTTCGTGGAGGAAAAGATCCAGCAGGACAGCACTCCCGGATTGGCGGTAGCTGTGGCGAAGGGGGAGGAGCTGGCCTTCAAGAGCTGGGGGAGCGCCGACCTGGAGTCGCAGACCCCGGTGACTGAGGAGACTGTTTTCGGTATAGGCTCCTGCTCAAAGGCCTTCACCGCCCTGGCTATATTCCTTCTTCAGGAGGAGGGCAAGCTCAAGCTCAGCGACAGCGTTTCCAAGCATCTGCCCTGGTGGAACGTCACCTGGGAGGGCAATTCCCAGGACACCCGGATCTGGCAGCTGCTGGAGCACTGCTCCGGCATCTCCAACACGACCATGATGAAGCTGGAGAAGGACGGCGAGAACTCTACCGACTTCCAGGCGCACATCGCCGAGAACGCAAAGCTGGTCTACAAGCCGGGAACAAAGTTCCACTACTGCAATATCGGCTATGACGTGCTGGCCGACATCGTGGAGCAGGTCAGCGGTATGCCCTTTGAGGACTACGTTTCTCAGGAGATCTTGCAGCCCATCGGTATGACCCACAGCGGCTACGGGATCAAGCCAACTACCGGCTATCGGTGGTTTTTCAGAAAGCTGCGGCCTTATAACTCCCCGGAAAACCTTTCCACCTACGGCGACGGCGGCCTAAGGTCCACCTCCGGCGATATGGCGCTGTGGCTGGAGGCTCAGCTGGGACACCTTGACCTGCCGGAAAAGCTGACAAAGGCGATCAAGGCCTCCCACGAAACGCCCGAGGACTACCGTATCGAGCAGGGAGAGGGCGTGACCTACTACAACGGCTGGAATCACTACAACGGATATATTTTCCACCTTGGCACTAACCCGGAGTTCAGCTCCTTTACCATGGTGGACGAGGAGCACGATATGGGAGTTTTCGCAGTTTCCAACGCATGGATCAACACTCCCGACTACGCAGGAAATTCTCTGCATCAGATCATGAAGGGCGAGGGCATCGATCGTGGACAGCTTGATGTGCCGGACACCATGGCTTTAGTCGACCTGGTATCGACGATCATCTGTATCATCTGCGCAGCCTTCATTCTGCTGATACTGGTGCTGATGTTCACCCAGAAAAAACGTGTGGCCAAGGACAACACCACCTATCCCGGCGAGAAGAAAAAGCTGATCAGGCGGCTGGTGCTGCTGATACCTCTGCTGGCTCTGGTCATTTTCCTGCCGCAGCTGCTGTTTATGGCGGTTGGCTATGGCTTCGCAAGCTGCTATATGATCGGGGTCTGGATGCCGTACACTCTGCTGATCGCAGCGGCGGCGCTGGCGGCCTTGGTATCCATGCTGATCATTTCCAGCATAAAGCGCTTCATTCACGCAGGAGCGAAAAAATAACTTTCAGGGCAGGCTAAGGTCTGCCCTGTTTTTGTCAGGATCTGGGAGAAGATCGACGAAAACTGTTGACTTTTTCGGAACTGTATTGTATAATCGTGCTATAAGCTACCAATGAGAGGGAGGTCAGCTATGAAAAAATTACAAAAGATCACAGGCGTGCTGCTCTCGGCAGCTATGGCGGCGGCTTCGATGCCCGGCGCTGTGGTGAGTGCGGCAGGTGAAGGCTCCGGGGTCAGGATCACGGAGATCTGCACACAAAACAAAACATCGCTGCTGGACAGCAGCGGCAGTCCGGCGGACTGGATCGAGCTGTACAACGGCTCGGGAAGTGCCGCAGACATTGGAGGCTGGACGCTTTCCGACACCAGCAAGAGCTGGACTTTCCCGGACAATGTCCGGATCGGCGCCGGGGAGTACCTTATCGTCTTCGCAGACAAGGCATCGTCCACCGAAAGCGAGCTCCACACTGGATTTGGCCTAAGCAAAAGCGGAGACACCCTTCGCCTTGCAGACGCTTCCGGGGCGGTGATTCAGGACATCACGATCCCCGGATTGGGGGAGGACAGGACCTACGGGCTCCTGCCGGGAACAGAGGAATGGGCGGAAATGGCTGCTTCTCCGGGGCGGGAGAACAACGCTTCTGTGGCAGAGCCTAGGTTTTCGCTGACATCGGGATTTTACGATGCGGCTCAGAGGAATACTCTGGAGCTTAGCGCTTCAGGGGAGATCTATTACACCACAGACGGCAGCGACCCTACCACCTCTGACAGCGCCAAGCTCTACAGCGGAGCCTTGGAGCTCAGCGACCGCTCATCGGATCCCAATATCTGGAGCAATTACGACCACAAGGACAACAGCCCCTATTCTATCACCTTGAAGACTCAGTACAATGCTCCCAGCTATCCGGTGGAGAAGGCCAGCGTTATCCGTGCTGCTGCAAAAAGCGGCGGAGCTTGGAGCAAGGTGGTCACCAACACATACTTCGTCCTGGACAGCCAGCGCCTTGAGCATTACCGGGATATCCCCGTGGTCTCGCTGGTCACTGACGGTGAAAACCTTTTCAACAAGGACACAGGCATCTACGTTTGCGGCCAGCAGTATCTTGACTGGAAGAACAGCTCTGACTATAAGCCCAACAAGAGCGAGTGGGATACCGACAACGTTGCAAATTTCTTCTCAAAGGGCAAGGAATGGGAGCGGCCGGCCACCATAAGCCTTTTCCAGAACGGCCAGCTGACACTTATGCAGGATATGGGTATCCGCATCAAGGGAGCCTCCACTCGCAACGCTCAGATGAAGAGCTTCAACGTTTACGCAAGGAGCGAATACGGCGACTCTAAGCTGAATTTCGACCTGATCCCTGATAACCGCTCCTATGACGATAACAAGCAGATCAAGAAATTCGATTCCTTCTCGCTGAGGGCGTGCAGCTGGATAAACCGCTACCGTGACCATCTGGTGCAGGAGCCATTGAAGGACATCGCTGACATGGCGACTATCGACCGTGAGAAGGCGGTGCTCTTCCTCAACGGCGAGTATTGGGGACTATATGAGATCCAGGAGAAGATCTCCGACAGCTTTATCCAGAGCAATTACGGCATCGACGACAAGGACGTTGCCATGATAAAGGACAATGCGCTGGAGGAGGGAACTGAGACTGACAAGGCGGAATTCGACGAGATGATCGCCTTTGCCACAGAAATGGATATGACTAATGCTGAGTATTACAGCAGCGTTACCGATAAGCTGGACACCGGCTCAATGATCGACCACTTCTGCACCTGCCTTTATACGGGTATGTGGGACTGGCCAAACCACAACTACATCGCTTGGCGCTCAAACGGCGCACCGATACAGGGCAACCCATATTCCGACGGAAAATGGCGCTTCGGCACCTACGATTTCGACTACACCTGCGGACTGGATTACGATCACGGACAGAGCAGCTTCAGCTATGACCACTTCCAAAAGCTGGGCGGCAACACCAAGTATGTTGCGGCGGCCTTCTTGAATTTGATGAAGAACGAGCAGTTCAAGGAGGAGTTCATGACACGCTTCTGCGACTATGCAAACGTGGTGTTTGCACCGGATAAAATGGAGGCCGAGATCAACCGGATCACCGACCGGTACCTGAGCTATTTCGTGGAGAGCCAGCTCAGGTGGA
The DNA here is from genome assembly GCA_902760805.1 of Ruminococcus flavefaciens. GTDB lineage: Bacteria > Bacillota > Clostridia > Oscillospirales > Ruminococcaceae > Ruminococcus. The sequence goes on along the minus strand of CACWHY010000010.1, from coordinate 50,004 downwards.
ACGCCGCTTCTCAGCCTAACGATCAGCTCTACAACAGCGAGCAGAGCTACCTTTCCGGCGAGATCGGCAACGTCAGGAACTTCTTCCGCAGACGCCCGGACTACGCTGTTAAGTTTATGATGAACTTCTGCGGCTCAAATAAGGCTATGCACAAGCTGACCCTGAACACCAGCGGTGAGGGTACTGTCATGGTGAACGGAGTCCCCGTGAAGGATCAGCAGGGCAGCCTGGTCTGCACCTATCCTGAGGGCTCTGAGATCACTGTCAGCGCAGTCCCCGGAGAGGGCAAGGGCTTTGACTGCTGGAGCGGCAGCTATTCCGGCAGTGAGACAGCGTACACCTTCACTCTGGACGGCGACATGGAGCTTACGGCGAATTTCGGCGAGTACGTTCCTACCGGCGATGTGAACGCTGACGGAGATACAAATATGAACGACGCTGTTCTCCTACAGAAATGGCTCCTTGCAGTGCCTGACACAAAGCTGGCAGACTGGCGGGCAGGAGACCTTTGCCGGGACGAAAGACTGAACGTTTACGACATGATCCTCATGAAGGATCTTGTGGCGCAGATCAATTCCAACTGATATAAAAAACAGGCACCTTCATAGCAAGGTGCCTGTTTTTTTATGGGAAGGATCCCTTATTATTTCAGTTTAAGACCGTCTTTGAAGGCTTCGCCCACTCTTCCGCCTACCTTGTAGTAGCCGTGAGTGTAGGGGTCGAAGGCGATCGCACCAAGGGCGTCGATGTCCACTTTTCCGTCCTTCAGGACGCTCTCATCTGCGGAAACATTTACCACCTTGCCGATAACACCAAGGCCGTATTCGCTGTCCTGATACTCGATGAACTCACACTCCAGCACAATGGGGAAGTCCGTGATCACGGGGGCGTCTACCAGCTGAGACTTCTCAGCCTTCATGCCGCTCTTTGCGAACTTATCCGGTGTGTTTTTTCCGGAGACCACGCCGAAAAAGTCGGCCTCTACAACGTGAGCTGCGTCAGCTATGGCAACGGTAAAGGCTTTTCTCTTCTTGATGTTCACAACGGTCTGGTGAGTTTCGGTCAGGTTGAGTGCAACGATGTCTCGCTCCACCATAGTACCCCAGGCGGCATTCATTACGTCGATAGAGCCGTCCTCGTTGTAGGTGGCGACCATAAGCACAGGCATGGGGAAGATAGCTTCGGTAGTGGTGATGTTTTTTCTCATGATAAACACTCCTTTTCAGTCATTGTGCGGAGATCTCCGCACTTTTATTATAAGACGATCGTGAGAGAAAATCAAGAGCCGCCGAAAAATCAACTATTCGTAATATTACAGTGGGAATTTCCATAAGTTTTTAACGATTTGTAAATTTCGGAAATAATACCTTGACAAGTGATATACTTCGTGATATGATGTATTACGGAAGGAGGAGTATTCTATGGATGTTCAGCTTAAACGTGGCTTGCTGGATGTGTGCGTTCTTGCGGCCATTAAAAGCGAGGATTCCTACGGCTATCAGATAATCAAAGAAATGAAGCCCTATATCGAGCTGTCGGAGTCCACGCTCTATACTATACTCAAAAGGCTTGAGTCCGCTGACCAGATCACGGTCAGGAGCGTCGAGCACGAGGGCAGGCTGAGAAAGTATTACCACATCACCGATGTCGGGCTCAGCCGCTTAGATGAATTCAAAGAGGATTGGAAGGAGATCCTTTCCATCTACGATTTTATTACAAGAGAGGATATTGGCAATGAATAGGGAGAAATTTATCAGCGAGTTAAGAGAAAAGCTGTACGGACTTTCACAAAGCGATATCGACGAGCGGGTGGAATTCTACAGCGAGATGATCAACGACCGCATGGAGGACGGACTTTCCGAGGAGGAGGCCGTTGCTGAGATCGGCAGCGTTGACGGGATCGTGGAGCAGATCATGAGCGAGATACCGATCACCGCTCTGGTGAAGGAAAAGGTGAAGCCTAAGCGGAAGCTGAAGGCCTGGGAGATCGTGCTGCTGGTGCTGGGGTCACCGGTATGGCTGCCTCTTGCAGCCTCAGCTGTAGTGGTACTGCTGTCGCTCTACATCGTGGTCTGGGCAGTGGTGATCTGCTTCTACGCTGTGGCAGCTGCACTGGCCGGAAGCGCCCTCGGCTGCATCGTTGGCATCTTTGCTTACCTGAGAATGGGAAGACCGGCTCAGGCACTTTTCGCAGGCGGAGCAGCTGTCCTTTGCGCAGGCCTGGCCATACTGATGTTCGTTTTCTGCGTATGGCTGTCAAAAGCAGTCGTCAAGGGCACAGGAAAAGTATTATTAGGGATCAAAAAATCATTTGTTGGAAAGGGAGAATAAACCATGACTAAGAAATTATTGATAGCAGGCACAGCACTTGTGATCACCGGAGCAGTTATCTGCGCAGGAGCCGGTGCAGCCTTTGGATTTGACTTCAGCAAGCTGGATACGGCCAACTCAGTTACAAACACATACCCGGTAAGCGGTGACTTCTCAAGCATCAGCATCAAGGCAGATACCGATGACGTCATTTTCGTACCCTCAAAGGACGGCAAGTGCAGCGTTGTCTGCGTTGAGGACTCAGAACGCCTGCACGATGTTCGTGTGGAGAACGATACCCTGCTCATCGACCAGAGGGATGAAAATAAGATCAGCTGGCACTTCATGTCTGTGGGTCCCAACTTCAAGACCACTGTTTATCTGCCGGAGAGCCAGTATAAGGAGCTCAGCGTCATTTCCGACACAGGCGACCTGGATGTTCCCAAGGAGTTCTCATTTGATAAGGTGAAGGCAGAGCTGGACACGGGCGATGTTTCCTGGTATGCTCCTGTTAAGGAGAGCATCAGTATCAGAACTGATACCGGCAGCATCACCGCTTCTGACATCAGCGCTGACAGCATGGAGATGAAGTCTGACACAGGCAATATCAAGCTGACAAATATCCAGCTCACTGAGGGATTTCGCTCAGAGGAGGACACAGGCGATGTGATCATCGACGGCATGACCTGCAAGGACTTTTATTCAAAGGGCAACACCGGCGACCTTAAAATGACAAAGGTGGAGGTCTCTCAGAAAATGGATCTTGACCGTGACACAGGCGATATAGATCTTGAGGACTGCGATGCTGATGAGATCTTTATCGTTACAGATACCGGCGATGTCAAGGGAACTCTCCTTAGCGAAAAGGTCTTCATCACAAAGACCGATACAGGCGATGTGAACGTTCCTAACTCTATCAGCGGCGGCCGCTGCGAGATCACTACCGATACCGGCGACATCAATATCAGCCTGCGGTAAGTATTGAATGTCATACACACGGCAGAGCTGCCTGCTGTGTGTATGACGTACCTTTTTGCCAGAGGAGGTTTATATGATACAGCTGTTTTACTGCGGAACATTGGCGGCCTCGCTGATCTGCGCAGTGATATATATTTTCATGTGGCACAGGCATTTCGACGTGAATTTCACCATGATCTTTACCCTTGTGCCAGTGGCCTGTCTGGGATATTTCCTGTCATCAATGGCGGAGACTCTGGGCGAGGCGCTGTTTGCCGTAAAGATCATCTACCTGGGCGGCTGCTTTTTGCAGCTGTTCATCGTGCTGAATATTTTCGGGCTGTGCAAGATCCGGATCAGCCGCTGGACAAGGACTGCCCTTTTCCTCATCTGCACAGCCCTCTATATGCCCATTCTGAACATCGGCAACGGTACCAGCTTCTACAAAAGCGTTACCTTTGAGATGGGCGAGAAAAGCGGTACTCTCATCAAGGAATATGGTCCGGCTCATACGGTCACATACGGTGCGATCTTCATGTTTTTCGCCGTGGGACTGGCTGCGGTGATCTATTCTTGGCTGAAAAAGAAACAAGTCCCGAGAACTGTCCTGGGACTTCTTGTGCTGCCGTACCTGATCTGCGTGGTGAGCTATTACCTGATCCGCAAGATCGTGCCTGAGGTGGAATTCGTTCCCCTTGGCTATGTGATCGCTGAGGTGATCTTCCTGATCATCGCCTACAGGGTCAACCTCTACGACGTCAGCGATACAGTGATCGACTCAATGGTGAAGGATAGGGCGATAGGCTATGTTTCCTTCGATTTCAAGAGCAGATACCTGGGCAGCAATTCCGTTGCCAAAAGGCTGGTGCCTGAGCTTAGGGACATCGCCGTGGACGAGCTCTTCGGCTATAAGCCCTCTCAGCGAAAGATCAGGCATTTTCTTGACAGCTTCAAGTCCGACCCGGAGAAGAACACCTTCCTGTATACCTTCCGCACCGCCGAAAACGAGGAGCTGATCTACAGCGCAAAGGTGAACTACCTCTACGACAACGACCGCCGGCGAGGCTACATCGTCACCTTTACCGACGATACCGCCAATCAGAAGTATATCCGGCTCCTGGACAGCTATAACGAGGATCTTCGTCAGGAGGTGGAGGTCAAGACCCGCCACATCGTTGAGATGCATGACAATCTGATCATGAGCCTTGCAATGATGGTGGAGAGCCGTGACAATTCCACCGGCGGCCACATCAAGCGCACCAGTCAGGGCGTGAGGATCCTTGTGGAGGAGATCGTTCGGTCAAATGCCTTTGCGCTTTCCGAGGAATTCTGCCGGGACGTTGTGAAGGCGGCGCCTATGCACGACCTTGGCAAGATCAACGTTGATGACGCTGTTCTCCGCAAGCCGGGGCGCTTTACCGATGAGGAGTACGAAAAAATGAAGCACCATGCTGAGGAGGGCGCAAGAGTCATCCATGAGATCCTTCGCCAGACCGATGACGAGTCCTTCAAGATCGTTGCGGAAAACGTTGCTCATTACCACCATGAGCGCTGGGACGGCTCCGGCTATCCGGCGGCTCTCTCCGGGGAGCAGATCCCTCTTGAGGCCAGGATCATGGCGGTCGCAGACGTTTACGATGCCCTGGTGAGCAAGCGTGTTTATAAGGAGGCCTTCGATTTCCAGAAGGCTGACCGGATCATCATGGAGGGCATGGGCAGCCAATTCGACCCGGCTCTCAGGGAGGTATATGTTGCCGCTCGGCCTAGGCTTGAGGAGTATTATCTTTCCCTTGAGCAGTCCTGATCCGGGGCAACAGCAGGTTGCTTGACCCGGTGAGAGCTTCGTGCTATAATTGAAAGCAAGGAGGGATCTTACCATGGAAACAAAAACAATTCTTCACCAGCTCCGAACCAAAGCAGGCCTTTCACAGGACGCTTTGGCGGAAAAAGTTTTCGTCACACGCCAGGCTGTCAGCCGCTGGGAGACAGGGGAGACCGTCCCCAACACCGAAACTCTCAAGCTGCTGTCGGGGCTCTTTGGAGTGTCTATCAACACGCTTCTGGGCTCTCCCAGAAAGCTGATCTGCCAGTGCTGCGGTATGCCGCTGGAGGACGGGATCATGAGTCACGAAAAGGACGGCTCATACAACGAGGATTACTGCCAGTGGTGCTATTCTGAGGGGAAGTTCGCCTATACAGATCTGGACAGCCTGATCGATGTCTGTGCACAGCACATGGTCAGCCCCGAGCATTCAGAGGATGAGGTCAAGACCTATCTGAGGGGAGTTCTCCCGGAGCTGAAATACTGGAAGGACCGCAAATAACGCAAGGGACGCACAGCTGTGCGTCCTTTTTTTGCCTTGCCGCTTTGGCAACGTTTCCGGAAACATCGTGCGCCCGGCCTTTTGCCAGAGCGTGTGCGGAAACGTTCTGTAGGGGCGAACGAGATCCGCATTTGCTCTGCATTTTATCCACTAAAACTGCGTTCTGTAGGTTGATTTTTGAACGGAATGTGTATAAAATAGTATTTAATACAATGTGTTGAAACGATCCGCCCGCTCTATTCAGAGCGTATAGAAAAATGCGGATCGATCGGGAATAAGGAGGATCGATCTATGAAAAAGGCAGCTTCTCTTGTCATGGCGGCGGCCATGGCAGCCACCTGCGTGTCGGCTTTGCCGGAGATGCCCGTCAAGGCTGCACAGGTGAATTTCACTCACGAGGAATGGACAGGAAAAAACGGCGCTGAGGACATCTTCGCTGTAAACCGTGAGGCGGCGTCCGTTGATCCGGTGCCCTTCCAGGACGCAGCAAGTGCTGCTGCGGCGGTGTGGGAGTACAATGAACGTGAGAATTCCGACTATCTTCAAATGCTCACGGGATCCGGCGGCGACTGGGACCTTCGGGTCGTCCAAAATGCGGAGCAGGCTCAGGGCGTGTTCATGTCAGGATTTGCGGGCGCTGATTTCTACCCAGATCCGGCTGACGGCTGGAGGAGCGTTTCTCTGCCAAACAGCTGGACGGCTCAGGGCTTTGATTTTCCCATTTATGACAACGTCATAATGCCCTGGCAGAGCAACTACGACGGCTATGTGCCTTGCCCAACGGCTCCCACCAAGTACAACCCCGTTGGACTTTACCGGAAGAAATTCACTCCCGACAGCAGTATCCTCTCCTCGGGCAGGAGAGTCTATATCCAGTTCGACGGAGTGGAATCTGCATACTACGTTTACCTCAACGGCAAGGCCGTAGGCTACAGCGAGGACACCTTCAGTCCTCACCGCTTCGACATCACCGACTATCTCACCGAGGGGGAGAACACCCTTGCGGTGGAGGTACACAAATTCTGCGACGGCACCTGGTTCGAGGGTCAGGATATGATCTACGACGGCGGAATTTTCCGTGATGTTTTCCTGGTATCGGCTCCAGAGGTGCAGATCAGAGACTACACCGTCCGCACTGACCTGAACGACAGCTTCACTGCTGCTGAACTGACTGTAGATGCAGAGATCGCTAACTTCTCCGGCAGCGATAAGAGCGGCTGGAGCGTTACTGCCGATGCTTATGATGAGACCGGCGAGCTGCTTTTCTCCGGAGCCTCCGCAGAGATCGGCAATGTTTCAAGAGGCGGCAAAACAGCCGTCAAGATCTCCGCAAACGTGGACTCTCCCAAGCTCTGGTCTGCTGAACACCCCAACATCTATGCGCTGATCCTAACTCTCAGGGACAGCTTCGGGAACGAGCAGGAGGTCCTTTCCACGCAGCTGGGCTTCCGTGAGATCGGGTTTACTTCCACTCAGGTGGACAGCAGCTACAAGGTGACAACTACCAGCTGGCAGCCCATGACTATCAACGGCAAGCGGCTGCTGCTGAAGGGCGTCAACCGCCACGACACCGACCCCTTCCACGGAAAGGCTGTTCCCCAGGAGACCATGCGTGAGGACATCTTCCTTATGCAGAAGAACAACGTCAATGCGATCCGTACCTCCCACTACAGCAATGATTCCTACCTGTACTGGCTGTGCAATAAGTACGGAATGTACGTCATGGGCGAGACCAATATGGAGTCTCACGCTCTGATGAACGACAACGACAACAAGGCCAGATTTTACGAGCTGGCCATGGACAGAACTGAGACCGCCTATAAGCGGCTGAAGAACAACCCCTCCATCGTGGCCTGGTCTATCGGAAACGAAATGGCCTACACCAGTGACCCCAATGCAGCCGGCGGAATGTTCCGGGATATGATCTGGTATTTCAAGAAGAACGACCCCACTCGTCCTGTTCACAGCGAGGGTCAGGGAAATACTATGGGCGTTGACATGGGAAGCAATATGTACCCGGCCTCTCAGTGGCTGGGCGGAAATGGCGGCAACGGCAAGATCCCCTATGTTATGTGCGAATACGACCACGCCATGGGCAACTCCCTGGGCGCTCTCAAGGAGTATTGGGACGTAGTCAGAGCTCACCAGAATATGCTGGGCGGCTTCATCTGGGATTGGGTGGATCAGTCCCGTGCAGTTCCTCTTGACAAGGTGGGCGGAGGCTGGGACTACTACTCCGAGCCCTATGCCCGGAAAAACCTCTATGCTGAGGAGAGCAAGGGCAAGTTCTTTGCATACGGCGGTGATTGGGGCGACAAGCCCAACGACAACAGCTTCTGTGAGAACGGCATCATCAGCCCCGACAGAACTGAACAGCCTGAGGCGGCTGAGGTGCGGTATCAGTACCAGAGCTTCTGGTTCTCTGCCAGCGCTGAGCAGCTCTCAAAGAACCAGATCAGCGTTTTCAACGAGAACGATTTCACCGACCTTAACGAGTTCGACCTGAACTGGAGCCTGCTGAAAAACGGCATCTCTATCCAGAGCGGCACTGTTGAGGGAGCCTCCGCAGCTCCTCTCACTAAGGCAGACATCACCGTTCCCTTTAAGCTGCCGGAGAAGCGCCTTGCAGGTGACGAGTTCATCCTTGACCTGTCTGTGGTCAAGCGCAGCGATGAGAGAATGATCCCGGCAGGCACTGAGGTGGCCTACGAACAGATCCCGATCTCCTCCTCAGGACGAGCTGTCAGCAATGCAGCAGAGGGCAGCGTGGAGATCGCTGACAGCAGCGACTGCTATAACGTGAAGGGCAGCGATTTCAGCTTCCGCATAGAGAAGTCCACCGGACTTATGACAAAGTACACCTACAAGGGCGAGCAGCTCATCGACAAGGGTCCGGATCTGAACTTCTGGCGTGGAAATGTTGAAAACGACGGCGGAAACGCAAGAGATAAGATCTTCGACAAGGCCTGGGAGAAGGCTGCGGAGAGGATCAGCGTGGACGGCATAGACGTGAAGGAGGGCGCTGACGGCGGAAAGACCGTTGTCTCTCACCTGACCCTCCCCAACGCCGGCAATACAAAGGTGGATATCCAGTACGACATCGCTGCTGACGGCAAGGTGAAGGTATCGCTGAATGTGGACGCAACAAAGTCCGGCATGGGCGGCTTCATAAGAGTAGGCTCAGCCATGGCCCTTCCCTCGGGCGCTGAGCAGCTGACCTGGTACGGAAACGGCCCTGTTGAGACCTACAACGACCGAAAGTCCGGCGGAAGACAGGGCGTCTGGGAGACCAGCGTTTCCGAGGAGTTCTTCCCATACATGAAGGCTGACGACTGCGGAAATCTCACAGACGTGAAGTGGATCTCAGTGAAGGATCCCAGCAGTGAGAACTGCCTGCTTATCGCAGCCGATGGCACTGTGGAGGCCAGCGCTCTCCACTTTACTCCCTCAGACCTGCAATACGCAGATCACCCCTATAAGCTCCGTCCACGCAGCGAGACCTATTTGAATGTGGACTACGGCTCACTGGGCGTGGGAAGTGCCACCTGCGGTCAGGCAACTCTGGAGAAATACCGTCTTCCCTCCAGCCGCACCTACAGCTGGGGCTACACGATCATGCCGGCAAGCTCTTCTGCTGACGGAAAGGAGCTCACCGACATGGCTGCAAGGCTCCGCTCAGACGGCGTGACTATCGAGGATAAGAGCTCCAACCAGCTGAGCATCCCCCTGGGCAGCAGCGCAAAGCTGAAGTCCACCGACTCCGGCAATGCAGTTTCCGGCTCGGTCGCCATACCTGACTGCGAGAAGCTGAAGAGCAGCTTTAGCGGACACAATTCCTTCACGGCGGAGGTGAACGTTGTTCCCACAGGCAACCCCGAGTTCAATATGTTCATAGGCGACGGCGACCACGGCTTCGCACTGAGAACAAGGAACAACTCGATCGACTTCTTTGTTCGTGCAGACGGAAATTGGCGCTCGCTCTACGTTGAACACACAACTACCTCCGGCTGGATCGGCAGCAAGCACCAGGTGGCCGGTATCTATAACGCCGAGGACAACACTCTCAGCGTTTACCTTGACGGAAAGATCATCGGCACAGCTAAGACCAACACCACCGCAGGCGTTGAGGCGACGGCCTTCCCGCTGACCATTGGCGCTTGTCCGGAGACAGGGCGTGCTTCTCAGGCCGATTTCTACGAGGCAAGGATCTACAGCAAGGCTCTCACCGAGGCGGAGCTGGCTTCCCAGAACACCGCTTCACCGGCATATTCCCCTGACAGCCCCTATGTCCAGCTTTGGGTGGACTTCGACAATATCGCTCAGGCCGAGCCTGAAGAGGAGGAAGATTGGGGCGACGCAAATCTTGACGGAAAAGTGGATCTGAACGACGCAGTTGCCATTCTCCAGTATTCGGCTCTGCCCGGAAAGTACCCCCTTGAGCCTCAGGGAGCTCTCAACGCAGATGTTGTGGACAACGGAAGCAGCGGAGTTAACGGCATCGATGCGCTGGCGATACAGATGTACGATGCGAAGCTCTTTACGGCTGACAAGTGGCCTATGACCAGCGAGACCATGAATTCTTTTCTGAAATAAACTCATGACCCGGAGCAAGTCTCCGGGTCTTTTTCTGCCCATTGTCAGAATGTCACAAAACACAGGGCGGCTGACAGTGCATATCGCTGAAGATCCTAAAAGATCCGAAAAAACATTGACACTATGTCAGAATACTGCTATAATATCTATAGTGACACAATGTCAGAATGCTGAAGGAGGCTGTATCATGCCAAAGGGTTCCCCCGAACTTACCGCTTCTCGCAGAGATGAGATCATCTCCGCCTGCGAAAAGCTCTACCAGACCATGAGCTTCAAGGAGATCACTCTCAAGGAGATCAGTGTGGAGACCAGCTTCTCCCGGCCGTCGATCTACAACTATTTCCAGACCAAGGAGGAGATCTTCCTGGCCATAATGCAGCGTGAATATCAGGGCTGGGCGGATCAGCTTTTCGCTCTCTGTCAGGAGAACGAGAGACTTTCCCCGGAGGCCTTTGCTAAGGCCGTGGCAGGCTCTTTAGATGAGCGCCGCCAGCTGCTGAAGCTGCTTGCGATGAATCACTATGACATGGAGGAGAACTCACGGCTGGAGCGCCTGACGGATTTCAAGGCGGCCTACGGTGCCTCACTGGACGGCATGAGAGCCTGCCTGAAAAAGTTCTTCCCCGGCACTGACACAGAGGGCTTCATCTTCGCATTCTTCCCGTTTTTGTTCGGAGTTTACCCCTACTGTGTGGCGACTCAAAAGCAGCTTGACGCTATGCGTGAGGCTAAGATCAAGTTTGAGATGCACGAGGTCTTTGATATTATATTTGCCTGTGTTATGCGGCTTTTAGGAGAAAACCGCTGAATGTTCCGAAAGGAGGCGCTATGAAAAAACTGTTATCGGCCTTTGTGTCAGTCCTTATGCTCATGAGCCTGTCATGCGCTGGAGAGACCTCTGCGGATGATCAGGCGGAAGAGGATCTGGCCTCCGCAGCAACAGCAGACACCCGTTTTTCCGCCGAGGATGGGGCTCTTTTGCAGAGCTATCTCCTTGGCAGACCTGTGGAGACAGATCTTTCCGGAAAGAACTACGACCTGAACGGCAACGGCCGCTGGGACGTTTTCGACCTGTGCCTTTTGAAGGAGCAGATCGAGGCTCAGCCGGCGGAGGAGCCTCAAAGCGACACGATCGTGGTCTACTTCTCACGGACAGGAAACACCGAGAAGATCGCTGATTACCTGCTGGAGATCACTGGCGCAGACAGCTATGTGATCCAGGCGGCTGTGCCTTATTCCGACGAGGACATCGCCTATAACAACTCCTCCTGCCGTGCAGATCAGGAGCAGAACGACAAGACCGTCCGGCCGGAGATCGCCGACCCAATAAGCTCGCTGGATGGCTATGATACGGTATTTCTGGGCTATCCGATCTGGTGGGGCGAGGAGCCCAGGATCATCGACACATTCCTGGAGAGCTATGACCTTTCCGAAAAGACCGTGATCCCATTCTGCACATCTGGCAGCAGCGGGATCTCTGTCAGCGAAAAAAATATAGCTGCTCTGGTGCCAATAGGTGAGCAGCTCGCCGGAAAGCGCTTCTCCGCCAGCGCCTCCAAGGACGAGGTGCAGCAGTGGTACGACAGCCTTCCGCTCACAAAGGAGGAGACCGAGATGAAGCTGAATATCACAGTAAACGGTCAGGAGCTGACCGCCACCCTTGCAGACAGCTCTGCCGCAAAGGAGCTCGCCCAGAAGCTGGAGTCCGGCTCCGTTACCGTGGAGCTGGGCGAATACGGCGGCTTCGAGAAAGTGGGAGCTCTGCCATGGTCACTGACCAGGAGCGACGAGAGCACCGTCACCCAGGCCGGCGACATCATGCTCTATCAGGGCAGCCAGATCACCATTTTCTACGGGTCGAATTCCTGGAGCTATACTCCTCTTGGCCACGTTGACGGACTTTCGCAGGAGGAGCTGAGCGAGATACTTGGCCAGGGCGATGTTTCCGCAGAGCTCTCCATAAAGAAATGAGGTGCAGTATGAAAATCGTGATACTTATGGGAAGCCCCAACCCTCAGGGCTCCACCAATATCCTTGCGGAGAGCTTCAAAAAGGGGGCAGAGGAGGCCGGCCACAGTGTGAGCCTGATCCGGGTCTGTGGGCTGGATATAAGGCCTTGTACAGGCTGTGTGGCCTGCGGATACGAGGGGGACTGTGTGCAGGCTGACGACAATGAGATCGTGCGGAAGGCTCTGCTTTCCTGCGATATGGTGGTGTTTGCAACGCCTCTTTACTACTACGGCATGACGGCTCAGCTAAAGGCTGTGGTGGACCGGTTTTGCGCCTATAACAGCAGTCTCAACAGGAGAAAGCTGAAGTCGGCACTGCTGACTGCTGCGTGGAATTCCGATGACTGGACCTTTGATGCGCTGACGGCTCACTACAAGGCACTGGTGCGCTACATTGATCTCAGGGATCAGGGAATGGTACTGGGCTATGGCTGCGGCACGCCCTCAATGACAAGAGCCAGCGGCTTTCCTGAGAAGGCCTATGAGCTGGGGAGATCCCTGTAGAGCTGACCCTTGGTGGAATGGCACGATCTTGCCAAGTCAAAACAGTACAAAGTGCTGATGATCAGAAACTAGCGGAAGATCATTGGCGCTGTGTCAGGATACTGGTATAATAAAACGCAGTTACACAGTTTCAGAATAAACAGGCGGCAGATCACCGCCAAATAACACTTCGAGGAGGTCATTTTATGAGTGAAAAGATCGTACAGACTGCCGGCAGAGAACAGCTGGGAGAGTTCGCCCCTATGTTCGCACATCTCAACGATGATGTGCTTTTCGGTGAGGTCTGGAATGAGCAGGCTATCGACGTTAAGACCAGGTGCATAATTACGGTGGTGTCGCTTATGGCGTCCGGGATCACGGACAGTTCGCTGCTTTACCACCTGCAAAACGCAAAGGCTCACGGCGTTTCCAAGGAGGAGATAGCTGCAATCATCACCCACGCAACTATGTACGTCGGCTGGCCAAAGGGCTGGGCAGTTTTCCGGCTTGCCAAGGAGGTCTGGAACGAGCCTTCTCCTGAGCTGACAGACAAGGATAGATACCAGAACACCATTTTCTTCCCCATAGGTGAGGAAAATCCCTACGGCCAGTTCTTCGTTGGCCAGAGCTACCTGGCGCCCCTATCCACTGAGCAGGTGCCGGTCTACAACGTGACCTTTGAGCCGGGCTGCCGCAATAACTGGCATATCCACCACGCTAAGAGCGGCGGCGGACAGATGCTGATCTGCGTCGGCGGAAGAGGCTTCTATCAGGAGGAGGGCAAGGAGGCCGTGGAGATGGCTCCCGGCTGCGTTATCAATATCCCTGCCAACGTAAAGCACTGGCACGGTGCGGCTCCGGACAGCTGGTTCTCACACCTTGCCCTGGAGATAGCCGGCGAGGAGTGCAGCACAGAGTGGTGCGAGGCTGTTTCCGATGAGGACTACGGAAAGCTGAAATGATCCTGCGCAGGTTGACTTCTGCCGGAGACTGTGATATAATGGTCGCATCTACCACAACAGGAGGAAGCCCATGAAGCTGACTAAAGAGGGAGTGCTGAAGGACATCAGCGCTCTGCCGGAAAACTACAAGACCAAGGACATCGACCGCCTGATCGCAGGCTATGTGAAGGAAAAGGCCGACCCCTCAGCTCTCAGGGAGCATATCCTCACGGAGCAGCGGCTCCACCGGATCTATTTCTATGTGGCGCTGAAGCAGATCAGAGGTGTCAGGGAGAAAATGGCCTTCATCCACAAAAATCTGCTGTTTTCGGACTGGTGGCATACGGACCAGCTCATCGGCTTCGTCAGCAAGCTGGATCACGAGATCGGACTGAGCTATGCCCGGGATTACGTTGTTTCCCAGGATCCGTTCATCAGGCGCTGGGGCTATGTTATGTTCATCTCAAAGAACTGCGCCGGTCATGCCGGGGAGCTTCTCCCACTTATCCACGACGACGATCACTACTACGTCCAAATGGGTCAGGCCTGGCTCATTGCCGAGCTGGCGATCTTTGAGCCGGAGAGAGTCTTTGACTGGATGAAGGACAACGGTCTGAGGTACAGCATCAACGGAAAAGCTATCCAGAAGATCTGCGATTCCTTCCGGATCAGTGATGAGTGGAAGGAAAAATTCAAGAGTTTGCGTTCAGCCTTGAGCTGACGAAAAAAGCCGTCCTTTTGGGCGGCTTTTCCATATCATCATAAAAAAAGTCCCCGGAGATCATTCCGGGGACATTTGCGTTACGCAGGGTTTAGAGGATCAGTCCTCTTTCTTTCTCAGTGAGAATGCAACTGCTACAGCAGCCATTGCCATGCCTGCAACGGGAAGAGCAGGGAATGCAACGCCTGTCTTGGGAGAGGTGTTCTTGTCAGCAGCCTTAGTTGTAGCCTTTGCTGTAGTTGTAGTAGTTGTTGTAGTTGCAGCAGTTGTGGTAGTTGTTGTTACCTCAGCCTCTTCCTCTGCACGAACAAGACGAGCTGTGCCGCCGTTGCCCAGAGAGATCTCGTTCTCATTCTGGTAGTAGCCGCCGAAAGCTACCTCCTGGCCGTTGTAGAAATGAACAGCTGTCAGAGGTGTGCCGCCGATCTCTTCAACTGTGATCTGTACGCTGCCGGCAGTCTCTTTGCCCTCAGCGTTTGTGTAAGTGTAGGAGCTGTCCTCCTTGATCTCAACAGTGCCGTTGTCCTTGGACTTCTCCTCAACGGAAACGTTGCCGTCAGCCTCCTGATATGTCCACTTGCCAACGATGTCAGCGATAGCGATAGCAGGCTCAGCAACCTCAGCAGCCTCAGTAGGAGCCTCAGTGTGAGCCTCAGTGGGAGCTTCAGTGGGAGCCTCTGTAGGAGCCTCAGTGGGTGCCTCGGTGGGCTGCTCTGCAACAGGAGCCTCAGTGGGAGCCTCCTCAGAAGCGAATGAATTTACGGCGCCAGCCATTGTCAGTGAAACTGCCAGAGCGGCAGCTGCGATGATAGAAACTTTTCTTTTCATAATTATTCTCCTTTACCTAGCATAAAGCCTCGAAAGGAAGAGTCTCTTCCTCTTCCACCTACATAGTACCACTTTCAAAACAAAAATGCAATAGCAAAAATTGCGATTTTTCGGCTTTTTTTATTACAGTTTGGAAACATTATGTCAATATTGCTGTTTGGTCTGACAGCGGTGAAGATAAAACTGGTAACTTTGTCTGAATGGAGCATTTTTGCCGCTGAGGGAGCTTCACCGGCAGAGCTGGAATGGGCGATTTTTGCGGAAAAATAGCGGTTTGCCAAATCTTGCTATACAGAGCGTAATATTATGGTAAGATATAACAAAAATGAGTTATTTACAATATTTAATGTTAGCTGTTTCATCAATTGACTTGCTTCGGTAACTATGTTATCCTTTATTATGAAGCAGTCTGACGGCTGCAAGGCTGGATCTTTTACCGAGTTACAGCCAAAAATTGATATAAGGAAGGAATAAAGATATGAAAAGGACCAAAGCGGCGCTTATCTCCGGGGTGGTCTCAGCAATGTCCCTGGCAGGCAGTATCACTGCTTTTGCTGCGGGGAATGCTGTTTCCGCAGACGGCGTTTCTCTGGAAAACGGCTATCTGCGCCTGACTGTTGAGCAGGAAAAGAGCTCCGGCGAGTATCTGCAATACCACCTTGATACCACCGGCGGACGTACCGCAGTTACACGGGACGACGAGAAAAACCTGACCTACTCAAACTACTGTTCAGCATACACAACTATCAACATCAACGGATCCCCATACATCTACGGCCTTGGTGAGGACGTGGACGCTCCTGCTTATGACGAGGAGGGCAAGTGCCACGTTTCCAGCCAGCGCTTCGGCGACGTTGTGATCGAGCAGCGTCTTGGCTTTGCAGAGGGCTACACTCCCGGCTGTGAGGATATGCTGAGGATCTCCTACAAGGTCAAGGAGGCGGCTCCCGACGACTACATCGGCGCAAGGATCATGGTGGATCCTCAGATCGAGCGTGATGACGCCCTCAGGATCTCCGTTGCGGGAACAGCTGTTGACAACGAGGCTGTTTTCAACGGCCAGGATATACCTGCTGACTGGAAGGCTCAGCTGGTATCCGGCGAGGAGGCTGCCGGCTACGGAAAGACCTCCGGTGCAGATCCGGCTCCCGATCAGCTGATCTTTGCGGACTGGACCAGCCTTTACAACAATAAGTGGGGCTACTCTCCCGACATCACAAGAGCTCTTTCCGACTCGGCTGCGGCTGTTCTTTGGCAGCCTGCTGCTGATATGGAGGGCAAGGAGTTCGTTACATATTACGGCGTTAGAAATACTGCCGAGGTAAAGCCTAAGTCTGACGATAAGGACTCAGACAAGAAGACCACCACCACCAACACAGCCAAGGTCTCATCTCCTAAGACAGGAAGAACTCTGCCTGCTGTGGGCTGGTCACTGCTGGGAGTCTCAGCTGCTTCTGCGGCATGCTGCCTGCTCCTCAGAAGAAAGGAGGATGAGAACAATGGGTAAGAAGCTCCGCAGAGTGCTCTCTGCTATGATCTCAGCTGCCGCAGTTGCACAGTATTGCACAGCGGCACTTCCTCAGTCTGTTTTTGCTGTGGAGACCGGTACAGACTTCGTTATCTACTCCGACGATGACATCACCGTAAACACCCACAAGGCAGTTATCAACGGAAACGTGTTCACAGGTGACTCGCTGAGCTATCTGGGCGAAGAGACCTGCTATATCAACAATTCTCTCAACGCAGGCAGGATCAGCGGACAGGTGGTCGCTCTCACTGAGAGGGACAGCCGCACCGTTATGCCCGACTACATCGACCGCCTCAACACAAGAGTTGACTACAAGACCGCTTATCCGGGAGATGCTCTGATCGACGCTCCGGAGCTGGACGCCTCAGGCTCTATCTCGGCTCAGGGGAGCCTTCACATCGACAGGACTGCCTTCACGGGAAGCGGCTACATAAAGGCCTCCGGCGACATAAGATACGATGCTGTTCAGAACAGTGATGATACTGAGCTCTTCATTGCTTCTGAGAACGGCGACATCATTTTCTCCGGCGCAGAGCTCACCTTCAACGGCGTCCTCTACGCTCCTAAGGGAAAGATCATCCTCAACTGCAAGCACCTTCACATAAACGGAAGCATCATCGCTCAGAATGTTCAGATCAACGGTACTGACCTGGTGATGGATCCTCTGACAAAGGCCGGAAAAGACCTGGAAAAGCTCTATCCTCAGGTAGTCATCGCCGGCGCTGAGTCAGTACACAAGCAGAACAGAAAGATCGAGCTTGATATTTCGGAAAGCTACGGCCTTCCTGAGCTTGACACTGACTCTATCCAGTGGAGCTTTGCTCCCACCACCACAGGATCCTCCGGAAGCATCCGCATCGACGAGGACCACTCCGGCATTCTCCACAAGGAGCTGATCATAACAACTCCCGGTATCTACCAGGTGGTGATCACCGGCAACGACAAGAAGGGCGCTCCTGTGGAGTACACCCAGCTCCTCACAGTTGAGGAGGACATCGCTCCTGTGGCTGCCTTCACCAAGGACTCAGAGGTGATCGGCCGTGACGAGAACGGTCAGGCTCAGATCACTCTCAAGGACGCCTCCTATTCTCCCGACGGCGACCAGATCGCAAGCCGTGTCTGGGCAGTTACCTTCGACAGCAACAACAACGGCGATTTCTCCGACGATAACGAGGAGGTCTTCTGCACCGGCAACGAAACACAGACCACCTATACCGCAAATTCAGTCGGAAAGTACCGCTTCCGCCTGACTGCCGCAGAGATGTTCAGCGACACTATCCCGCAGCTCCTGCCGGATATGCCCTATCGCTACGACAGCACAACTGACAGAGAGAACGTGAAGGACACCATTGAGGTCTCCAACGACGCTCCTCAGTCAAGCTCAGGCATCAGCAAGGCCAAGAACGTTGACATGGTAGTTACCGTGGGCAACGCCGATCTTGACGACATCAATACTCTCAACAAGAATATCAGCGAGATCAGCAAGGAGCTGGAGGACGACGGCTATTCCGTCAATGTTGCCACAGTCAGCACCTCGACCCTTACTGCAAGAGATACCTTCGCTTGGGACGAGTACGACCATTACAACTATCAGGACTACTACCTCCCCACACTGGATAAGCACATCATCTATGAGGACGACTCCATCAAGATGCTGGGCTACAGTGCAGCTCCTCTCCGTGACTGGCTCTTCGTTGATGACGGCATAAGAGCTAAGAGAGTCCTCTCCTTCGACATGGTAAGAGACAGAACTGACTGGCACAGCATGGAGGGCGGCGGCTTCCTCTTCAACACATCTATAAAGGAGGAGACCACCGGCGAGGGCGACGAAAAGACCACCGTCAAGAAGATGAGCGGCTACTGCGTGCTCCTTACACAGAGCGGCTTCCAGCTGGTCCAGCTCAAGGACGTAGATGCTGAGAGCTTCCGCAACGGCAGCGGCTATTCCATTACAAGCGTTGGAACTGTCCTCAAAAGCGTGGGCGTTCAGGACGTTTACGACAACTACAGCGTAAAGATCGTTGCCGACAGCAGACTTGTTTCAGTTTATATCGACGACGAGCCCATTATCGACAACTTCGTGCTCCCCGATGACCAGACCGGCAGCGGCTTCGGTCCGATCATCTGCCACGCTTCACATTCCTGCGGACAGCAGTCCTACTTCACCTTCAGCAATATCCGCATGACAACTGTTATGGGAAGCGAGCTGGGTGACGCTCTGGACAAGTTCCAGTGGCGTGACAGCGCTAAGCACTTCGCAGTCAATCTGAGCAAGGAGAAGGTCTACGACCTTCGTGACAACAGCTCAGCAGGCTCTGCGGTAAGCTCACTGATCAGCAATAAGGCTGAGCTCATCGGCCTTGGATCAGCAGCCTCAAAGCAGCAGTACGACCTGCTCCTGAGATCTGCTGACGGACAGTATGCTGACTGGTACGATGTTCTCAAGGACAAGAGCGTTCTGAGGAACATGATCTACAGCAGTCTTGCTGAGGAGAGCTATGACATCCCCGACAATATGATCACTACCTCCGACCAGATCGTCTACAGCAACAGCTTCTCTGACCGAGAGAACGATCCTGTGGGAGATCAGGTTTGGAGCTATGAACTTGATGCCTCTGTTTATGAGAACAGCACCGGCACAACAGGCAGCTTCACCACAAACGAGCCTATCACTCAGTTTGACCATACCGGAAAGTACAGCATCGCCTTCGACCTGTGCGATGATCCTACCGGAAGCAATCCTGCCCTTGACTCATATAAGAAGTGGGCAGACCACGTTGACTGGACTGAGGATCTGCTGGTACACTCCAAGCCTATGGCAAATATCAGCTATGACCTGAGCTCCTCTGAGGAGACAGGAAAGTTCATCTGCTCACTCAGCTTCGACAGCATGGATCCTGACTGCGAGAGCCATGACTCCAAGGGCATCGTCGAGGAGAAGTTCCAGTGGAAGCGTGTTGACGACAGCGCTTGGCAGGAGGGAACAGTTCCCGGTATCATAAACGCCGGAGATGTGCTCCTCCAGAAGTACCAGGTGCTGGACGAGCAGGGACAGTGGAGCGACCCGGCAGTTGCTCTGATCATAGCCGAGAAGACCGAGGACACTACAGTTTTCACCGATGATCAGGCGCCTGAGGCTATCCTCACAGTTTCTGACGAGGAGCCCTGCGTTGGTGACCAGATCCTTATCTCCTCCGATGCAAAGGACGACACCGCGATCTCCTATGTAAAGACTACGGTAAACGGCAGCGTTGTCAGCGCTTACGCCGGAAGCGTGCTCTACGACTGCAAGTCAGCCGGCGAGCTCCAGATCGTTTTGGAGTGCAGCGACATCGGCGGAAACACTGCTACAGCCACAAAGACCATTACCGTTGGACCTCCCCGTGACGCTTCCGCACCGGTGATCACTATCGACCCGGAGACCGGAGTTTCTGTAAACGGGAACGATGTAAAGATCACAGGAAGCGTTGCTGACGGCGGCCAGTTCAGCGACTACAGCATTTCCTACGCACCCAAGGACAGTGACGACTACACTCAGATCGCAGGATCCTCCGATGAGGTGAGCCAGGGCACTATCGCTGAGTTCACTCTTCCCGAGGCCGGAACTGAGTATGACATCCTTCTGACTGCTACAGACGAAGCAGGCAATTCCTCTTACATCAAGTTCACAGTGATCACCGGTCAGCCCGGTGAGGAGGGCGAGACCTCTGACGTTGAGCAGAGCACTGAGCCCGTTACAGAGCCTCCTGCTGAGAGAACGGATCATCCTGCAAAGATCACTATCACAGCAGATCCCGAGAAGGCTGAGATCGGCCAGATCGTGAACGTTACAGCTCTTGCCTCCGACGACGACGGACTTGTTTCCGTTAAGGTCTATAAGGGGGACGAGCTCATCTCAGACGCTCCCTGCGAGTTCCGCTTCAGCGAGGGCGAGGCCGGCGTAGTTACTATCCGTGTGGAGACCACCGATGCAAACGGCGGCACCTCACAGCAGTCCAAGGAGATCATCTTCGAGGACAACTCCGACCGCACACCTCCCGAGGCTGTGATCACCTCTCCCGAGAACGGTCAGACCGTTTCCGGAAAGGTATCAGTTGTGGGCTCCGCCTATGACGAGACCGGTATGCGCAGCTACAAGCTGGAATACCGCAAGTCCGGCGGCAGCAGCTTCACCCCCATTTCCTCCTCGTTCAATGAGCGCAGAGACACTGAGCTTGGCGTTTGGGACACCACCAATATCCCTGACGGCAATTACGAGGTCAAGCTCACAGTTACCGACAACGGCGGAAATATCTCCTATGTTACTACAGGCTATACAGTAAGCAATACAGTTCCTGCCAACGAGCAGCAGCTTGGAAGCGACCTCATCGTTATCGAGAGACCTGCTTCCGGAACTTCTGCGGACGGCCAGCTCCATATCGAGGCTCAGGCAGATCCTTCCATTGCCGGAAGAGAGTTCTCCGTGACTATCGGAAAGAGCAGCGGCGATATGATCCCAGTCTCCAGCGGAACTATAGATAGCTCCGGCAAGATCCAGGCTGACGTTGACACCTCTCTCTACGATGAGGGAAGCTATACAGTTATCGTGACAGTCAAGGACTCTGACGGAAACACTCTGACAAAGACAGCAGATACTGTTATCGACCACGGCCTGACTGAGGCTGACGAGCAGTATCAGTGCAAGATCCTTTCACCTGACGGCTCAGAGGAGGTCACCGAGAAGACCACTGTTACCGCTGAGGTGACTCAGTATGGCTTCAGCAAGTACAAGTTCGAGTATTCACCCATGGGCGAGGACAGCTTCACTGTTTTCGGCTCAGGCTCTATCGCCAGCGAGACCGAACTCACAGCTGACTTCGACCCCACGATCCTCTACAACGGCATCTATGACATCCGCCTTACTGTTTGGGGAGACAACGGCAGCGCTCAGGACACTGTTACCGTAAGCGTTACCGGCGGCATGAAGGTGGGCAACTTCACCATCACCTTCAACGATATGGAGATCGACGCAGGCGGTATCCCTGTTTCAGTAAAGCGCACCTACGACAGCCGCAGAAAGGACCGCTCCGGCAGCTTCGGCTGCGGCTGGGAGCTCTCCTACAGCAGTGTAAAGCTGCGTATCAGCGGCAACCAGAGCGAGGATTGGCAGCAGACGTCGAGCGGCTCCTTCATCACCACCTATTCGCTCTCAGAGGCACGTCCTCACAAGATCTTCGTGGATCTGGGCAACGGCATTTCGGATGAGTTCGCAATGATCCTCTCTCCGGCATCACAGCCCTTCTTCCCGCTCCAGCTGGAGATCTCAGCAAACTACGTTTCAACAACAGGCTCCGGAGCAACTCTCACCCCTGTGGATATGCACTCAAACTACCTGGTCTACAATTCAGGCCAGCTGGTAACTGAGGACTTCCAGGAATACGATCCTCAGGTGTTCAGATACACCGCAAAGGACGGCACAGAGTACGTTATCGGCGCTAAGGACGGCCTGAGGAGCATAAAAACTCCCTCCGGCGAGAACATCACATTCGGCAAAAACGGCATCAAGTCAGACAGCGGAAGCTCATTCAGCTTCACCCACGACAGCGCAGGCAGGATCACAAGCGTTTCCGACAACAACGGCAGGAGCGTTTCCTATGAGTACAGCGCAGCCGGAGATCTTGTGAAGGTAACTGACGTAGGCGGCGAGGATACCACCTTCGGCTACATGAACCACTACCTCACCGAGATCACCGATCCCAGAGGAGTAAAGGCTGTCCGCAACGAGTACGACGACGAGGGCAGGCTCTCCAAGAGCATCGACGCCGACGGAAATGCTGTTACCTATGAGCATGACATCGACGGCAGAGAGGAGATCGTCACCGACAGAAACGGCGGAGTTACACGCTATATCTACGATAACGCCGGAAATATCGTTTCTGTGACCGATCCCATGGGCAACACCGAGAAGCGTTCCTATGACGAAAACGGCAATGTGCTCACAGTTACTGACGCTCTGGGCAATACTCAGGAGTTCACCTATGACGAAAACGGAAACGTCCTCACTGCAAAGAACGCAGCAGGCGTTGTTACCGCAAATACCTATAACTCAAAGGGAGAGGTAACAAGTGTTGAGTTCATGGGAATGACTGCTCTTACCAACGAGTATGACGACAAGGGCAACATCACCTCCATGACCGACATCATGGGCAACACCTCCAACATGACCTACTCCGGAAGCAAGCTGACCTCCATGTCAGACAGCATCGGAGAGGTGATCAACATCACCTATGACGGAAGCGGCAACCCTGTTTCTATCATCGACGGATCAGGCGCAGTTACCAAAATGACCTACGATGACAAGGGCAGATGCCTCACTAAGACTTACAGCACCACCTCAGGCGAGGAGCTGACAGAGACCTACTCCTATGACGACTACGATCAGATTGTAAAGGTGATTGGCAGCGACGGAAGCATTTCTACCAAGGAGTACAACTCATTCGGAAAGGTGATCCGTGAGACTGGTCCTAATGGAGATCAGATCAACTACACCTATGACAACCGTGGAAACATGACCAAGGTAAGCTATCCTGACGGAACATCAGAGAGCTTCACCTACGACAATGAGAACTACAACACCTCTGCAACAGACCGCTCCGGAAGAACTGTCACCATGGAGTACGACGCAGTCGGAAACATGACTAAGAAGATCTATCCCGGCGGCGCTGAGGAGACCTTCACCTACGACAACGGCTACCGTCTGATCTCAAAGACAGGTATCAACGGCGGAGTCACCACTTACACCTACGACGAGCTCAACCGCAACACATCAGTGACAGACGCTCTCGGAAACACCTTCTACTACACCTACAACGATGCTTCTGAGATCACAGCTATGACCGATGCTGAGGGCAACGTATTTGGCTACACCTACGATGCCGGCGGAAACCGCACATCTACGATCTTCCCTGACGGCTCTTCCATCAGCACAGAGTACGATGTTCGTGGAAGAATGGTCAGCAGCACCGATCAGTACGGTAATACCACCTATTACACCTACGACAATTCCGACAGACTTACCAGCGTTACCGATGCCTGCGGCGGAGTTACAAGCTACAGCTACGGCACTATGGGCGAGCTCACAGCTGTTACTGACGCAAACGGAAACGTTACCGAATACGCTTATGACAGCTCACTTCGTCCTGTATCAGTGACCAATGCTCTGGGTCAGTCCATGACCTTCACCTATGACGCAGACGGCAACGTGACCTCTGCCACCGACTTTGGCGGAAAGCAGATCAGCTACTCCTACGACAAGGCAGGCAGAGTGATCTATAAGAGAAACGATGACGGCAACACCAGCTTCAGCTACAACTATGATGGAGCGCTCCTTTCAGTTGCTGACAACTCCTGTGTGGTCAGGTACAACTATGACGAAAACGGCCAGATCACATCGGTTTCCAATTCCGCGACCGGAACTGTGGACTACACCTACGACAGCGCCGGAAGGGTCATCAAGGTATCTGCACCCGGCGGAAGCACACTTTACGCCTACGATGAGCTTGACAGACTTGTTTCTGTTACAGACCGCAGCGGCGGCGTTACCAACTACACCTACAACGGAAACGGATTCCTGACAAAGGTCGAGTATCCCAACGGCGTTACAGCTGAGTATACCTGCGATGCTCTCAGCAGACTTGTGGAGGAGATCGTTTCAAACAGCGCAGGAGAGGTCATCGCTCAGTACAGCTATACTCTTGGTGCAGCCGGCGAAAAGCTGGAGGTACAGGAGCTTGAAAGAACTATCAGCTACACCTACGATGAGCTCTTCCGCCTTACCAGCGAGTCCGTAACAGAAAACGGCGAGACTTCTCTCACTGAGTATGAGTACGACGGAGCAAGCAACCTCATCAGCAAGACAGTTGACGGCGAGTTCACAGAATACACCTACAACCAGGCCGGACAGCTTATCACTGAGGGCGACATCCTGTACACCTATGACCAGTCAGGAAACCGCATCTCCATGGAGGGCGGCGGCAAGTCTGCAAACTACGTTTACGACGGGGATAACCGCCTTGTGAGCGCAGCAGTTACCGAAAACGGCATCGTTGTCACCGAGGAGTACCAGTACGACTACAACGGCAACCGTATCAGCCGCACAACTGACGGAAATAAGGTCTACTACCTTAACGAGACCATTCTGGGAGACTACACTCAGGTACTGGAGGAGCTGGACGCCAGCGGAAATGAGAGGTGCTTCTACACAAGAGGCTCACAGCTCATTTCTCAGGAAAGAGACCAGAACACCTCCTACTTCATGACAGACGGACACGGCTCAGTAAGACAGCTCACAGACAGTGAGGGCACCGTGACCGACTGGTACAATTACGACCCATGGGGACAGATCGCCTCAAGTGAGGGAGAGACTCCCAACACCTATCTCTACTGCGGCGAGCAGCACGATGAGACTACAGGCTACTATTACCTTCGTGCAAGGTACATGGATCCTGCAACAGGCACCTTCACCTCAATGGATACCTACCAGGGCAACCCCTTCGACCCGATCAGCCTTAACAAGTATCTCTACGCAAGTGCAAACCCGATCATGAACATCGACCCATCCGGTCACTTCACTCTCTGTGAGGCAGTTGTAGCCGGTGCGATCGTTGGCGCGATATCCAGCGCTGCGATCACTATCGGAATGAATATACTCCGGTATTTCGACCACCCTGAGGAGGGCTATCATCCGCTGAAGGGAGTATTCTGGGCAATGCTCAAGGGTGCATTCTTTGGAGCGATATTTGCATTGCTTGTTGCAAAGTGTATAGCTATCGCTATCATTATAGCTGCCTTCGGCCTCGTAACTTCTATCACAAAGGCGATAGAGTCATTTGCAAATGACGAGCCTTGGGAGGGCGCTGGCTATGTTGTGCTGGCTATAATGAGTATCTTCGGTATCAAGAAGCTGACCACTATGGCTAACGAAGGCGGAACGCCTATCAGCCGCTGGGGTCGTCCCGGAGTAAGGGACGGAGACTGGGTAATGACCGGTAAACAGAGCCTTTGGAACTTCATCAGAACGTTCAAATGGGACCGTTGGTCTAAGACAAATGACCCGATCTATTTCTGGCATAATAATGTAAATGGAAATCCCAATACTCCCTATAGCTACTATGGCTCAGACGGATACGCATCATACAGCAGTCTGTCATGGCCGCACCCTGCGACCGGCAGCAGGATATTCAGTATGGACGGATGCTGGAAGTTCTTCTACGGACAGAGAGTATATGAGCCGGGTACTTATCACTATGACTATATAGCAGAATTCCCGCTGTTCGCATACCTCTGGGATCTGTTCTTTGGACTGGGAGACGATGAGTAATGGAAGAAATAGCTGATAAAGTATTCGGCTATCTGCTGACCGGCGGTGCATTCCTGCTATTCACCTCCATGAACTACAGGGTCGTGTATCTCTGGCTGAAAAAAGCTGAGAAGATCCCGTCAATGGTGCCCCTTATCGGCGGCATAGCAGGCGCAGTTGCAGTAACAGCAGCATTTGGCTTCAGCCACCCGCTGCTGATCCTGCTGCCTCTGCTCATCGACCCGGGAAGCATACCTCTTATCATACGCTTGATATTCAGCATGATATTCCGCTAAAAACAAAAAATTCCCCCGAAGCCATTAGTGCTTCGGGGGAGTTCTTTTTTATCCGGTCAGTTTTTTGCTTTCTTGGAGAGCATGATGTTCGTCAGGATACCCAGGATAAGGGCAGCTGCGATCTCGGTGATAGTTACGGAGCCGAAGCTGATGCTCAGTCCTCCGATACCGGCAATGAGGATCACCGAGGCCGTGAAGAGGTTGCGGTTGTCGTCAAGATCCACGGCCTTCAGCATTTTCAGGCCGGAAACTGCGATAAATCCGTACAGAGCGATACAAACTCCGCCCATGACGCAGGAGGGGATAGAGGCGATGAGTGCGATGAAGGGCGTGATGAATGAGAAGATCACACAGCCTACGGCTGCGGCAAGGATCGTTACCACAGAGGCGTTCCTTGTGATCGCAACACAGCCTACGCTCTCGCCGTAGGTGGTATTGGGGCAGCCTCCGAAGAAGGCGCCTGCGATAGAGCCCACTCCGTCGCCCATGAGAGTTGAGGGAAGTCCGGGGTCCTCCAGCAGGTCACGTCCGATGACTGAGCTGAGGTTTTTGTGGTCGGCAACGTGCTCCGCAAAGCAAACCAGCGCCACCGGCACATAGGCCACAAGTATGGTCAGCAGGTATGAGGCGGAGAGCTCTCCGGTGCCCTTGAAAGCGCTTACGAATACCAGGTCAGGCACTGAGAAGAAGGTCTTGACCGACAGGCCGTCTGAGAACATATAGCTTCGGAAAACTGAGAGATCGATCAGCTTCAGGCTGTCAAGGTCGGCGGCATTTCCGATGACAGTCAGGAGGGCTGCACAGGCATATCCGGCGATGATACCGATGACGAAGGGCAGCAGCCGCACCATTTTCTTTCCGTAAACCGAGCAGATCATGACCACCGCCAGAGTTACAAGTCCGCAGAGCATTGCCGCATAGGGCGAGGCAACAGGCATCAGCTCTCCCTCAGCGTTTGCCCGGAGGACACTGCCTTTTGTCAGGTCGCCGATCGCATTTCCTGCAAGAGATAGACCGATGATCGACACAGTAGGGCCGATGACTACCGGCGGCATGAGCTTGTTCAGCCACTCAACTCCCACAGCCTTGACCAGAGCCGCTATGACAACGTATACAAGACCGGCTGCAAGAGCGCCGATGAGAAGTCCCAGCATACCCAGCTCCATGGAAACTCCACCGGCGAAGGCCGCCAGCATGGATCCGATGAAGGCGAAGGAGGATCCCAGGAAAACAGGGCTTTTCCGCTTAGTGAAGAGAACGTACACGATCGTTCCCACGCCGGCGCCAAGCATTGCTGCGGCAGGGGTAAGGCCGTTGCCGATGATCATGGGAACAGCGATAGTTGCGGCAAGGATCGCCAGCATCTGCTGCAAGGCGAAGAAGATCAGCTGTCCGCCCTTGGGTTTGTCGTTTACGTCAAAAATAAGATCCATAAGTACCTCCCGAAGATGTTTTTCTCCATTATAGCACACTTCTCCCAAAAAGGCAATGAAAACAGCACAAGAGCCCGTTGGGCAATTTGTTTAAGAGACTTGCAAAATTCACAAAAAGCTATTGACAGCCATGCCAGTATCTGTTAATATTATTGTATACCATGAAAAAGGAGGTCCGCCATTATGGACAAGAAAGCAATGTATAAGATCTCATACGGACTATTCGTCGTAACATCCGCCGAAAACGGCAGGGATAACGGCTGTATCACCAACACTCTGGCACAGGTCACTTCTGAGCCTAACAGAGTCAGTCTATGCGTGAATAAGGCTAATCTCACTCACGACATGATCCTCTCCTCAGGGATATTCTCTGCGTCGGTGATCAGTGAGCAGGCGGACTTTGCACTCTTCAAGCGCTTCGGCTTCCAGTCGGGCAGGGACGCAGACAAGTTTGCGGATTTCACCGACACAAAGCGCCTAGACAACGGGCTTCTGGCCGTGACTAAGGGCACCAACGCTGTGATCTCAGGAAAGGTGATCCAGTCAGTTGACCTTGGCAGCCACACCATGTTCATCGCAGACGTTACCGGAATGGAGGTGCTCAGTGACGCTCCCTCAGCAACATATGAGTTCTACCAGAGCAATATCAAGCCGAGGCCTGAGGCTGTTGGCAAGACCAGCGACGGCCAGACTATCTGGAGATGCGTGATCTGCGGCTATGAGTATGTTGGCGAGGAGCTGCCGGAGGACTTCATCTGTCCGATCTGCAAGCACCCCGCTTCTGATTTCGAGAAGGTGGTCAAGGAGGAGGCTGTCCCCGTTGGCAAGACCGACGACGGCCATACTATCTGGAGATGCACCGTCTGCGGATATGAGTACATCGGCGATGAGCTTCCGGCTGACTTTGAATGTCCTCTCTGCGGAGTGGGCGCTGACCAGTTCGAGAAGATCGCTGAGGCTCCCAAGGCTCAGTCCGGCAATAAGTACGCCGGCACCAAAACTGAGAAAAACCTGATGGAGGCCTTTGCAGGTGAGTCACAGGCGAGAAACAAGTACACCTACTTCGCATCAGTTGCCAAGAAGAACGGCTACGAGCAGATCGCAGCATTGTTCCTCCAGACTGCTGAAAACGAGAAGGAGCACGCAAAGCTCTGGTTCAAGGCACTTGGCGGCATAGGCGACACAGCAGCTAACCTGCTCAGCGCTGCCGAGGGCGAAAACCACGAGTGGACCGATATGTATGAGCGCATGGCGAGAGAGGCCGAGGAGGAAGGCTTCCCGGAGCTTGCCGCTCAGTTCCGTGGAGTAGGCGCCATTGAGAAGCACCATGAGGAGCGCTACCGTGCTCTGCTGAAGAATGTTGAGGCCATGGAGGTCTTCAAGAAGAGCGGAGTCATGGTCTGGGAGTGCCGTAACTGCGGCCACATAGTTGTTGGCACAGAGGCACCCGAGGTATGTCCTGTATGCTTCCACCCTCAGAGCTATTTTGAGGTGAGGAAGGAAAATTATTGATGATGCGGACGCTCCTGCGGGGGCGTCCATTCATCGGAAAATCGGAGTTGAGAGAATGAAAAATCACAAGAAGATCATTGTTTCCGCAGCGGCAGCCGTTCTTGCAGCGGCCTCTGTAACGCCCTGCACTTCCCTGGCAGCGATCACGCCTAATCCCGTGATCAGCAGGAACTGTCCGGCTTATTCCGGAGACAACCCTGCAACGGCTGTTTCTGCAAACGACGAGCACTATTTCTCCTTTGCCTTTTTGAAGGCACCGGACTATCTGGCCTACGACCTGTCGGCAGTTCCCGAGGCAGAACGCAAGCAGGTCATCGCCGTTTGGTACAACACCAGCTCCTACGACAAGCTGGGAGCTTACGCAAACGCCAACATGGAGCCCTCTGACTACACCATTGAGGTGAATGCGGCTCCCGGCGGCACCTATCCCGAGGACGGCTGGGTGGTAGTTGACACCGTTGAGGGCTCCACCTACGGCTCACGCCAGCACCTGGTGGACTTTGAGGGCTACAACTGGATCCGGCTGAACGTTTCCAAGGCAGACGGCAAGGAGGGCAGCCAGGCAAGCGTGAATTTCGACATACACAATGTTTCTGAGGGAGTTTCCGACAGCTGGATCTTCTTCGGCGACTCTATCACAGCTATGAGCATGAACAACTGCTACGGCACGGGCTTTGCCACCCACGTCAATGAGATCGACAGCAGGTATTTCCCTGTGCAGGAGAACGGCGGCATCGGCGGTATCACATCCACCGACGGCAAGGAGAACATCGACCGCTGGCTCAGCTTTTCTCCGGCCAAGTACGTCAGCATCGCCTACGGCACCAATGACTGCTGGGGAAATCCCGGCAACACCGAGACCTACTATCAGAACACCAAGTACATGATCGACGCTATCCTTGCAGCGGGAAAGGTGCCTGTTCTGGGCAAGATCCCCGGCTCCACCAACAAGGACGTTGGCCCGAACGTTCCCCTTTACAACGCAAAGGTGGAGCAGCTCTGGGAGGAATACGGCGATAAGCTGGTGCAGGGCCCTGACCTGGAGGCCTTCTTCACCGAGCACCCTGAGTATCTCAGCGAGCAGGACGGAGTCCACCCCACAAGCGAGGGTCAGGACGCCATGAGAAAGCTCTGGGCTGAGACCATGTACGAGAGAGTGTACACCGCTGACTCACCCCAACAGCCCACTACTGAGTCTCCCGTTGAGCCCACCACCGAGCCAACTTCAGAGGAGCCGGCCTACGATGTTTTGTGGGGCGACGCAAATGAGGATCAGGACGTAGACCTTAACGATGCTGTTGCCATTCTTCAGCACGTTGCGCTGGAGAAAAAGTACGGCCTCAGCGAGTATGGCAGGCGTGCCGCAGACGTTGTGGACACCGGCGACAGCGGCATCACCGGCATGGATGCTCTTGCGATCATGATGATCGACGCTGATATGGTCAAAGAGGATGAGCTGCCCATTACCTCTGAGGATCTGAACTCACGCCTCAAGTGACATAGGCCTTTGCAAAATATCAGGACAAAGAATGACCGCTCTGACTTTCGCCAGAGCGGTTTTCTGATTTGTCCCTTACAACAAATTTCTTTATATCGTCTGCGGCCCCTAAATGTGCAGAAAAGAGACCGCAGATGATTGCATTAGATCATGAGAACTGCCAGTAGTCAAGTGAGATGTTGTCGCTTCCGAATACGATGTAGATGTCCTTGCTTCCAGATGCGGAGCCTGTTGCTGCGAAGGTCACTTCCTGTCCGGAGCTGCCCAGGTCAGCGTAACCCAGAACTGTTCCTGTGGGAGAGCCTGTGCAGAACTTAACTGCGCCGCCGGAGCCCTTGACTGTGATAGCCTTGATACCGTCCTTCAGGTCAGCACCGGATACCTTGATCCAGTCGCCCTTCTTACCGGTAACTGTTGTGTCATAGAGGCCGTTTACCTCAACGCCCTTGGACTGATTGGACATTGTCTCAGCCTGTACCTTTGTAAAGGGATCGAGAGCCTCGATCTGTGAGCAGCCCTTCATATCGCCGGAGCAGCTGAGCTTTCCGTTTGAGAATGAGCACTCATTGATCTGAGTTGAACGGTAGTTACCGTCGCTCTTATTTGTTTCCTTAACAGAGCCGTCGTTGTTGAGAGTGTAAGCTACAAGGCCTTTCTCACTGAACTCACGCATAGCCTGCTGACGTGAGTGGTATGCAACGTAGTATTTGTCCTTGAAATATATGATAGAGTGGTGGTTGTTACCGCCAGCATCTATTCTCTGTGATCCTGTGTTCTTGAAAACGTTGCCTGCAAGGTTGTTCTTGCTCCATGAGAGGGGATCCTTGGAGGTCATGTAGAGGATGTCTGCATTTCCGAAGCTAACGCCGTTGATATTGGTACCGCCGGGAACGTTCCAGTTGGAGCAGTAGGAGTAGTACCATGTGTCGCCGATCTTGATAACGCTGGAATCCTCGAAGAGGTAGGGGATATCCATCTTAACGGGGTTGCCTGCCAGTGAAGTCATATCCTTGCCCAGCTTAACGACTCTTCCTGTTCCGGGAGAATCAGCAGGGATGTTGCTCTTTCTGCCGCCGCCGAAGAAGAGGTATGCTTCGTCAGAGGTCTCATCGTAGTAAACGCCGGGGTCGAACATCCACTCAACGTCTGAGCAGTTGGGTGACTGTCCTGTGAGGAGTGCGTGGCCCAGAGGATCGGACCAGGGACCTGTGGGGCTGTCGGCTGTAACAACGCCGATACCGCCTGCGCTGTTTGCGAAGTAGAGGAAGAACTTAGGCTTGCCGTTGATCATCTTCCAGCAGGCATCGGGTGCCCATGCAGCGTATGCCCACTTAGCGCAGCCGTTCTTAGTTCTGCCGTTTCCGCCGGCGATAGGAAGTGCGCCGTGGTCTGTCCAGTTTACCATATCTGCTGTAGAAACGCAGTTGATAGTTCCGGAGTTGTATGTGTTGATCTTCAGTCTTCCGTCGTTGTAATACTCATACTGGTCGTCAGTTGTGTAGATGTAAAGTCTTCCGTCGTAAACCATCCAGCCGGGATCAGCGCCGAAACGCTGAGTAGTCATGGGGTTGTTCTCGCCGTCCTTCTTCCAGCTTGATGCGGGAGTGATGCCGCTGAAGAGTGACTTCATAGCGGGCTCGTCGATAACGGGATACTCGGGCTCAGCAATGGGGAACTCAGTGATCTTGCGGAGAACGAACTCCTGGATGAGTACCAGGTCGTTGATCTGATACTTGCCGCTCTGGTCTGCGTCAGCAGCCTTAGCAGCGATGTTGTCTGAGAAGCCGTTGATCAGACCGTCACGGCCTGCGATAACGTCGAATACAGTAACTCTCTCATCGCCGTCGATGTCGCCGGGGATCATAGTTCTGATCTTGGGCTGTCCTGCGCCGGGGATATCTGTGCCGGCAACAGCAGCGGAGACCTGATCGATGTAGAAGTTCTCTGTTGAGTCGTCAGATGTCTCAACGTAGATCTTCATGTTCTTAGCGTCCTCAGGGATCTTGTAGTTGGTGTTAGCCAGCTGTACCCACTCGCCCTTAGGAGCAGTACCGTGTGCGATCTCGCTGTAGTGAGGCTCGCCGTCGGAACCTGTATACTCAAGAGTGAACTTGAAATCAGTTGTGTCAGCGCCGTCGAATGCCATAGCATTTGCGGAGAAGCTGAACTCCTCGCCTGGAGTGAAGGGATTAGGGCTGATAGCGTAAGCAGCACCGTTCCAAGAACCTGTTCTCTCGGAAACCAGGAGAGCCTCCTTGCCGTCGAGAGCAGTTCTGCCGCTTGTCATGAGGGAAGTGCCGCCTCTGGGCTCCCAGCCGTGGTCTGTGCCCTCGAAGGAATGTGTGAAGTAGTAGCCGTTCTCATCGGGCTCGATTTGCTTGACTTCCAGTGAGGGATTGGATCCGTCGCCCCACTGATCATCGGGGATGATAGAGGTGATAGCATTGTAAGCCGACTTAGGCTGATTGTTTCCATCATAGAGGAGGGGATAGTTGGGGTTGCCGTTTCTGTCCTTGCCTACCCATGAGTTGTTATCATTGGGTCCCCATACCTGAACGAGGGTAACCTTTCCGGGGAATTTTCCGCTGGAGTTCACATCTACGCAGTGCTGGAAGATAGCCTTGTACTTGGCTGCCTGCTGGTCGTCGGAGAATTTTCCGCCGTCTCTTGAAAGATCCAGCTCAGTTACCTGAACATCGATACCCAGAGCCAGGTACTTATCCATTGCTGCCAGATAGGAATTTGTGTCGCCCCATGCGTTGGAAGCAGAGCAGTCCAGGTGTGACTGCATTCCCATACCGTCCAGAAGTCCTTTATCGTGGAGGGGCTTGATGATAGTGTCGATGATGCAGTTCTGCTTATCGTAGGCGAACTCGTTGTAGTCGTTGTAGAACAGCTTACAGGTATCGGGAGCGTACCTTCTTGCGTAGGTGAAGGCCTTCTCGACGAAGCTGTTGTTGCCGTAAACATTTACCCAGTCAGAGTGGCCGTCGCCTGATGTGGGTCTTACACCGCCGTTTCTGGCTGTGCCGTCGAAAATTACCTCGTTGCAGACATCGTATGCTACAAGGTTTACTGAAGGATACTGGTTAGCGTAGAGGTCGAACATATTGTGGATGTAGCTCTCCATACGCTGATCCATTACAGAAGTGCTTACGAAATTGCCGTTGCTGTTGAAGTTCTCTCTGAAGAACCAGGGGGGTGTCTGGCTGTGCCAAACCATTGTATGGCCTCTGAAGCCGATGTTGTTCCTTGAACAGAAGTCCAGGATAGCAGCAGCGCCCTTGCCGAACTGCACCTTGACATTTGTGTTGGTGGAGCCGTTCTGAACGATAGTAGCATCGGGCTTTGTCTCGTTCTCACACTCGATAACGTTGCAGTCCTTGAGGATGTTAGCAGTGATAGCGGACTGCTCTACAGTGTTTGTGTTGAGGATGTTTCCGCAGAGGAAGTAGTTTGCGAACTCGTCCTTGAGGCCCTTGCCGGCAGGAGCAGCATTTGCGGTGTGCTTTTCCTTGTCAGCAGTTACCAGCAGGTCGTCGAATGCGAAATCATTAGTTGAATCAGTTTTGATGCTGATCTTGAACTCATAGGCGTTCTTAGGAGCCTTGAATTTGCCGCCCAGAGTACCCCACTGTCCTGCGGGAACATACTGATCGTCCAGGATGACCGTAGTCTCTTCCTCGGTGCCGTCGTTGTCAATGGCGTAGGTGAGAGACAGGGTGAAGTGCTCGGCTGTTTCAGCGGATACCTTCACGCTGTAGTCGTATTCAACTCCGCCCCAGAGGTAGAAGCCCTTAGCGGAAGAAGCGCTGTCATCTGCGGAATCTCTGTTGATGAGCGTCATAGCTCTTGAGCCGCCGAAGCCTTCGCCGTCAGCAGCTAAGATCTCAGCGCCGTCAGAGAACCAACCGTCGTAGGAAGCCTCGAAGTCGTTCTTAACGATCTCAGCAGCGTATGTCTGCGACGTGATAGCCGGCATAACGCTGAGCATTCCGGCCGTAACGCTAAGAGCGGTCAAGCCGGAGAGAAAACGTCTTTTTTTCATTTGATTACCCTCCTTGAAAGTGATGTAAACGATTTAGAACGGGATCTGTATTTTTCTTCCGGGCTCCCTTTACCCGAAGGCGCCAGCCTGAAGCGCAGTCTGTCCCGTTATTTGCTATGTATATTATAACCTGTTCACAATTTGTTTTCAACTTAAAATCCATAGATAAGGTGGACAAAACGCATGGATTTTGGTCAGTCTGCATGAAATCGCAATTTTTGCACGGTGAAGGCTCTTCGGAAAAGCGGGAGAAGGCATGGTTTTCAGCCTTAGCTATTGAAAAAAACTCAGGAAAATGATATAATGATAGGTGACTGCCAAGGCTGCCCCAGCTCGGAGCTATACCTTTAATATAGGGGGAGCTCTTCGGCAAATACTTGTGAAGGAGCAGAAAAATGTCATTATACAGCGATTTTTACAGCCGGCTGCTTCCCGGGAATTATGCTCTGACCAAGTCCATGGAGCTTACAAAGATACATAATTCCGGAACTCTTTGGTACACCAAGAAGTTCCTGACCCTTTATTACTTCATATTTTTGTCCAACCAGATCTTCACCACCCAGTATCAGAGGGAGGTGATCCAGATCTTCGACAGCTTCATCGAGAGCCTTCCTGAGAATATCCAGCCCAGCGCCCGTGAATACTTCTACCCCAAGAGCGAGGCCATAAATTTCAAGTCGCCTAAGTTCAACCTGTTCTCGCAGTTTGCCGGCGTTCAGGTCTTCCGGGATCAGGAGGAGCGTGATGCCTACTACCAGGACGCAAGAAAGTATTACTTCTCGCTGCTCATGGGCTCAGGTGGACAGACAGGCATAAAAAAGCTGCTGAAGGAAGCTGTTCAGCAGCCGGGATTTGTTTACTCCCACGAAAATATCGACAAGATCCTGATGAGGGCTGCCATAAGCACCTGTGCCGATGACCTGAATACTGCCGGAAAGATCTGCGATAATTCAGTGAAGTACATCCTTTCTGAGGAGGCTATTGCTGCTGCCTGCCGTTTAGCGGAAAGGGGAGCGGTCACTGAGGAGGACGTGGCACGACTCAATGAGCGCTATCCTCACGCCAAGCCCAAATTCCGCATGATAGAGAACGACATGGCTGCCTTTATCCGGAACGAGCGCCAGATCCTCTATTATTACGGCTTTTTCCACTCAAAATCCACCGGCGCTTCGGATATGGAATTCAGCAGCCTTACTCCCATAGGCGAGCTGGCGCTGAAGGCCGGCTACTACGGGTCTCTGGTCATTTGGGAGCATCAGAAGCTGAAGATGATCTCTCAGCCGGCTACGACTGAGATCAAGCAGATCCCTGCGGTGGATGATCCGGAGAAGAACTTCTTCGTCAGCTTCACTCCCTACACCGATATCCTGGGAGCTGTTCTCCGTCATGGCTCTATGACCTTGGATGAGTACAAATACATCGTTTCAAGGCGAAAGCGCTGCTTCGATGATGACAGCTGGAACGCTGAGGAGAGCACTCTTTGGCAGCATCTGCCACAGATCATGGAGAGAGTTGGTTCCTTCCGCAGAAAGAGCGACATCACCGATGAGGACGGCCGCAAGGAGCTGCTGAAATACCTTTTGGGAGTCCGCAGCGATATCCCAGCAGATAAGGGCACCGATCCCATGGGCGCTGTGAGCTTTGGGAGCTCATGCGTGAGGATCAGCGACAGGGATAAGCTGAGCTTCATCTACGGCGTTTACACTAAGCTGGGCAAGTACAAGCTGATGAGATACGAGGATGTTCTCATGGATACTGAGGCCGACCTGAGAAGGCGCTACGCCCAGCCGGTATCCGGGAACACAGCTCCCTGCGACAGCAAGGTGAAGATCGGCTGGGATCTGTACATCATCCACCCGGATACATTCTTAATGGTATCCGCAGCTCTGGTCTGTGCCGGAGCAGGCTGCGGTATCACCGACCTGGAGGACATCTCTCCGGATCGGGTGACAAGACTGAGCAGATATATCTGGGAGAAGATGCCGGAGCTTTTCCGGGCTCTGGGAGCCCGCACGGAGGCCGGCGTGAAAAAGAAGGTCATTGCGGCGCTGACCGCCCTTGCTGCGGAAAATTACAGCAGCTATCTCCTTACAGATGAACGCCGCTCCGTCGGGCGCCTTGCCGGATACAAGGCCGAGAACAGCGCTGACCTGAAAAACAAGATCCACCAGATCTCGGGGTCTGCACCAAGCGTGACCGACGGACAAAGAGAGCGCAGCAGTGCTCTTGTAAATCTGATGAAGGCCTACTACATTCAGCTTTTCTCGGAAAACGGCCTGCTGAAATGCGAATGCTGCGGCAGCACTACCTTCATTACCGCTTCGGGGGATCCGTATCTTGAGTTCCACCACCTGATCCCGTTCAACATAGCCGACGGTCCGGATCACTATCTGAATTTGTTCGCTATGTGTCCAAGCTGCCACAGAAAGATCCATTTTATGGGAGCTAAGGACAAGGCGGAGGAGTATCAGAAGCTCAGCAGCAATAATTATTTGGAGCTGCCATTTGTTAAGCGGCTGAAAAAGCTCAGGAGCGAAGGCCTGCTCAGATCCTATCAGCTGGACTATCTACAGGCCGACGGTGCGATCTCCGAGAGCGATTACGGAGAGATCTCATGGGGGAGGTACAATGAAGAGCGTAAATGATATAAAGGGCAGGATCTTCAACGACAGATCCGACCGGCTGCTGAAGGAATTCCCGGCGGAGTGCATCGACCTTGTGGTGACTAGTCCGCCCTACGACGACCTGAGAGACTACGAGGGCGTGGCTTCGTGGGATATGGAGGTCTTCAAGACCATCGCTAGGGAGCTTTACCGTGTGATGAAGCCCGGCGGAGTCGTTGTCTGGGTGGTAGGGGATAAGACCCTGAAGGGCAGCAAGACCCTGACCAGCTTCAAGCAGGCGCTGTTCTTCCAGGAGATCGGCTTCGATATGTACGATGTGATCATCTATGAGAAGGCCGGTTCCGGACCGCCCCACCCCAACAGGTATTTCAACGCCTTTGAGTATATGTTCGTTCTCAGCAAGGGTCGTCCCAAGACTGTGAATATCCTCCGGGATAAGCCGAACAAGTGGGCGGGCTGCTCAACATACGGCGAGGTGACACGCCGTGAGAAGGACGGAAGCCTGACAAATAAGGGCAGGAAGGTGATCAGTGAGTTCGGCGTTAGGACGAATATCTGGCGCTATGCTAACGGCAGGGGCTTTGCCACAAAGGACAAGCTGGCCTACAAGCACCCTGCGATCTTTCCGGAGAAGCTGGCTGAGGATCACATCGCCTCATGGAGCGATCCGGGAGACCTGGTCTTGGATCCCTTCGGCGGAAGCGGCACAACTGCAAAGGCTGCTCAGAAAATGGGAAGAGAGTGGGTGCTGATCGAGGCTGTGAAGGACTACTGCGAGATCGCAAGAGAAAGATTGGAGAGTATCCAAAATGCAGACAGTGATAACTGATGTAAGCTATGACAGGACCCTCTTGCTGATGAGGTCTGAGTACGAAAAGCTGAGTGAGAACGGCTGCTTTTTTGCCATAGTCAGAACTGAATACGACCAGAAGGGGAACGTGCTCCATGACCTGATGGACGTGGTTTCCTCAGCGGTGGAGATAGGGTATGTGTATGTGAACACCATCGTTTACCCCACAGCACTTCCTCAGAGGGCTGCCTTCACTGACAATGTGAAGTATGTCGTCTGGCTTTGCAAAAACCGCTCTGCCATGAAGTTCAACAAGGACGCTATCCGTGAAAAGCACATCTGGAAGAACGTAGAATGGGGAAAAAGAGCCAAGAACTATAATCCCAAGGGCAAGGATCCGGGAAATGTTTGGATCCCCACCAAGGACGACGGCATGGCTCATATCACCGAGCATATCATGCTTGGAGATGAGGGCGTTATACAGCGGCTTTTGGATATGTCCGGCTGCGGAGATGACTGCACTGTCATTCGTGAGGAGCGTGAGCTGAGACAGCTGGAGAGAAGGCTGCCCAAGGAAAGGCTCTCTGCCGAAAAACTGGAGCAGAGTAAGGTGATCTTCGGAAGCTCAGAGGATATGTCCGGGGTACCTGACGAGTCGGTGCGGCTGGCTGTTACCTCGCCTCCTTACTGGAATTTGAAGGACTATTTCAAAAAGGGACAGATCGGTCAGGAGGACTACTGGGTCTACCTTGAGCGAATGAAGGCGGTCTGGGCGCAGTGCTACAGGAAGCTGACATTGGACGGCTCGCTTTGGATCAACATCAACATTCGCATACATGGCGGAAGAGTGATCACGATCCCCCACGACATCATCAAGATGTGCCGTGAGATCGGCTACTATTATAAGGGGATACTGATCTGGCACAAGTCCTCCGGCATACCTACAGGGGAGAAAAACATCGTTGACCGCCATGAATATGTGCTGGTGTTCTCTAAGAGCGAGGAATTTTTCGCAGATCCTCAGGCCATGGAGAGCTGCTGCGACTACAAGTCCGACCGGATGAACGGCGGCGCCCTTTGGAATATCAACCGCAAGGCCGGAAGTGTGGGCAAGCAGTACATCCACCCGGCGATCTATCCCAACGAGCTGGTGGCACGGATAGTCCGTGCAGCCACGGCTCCCGGCGATACGGTGCTGGACCCTTTCCTGGGCAGCGGCACCTCCCTGATAGCTGCCGAGCAGTGCGGCAGAAGGTGCATCGGCTTTGAGTACAACGAGGGCTTCCGTGAGCTCATGGAGCTGCGCTTTTCTCAGGAGATCCCTGATGCAAATGTCGAGATCTCCGGCTTGAAATGAATAAAAACGATCGCCCCGAAGTGACCTGTGCGGCTGCTTCGGGGCGAATTTATCTTATTTTTCCAGCAGGATCTCTCTGACCTTATCGAAGATCCTCTTCTTCAAAGACCCGGGGACTAGGTTTTCCGGCAGCCGGTCTATGGGGAAAAACCGCTGCTCAGCCACCTCTTCCTCCTGGACCTTCATCTGCCCGGTGAAGTCCCGGCACAGGTAAACGATCCCGGCGATGTAGACCTGATCCCCGTTGGGGTACCGGTAGAAGGACTCCTGACCGGACACGTCCATGAGGAATTCCAGCTTGCCGCAGGTAAGGCCGGTCTCCTCCAGCACCTCTCTGCGGGCGCAATCCTCAAAGCTCTCACCCAGCTCCATTGAGCCGCCGGGGTAGTCCCAGAAGCCGTTGTCCGTGCGCCTGCCAAGCAGGATCTCATTTTTGCCGTTCACAAGGATCACGCCGGTGCCTGCCATGATGATCGGCCGGCTGCCAAGCTCCCTGCGCAGCTCCATAATGTAGCCCATTTTATGCCTCCTTGGTGTTTAGTCCCAGCAGCTCAGTCACCTGCTGGAACATCTCGTCCTCCGAAATATCCCCTCCGTTGACGATGCAGGGGACTCCTGATCTTTGGCAGTCCTCCTGCACCTGCTTAGCGAAGAGTACGTCACGCTGCATCCAGTTGCGGAAGGCGGCCTCCTTGTCTGTGCACTCTGCCAGTACGAATGGCACCCACTCACGTTGGCGGTAGTGGCTGATCTGGAAGTCGGGAGTGGGAACGATAGTGATGTAGCGCTCCTTTCGGGCGGCCATGACCTGGGGAGTATAAGCAGCGCCCTCGGTTATGATCAGGTCAGCCTGGATCTGGTCTATCCTGTGGAAAACAAGCGGCGCAATCTCCTGGTAGATCTGAGATTCCTCACTGCATTGCACAAAGGGGTCACGCATCCAGTTCTCCTCTGGGGAGAGCGTGCGCACCAAGGCACAGGCGGAGTGGCCCTGAGCAGCGGCCTCGTCCAAAAGCTCCCCAAGGATCTCATCCACCTTGAAGTAGTATGCGCCGAATTCTCGGGAGATCCGCTCAGCGACGGTGCTTTTGCCGCTGCACGGCGAGCCACCGATAAATAGAATGGCCTTACACATGAAGTTCTCCTTTCCGGCTCAAGCGGTCCGGCTTTTCGGCCAAGGCTTCCGCCGAGAGATGAGCGGCAGCGATAGTTTCTGCTTAAATTATACCAGACCCTTCGCTGGCTGTCAACAGCGGTGGCTGCTTTTTTTGAGCAGCACTGAATATATGTTGGATCCATCAAAAAAGGCTGCCTAATGTTTAGAACGAGAATAGTGCCTTAAAGATACAAAGATCCCCCTGAACCGATACGATCCAGGGGGACTGTTATTAACATCAGTTATCCGCTTATGCAGATCAAAATGTTATCTCGCTTTTGCACTTAACTCTGTTGAGTTATGATCACTTCTTGTCTGCGATAGCAGCCTGAGCAGTCCTCCACCAACGCAGGCGCATAGGATGCCCCGAAAAGCTCGATTTTATGGGCTTTTTTGTCACCTTCCACATTGCACGTTTTCGGAGTTTTGTCATCGCCCGAGAAGTGCAGATATCAATCGAAGGAGTTCTCATTCACCACTATTTTTTCAACAAATGCTTCGATAACTGCCTCGGGAATATCCTCGTCTGAGTCGAAATTCGTGTACCGTTCAAGAGCATATCTCAGCAGAGTGATACGCTCGTTGTAGTCGGGAACATCACTTGTCTCTGTGACTTTCTCCGTGGGCGAAAGCTCGCATATCTGCTCCTGCAAAGAAGCTATCTGCGTATCGACTTCCGACTTCATGT
The DNA here is from genome assembly GCA_902760805.1 of Ruminococcus flavefaciens. GTDB lineage: Bacteria > Bacillota > Clostridia > Oscillospirales > Ruminococcaceae > Ruminococcus. The sequence continues at coordinate 8,571 of CACWHY010000010.1, read as the reverse complement.
TCATGAACTGCTCTTTTGTGATCTCATCGTCAGCCCTCATGGATATGAGTTTGTTCAGACGCTTTTCCAGTTTTTCAAGCTCTGCCTTTTTCTGTACGATGAGTTCGGTATTATCCTCAGTGACCTCTTCATCGTCGATGTGTTTTTCAAGCATCTCCTCGGCGATGTCAAGTATCCTGTCGGTGTTCCTCAGAAACTCACGGAACAGGTTCTTCGCCATGAACTGTAACTTCCAGCCGGGTATCATCTGCGAGGTGCAGATACCGTCCGTAGGAAGTCCTTTTTTCAACCTTGTCCGTATAGTGCCGTTGCGTATCTGCGAGTAGCACATATACCCGTACTGGGTACCCTTTGATGTGGTGTGCCATACCTTGCGGTTGAATGTGCATCCGCAGGAGCATACCAACAGCCTGCACCATACGTCCGAAACGGGCTTCTTGCCCTTTTCCTTGCGTCCTGTCTTGTTGGCAGGATTTTTCAGCCTTTTACTTTCCATTATCTCTTGCACCCTGTTGAATTCCTCCAGTGTAACGATAGGCTCGTGTCTGCCATCAACTCGCAGACGATCTATCTCACCGAAATTGTTGATCTTCTTCTGTTCAAGAAAGTCGGGAGTGAACTGCTTGTGGTACTCCAGTATGCCTGCATAGAACGGGTTCTTGAGTATCTTGCTGATGTTTGATTCGTACCACCTGGTCTTGCCCATAGCAGTGAGTACACCCTCTTTTTCAAGCTCGAACTGTATCTGTCTGACACCCATACCGTCCAGATACCAGTCATATATCTTCCGCACCGTCTTAGCCTGTTCAGAATCAATAACAAGTTCTTTGCCGACCCTGTTGTACCCGAGGATATTTCCGTTGCCGTAATACACGCCATTCTCCATAGATGTCTGCTGACCGCTTTTCACACGGATAGAAGTTTTTCGGCTCTCGTCCTGTGCAAGGGTCGCCATGATAGTCAGACGAAGCTCGCCGTCACCGTCAAATGTCCTGATGTTATCGTTGATGAAGAACACCTCCACACCCAGCCTTTTCAGGTCACGGGTGTATTGCAGAGTGTCCACCGTGTTTCGTGCGAAACGTGATACCTCACGGGTAAGTATCAGGTTGAAGTTGCCGTCCTTTGCATCACTGAGCATCTGCATGAACTGCGGACGTTTCTTCGCCGATGTTCCCGTGATACCCTCGTCAACATAACTGCGGACGAATGTCCATTCAGGATGCTGTTCAAGCAACGGCTTGTACCAGTCCAGCTGATTCTCCAGAGCAGATAGCTGAGCCTCATGTTCGGTGGAAACTCTCGCATAAATGACCACATTCTTCGGCACAGCTACCGCATTATATCCGTACATCATACCGCCTCCTTATCTTCTGCGTTTGGTATAGTATAGCGCGCATCTGCACCCTTGTCAAGGCCTTTGCCGTAATACTCGTTGCAGATATTGCGGTAAACGTGTTTGGGTATCTCACCCTGTTCGTACAGAAGACCGATGAGCTTCAAAGCTGCACCGATCTCTTGTTTGGTCGCATTCTGTGTGACATTCTTTTTATTTTTCTCAGATGTCATTTTGTCCCTCCATAGCAGGTACTTCCCCTGCTTTCTATCTTTTTATATTTCTGTTTTTCTGCCGAATTTCATCGGCTGATAATATTATAGCGCACACCGATAGTAAAAGTCCAGATTCAATGCGCACGAACTTTAGGTCGAATTTCAGTTTTCCCCGGTGTAATTTGCACTGGAAATATGAAAAGCACTAAGCAATCAACGCTCATTGCTTCAGTGAATTATTCGATTATTGTTTTTCCAGTTTCAGCAATTCTATTTTTCTATCAAGACCGCCTGCGTATCCGGTCAGACTTCCGTCCGCACCGACCACTCTGTGACACGGGATAATGATCGAGACAGGATTATGCCCCACAGCACCGCCAACTGCCTGGGAGGACATACGCTCCACACCATTCTGCTCTGCTATGATATTGGCGATCTCACCATAGGTCATGGTTTGTTCATATGGAATCGTGAGCAGTATATCATATACCGCCTTGCGGAACGGTGTTGTGTTCAAGCTGATAGGCGGTATGAAGTCTGGAATTCTTCCACTGAAATATATGTCGAGCCAGTTGCAGGTTTGAGTGAATATCGGCAGCTCTGATTCGATGCTTTCGGATATGAGATTATGGGGAAAGTATTTCTGTCCGTCGAAACATAAGCCTGTGAGTGATTCACCGTTACTGGCGAGGGTGATACTGCCGAGGGGAGAGTTATAGTGATAGATATAGTTCTTGCATAATATATGTTTATCAGAAAAATAATGATAATGCACCATATCCCATTACCCATTTTTTCAATTTTTTATCATTGTTAAGAAATGTCTGATAAATATAACGATATAGTTTTTCACTGGGCCATATATGATCCTCGTCGTAGTAGTAATCCATTGGAAGTTCTATGTACGGAATATATGAATCAGTTACACCGCAAAAAGAAACATTTATCTCATCACGATAGCCTATATATCCTTTATCATCCATAGACATGGTTCTGTTGCGATAAGGTTCAAAATCAAGTGCATTACAATACGGAAGCAAATCTTCATATTGCCGCTGATCAAGATGTAGCCCATAGCTGAACTCTACGTTTTTTACAAACGATTCATCGGGAATGAGTGTAGTCTGAAAACCATTTTTCCCACTTCGAATCATTTTTGCAGGCGCTGTAAATGGATATATCTCTTCTTTACCTGTCAGTCGTTCCCATTCTTCATCCTTTTTCTCACCTTGAATGGTGGGCATATTTCTTTTCCACGAGAATACTTGATAAGACAATTCTCGTTTTAGAAGATCGATAAAAATAACAGACCTGGGCTCATTATATATAAAACCCTCAACAAATTGTATCTTGGAAAAATATATTGGTTCATTCATATTACTCACCTCCTTTGTTTTATCATAACATACGGTGCGTAAAAAGTCAATTCAAAACACGTACTCCATAAAAACGAAAGCTTTTCCAGCAATCACGGTATCCTCGCATTACAATTTTAGAAAATTGAATGCTCCGATACTCAGCTTGCAAGAGGTTTCCACCCCTTGGCCCCCGAACATCAAAAAGGAAAAATAAACCGAGCTAAACAGCTCGGAAGAAAACAATAATTAAAGCTCAGATTCACACCCAGCAAGCTCTGCACACTGTAATACAGAAACCTGATAAACAATGTGCTGGAAGTTCTGGTGACAGCCACCATTCTTCCTTTAACAAGAACGAAAAAAGGACAGGAAAAAACAATTCCTGACCTTGATTGATCTTCATCTATTGTCACTGAAATACTGTCCCATTAAACCGCTTGCTGATAGCTGTCAGAGCGCCCGATTTCCTGCGCTATCAATCAATATGAATCTCAGTTAACAGTTTACAGCCTTCCGGCAGCGTATCACTAACATCAATTATATCTCCGAGCCATTCTCCGATATCACATCTTCTGCCGCCGTATGCCATAAGAACAGGAAGCGGATCTGCATGATCTAATTCGCTGTTATCACTGAGAAGGATCTTTGTTTCTTCGTGGGAATAGCATACCTTCTTCGTGCGGTTGATGATATACTTGAATGAACTGCCGTTTCTGAGAAATAATCCTCTGTATGGATCATTGATATCTACACCATAAACATTTGGACTGATCGGAGGATCTGATCTCACAACATTGAGATAAAAAGCTATTTCATCACGGACAGATTCTTCTGCTGACTTGAAAAGACCACTTACATTCTGGTATGTTTCATAAACATTGTCGAACAAGTAGCCTGAAATTTCGCTTTCTGCCTGATGTTTTACCAGAATATCAAGCACCTCATTTGACACTTCATCAAGAGCGTAGCATTCGTCTCCGAGGAATACCAGACGGTCGCCTTTCCACTCAGCCGAGAGGAGTTCCCACAAGGCACGAAGCAACGCATTGTCTGCACCCATGGACTCATGGAGTTTGTTTCCAAGATCAAAATCATCAGGGCATAAGTATTCTTTCTTATCGACATTCACCCAGCAGTAATATTGTCCCATAGTTTTCACCTCACAATCAATGTGCTGTAGTTTATAATATCATATCACATAGCGGGGAAAAAGTCAATCGCCATTACAGCGCAATGCACCGGGGAAAATCCACTTTTTGCTGCGCATTTCACAAGAATTATTACAATCATTCCACATTGCTGGACTTTGGTAGTTTTATCGGATATAATGGAGTCACAATAAAACTTTTGGAGGTAACAGCTATGTTGAAAACACCAGAATTGGCAATGCCGAGAACAAACGAAGTCACTACTGTATACAAAGGTAAGCGTGAGGTCTGGACAGACTATGATGAAGCAAAAGCATATTTCCTGGAACTTATGATGTCCACGGACGGTGAGGAGCATGAACGTGCGGAGTGCGTATACATTCAGCTCCTGCACGGGCTTGACGAGTGCAGTGACGTGGACTGAAAGGAGCAGACTATGTTGAACAAGATAATGATGACAGGACGCATCACCACTGATTTGAACGTTGTAACTGAGGAGGATCGCAGCTACTGCAAATTTTGCATTGCAGTAGACCAGCAAAAACAAAAGGGCATTGATACCATTGAGACAGATACGTTCACCTGCATTGCTTTTGATGATAACGCAAAATCAGTAAGTTTCCTCTACTCAAAAGGTGGTATTATTACATTTGTTGGATCACTCAGAAAGGCTCCTGATAATACTGCAGTTATTATCGTAGAGGAACTGCACTTCCAGAATAGGTTTGCTGTCAAGGTGGACGTTGATTCGGGACAGCTTTTCTGACAAGACAGGCAATCTACTAACATATAGCTGAAACAAGGCTCTCAGAGTGTATTCTGGGAGCCTTGCTTCATATGGAGATTTTACTGAAACAACTGAAATTATAGCTTTTTATTCATTGACATACGGTATGTAAAATGGTATAATTTAAACAAATAATAGCTTTTGCTTTGGGAGCGTGATAAAATGAGAGCAGTACATAACAAACTCGTCCGTGACAACATACCAGAGATCATCAAACAGGCTGGCAAAATACCCGTAACTCACACACTTCCCGATGACGAATATCTCTCCGAGCTTGACAAAAAGCTTGGCGAGGAATTTGCCGAGTACCAGGCTGACAAGAACATAGAAGAACTTGCCGATATGCTGGAAATTATGTATGCTATCGCCGAAGCAAGAGGATGGTCGGTATCTGAGCTTGAAGCTGTCCGTAAGTCTAAGGCTGAAAAGCGTGGTGGCTTCAAAAAGAAAATATACCTTGAGTATGTGGAGGACGGAAATGAGTGAAAAACTTGTAACGCCAAGTGGGAGTGCTCCCTAAACCTGTTCATAGAACTTTTCTCCGATGCTTTCGGTGTAGAAAAAGCGGCGTTTCTTTATCCGCAGTACCACTTCACCGACATTTATCAGAATGACCGTTATGCCGATTTCTTCCTTGAAAACGGCGGAAAGCGTATCGCTATCGAGATCGACGATGAAGCAAGCCATAACCCGTCGGTCGTGTCACGCAACAAGTTCTATGACGACCTGCTCAAACAGAACAGCATGATCTTCAAAAGATGGGACGTTTACCGCTGGGCAGTGCGTCAGTTGCAGGTACAGCCCGATACTGTCAAGGACGAACTGCGTATATTTCTCGGTTCGCACCCGCTGTTCCGTGAGATAGCAGATTATCTTCCCACACAGCGTGCCAAGACGATCAATACAGATAATTTACAGCTGAAAGAGCATCAGCTTGCAGCTTTGAAGTCACTTGAAGAAATGCGCGAACGTCATGAAACTATCGCACTTCTTTATCACGCAACAGGAACGGGAAAGACCGTTACCGCAGTCAGCGATGCAAAGCGGTTCGGCAAACGCACACTGTTCCTCGCACATACGATAGAGCTTGTAAATCAGGCTTATGAAACTTTCAATACTCTGTGGGAAGGCGTTTCTGTTGGTAAGTTCGGAGATGCCGTAAAGGAGAAAGACGCTTTTATCGTCTGCGGAAGTATCCAGAGTGTTGCGCTGAACCTCGAAATGTTTCGTGAGGACGAGTTCGAGTATCTTATTATAGATGAAGCTCATCACGCTTCTGCAGATACATATCAGAAGGTCCTTGCATATTTCAAGCCGAAATTCACGTTGGGACTTACCGCTACTCCCGAACGTGCCGACGATAAGGACATCATAGAAATATTCAAGAATACCGCACATAAACTTGATATACAAACTGCCGTTGAGATAGGCGAACTTGTGCCTGTGCGCTGTATCCGTATACATACCAATATCGACCTGACGAAGGTGCGATTTAACAGTGTGCAGTATAATATCCGTGACCTTGAAAGCAAGATCTTTGTTCCAGAACGGAATACGCTGATCGTGGATACGTTCATGGAATATGTCAGCGATAAGCGCACTGTCATTTTCTGTGCAAGTGTAAAGCACGCCGAGCAGATAGCGGAAATGATAAGGGAGCGAGGAGTTACCGCTGCCGCAGTCAGCGGAAGTATGAAGTCCTCGGAACGCAAAGAGATGCTTGCAAAGTTCCAGAAGGGTGAGATCAAGGCGATGTGTGCCTGTGATCTGCTCAACGAAGGCTGGGACTGTCCTGAAACGGAAGTGCTGTTTATGGCTCGTCCCACTATGTCTAAAGTGCTGTACACTCAGCAGTTAGGTCGGGGTATGAGACTTGCAGACAGCAAGGATTTTCTCATGGTATTCGACTTCGTTGACAACGCAAGCCAGTACAATATGCCGTATTCTCTGCACAGATTATTCAAACTGAAAAAGTATCGTCCCGGGCAGACAGTCCTCGGGAAAGACCGTACCGCCGAAGAAGCGTTATATGAAAGAGGCGAAAAGCCAGAAGCGTTGATAGACTATCCCGTGAGTGTGACCGACTACGAAACTGTTGATGTTTTCAACTGGCAGGAGGAAGCGGCAGGAATGATATCTCAGATGGAGTTTATCCGCCGTGTGGATGTGCAGTCCGAGACTGTCGAAAGATATATCCGTGAAGGGAAGATCATCCCCGATCTGATAGTTCCTATGAGCGAGCATAAGCAGCTTAAATATTTCACCGAGGAAACGCTCGAAGCCACTGAAAAAGCCAACGGCTGGAAGCTGATAAACGACAGCAACCGCCAAGAGCTGTTTATGGAGATGGTCGGGCAGATGGATATGAGCTATTCATATAAGCCCGTTCTCTTGAAAGCGATATTCGCCAATGCAGACAACAAAGGTCGCGTAAAGCTCGATGATATCTCCGCATATTTCCGCAGTTTTTATGAGGAACGCAGAAGTTCGGGACTTGTAGTAGAGAAGCCAAACAGCATATTTGCAAAGGGCGGTTACACCGACAAGGAAGCCCAACGGAATATTCTTTCAAATCCGTTCAAACGCTTTGAAGATATGCAGATGCTGCGTCATACCAAAACTCTCGGCATCATTGAAGTCGAACCGACTGTGTGGAGAAATCTGACAGAGGAGGAAAAGGCGGAGATTCTGGAGATATGTGAGGAGAAGCTGGAGGCATATTACAATAGAATTTCATAAAAATGAATGTTTCAAAAAAGAAAATCAAGACAAGCATCTTTTTGAAAACTTGAATCCAAGCAGATCGAGGAAAATCATTTTTATGCAAGGCAAAAATGTATTGAATGGTATTCTTAAAAACTTTTTTATAGAACAAAACTCCATGCATAGATCTTGCATGGAGTTTTGTGTAATAGTTTGCATTTAATTTAACCACTATGCCAATAATTGAATTATATATTTCTGAAGTTATTACAAAGTAGCACCTGTTATTCAGAATAATTGTATACTACTCAGAATATTCCCTTAAATACTTGAACGGGAACGGTATAACAGTATACTGTTCATTTCTGACAAACTCAACAGACATTAGTGGGAAGAACTTTTTGGTGTCGGGAAGCTCATTGTCAGAATACACTTTTCGTATACTGCCCTGATGAATGCGGTCACATCGGCTGACTTCTGTTCGGCAGTATCAATGTAAGCAGTCAGCTCTGCTACGGTTACTCTCAGCTTTTTCTGCTCGTCCTCATATCCTGTGGACATCATAGAAAAGCGCTCATCGGAGATCTTGCCAGATACATTGTCTTCGTAGAGCCTTGTGAACAGTCGATCCAGTTCTGCAATACGCTTCTCTGCTTCTTTCAGCTTTTTCTTGGATTTGGCAAGTTCTGAGGACTGCTTCCGAACGGAATTATCCATTGCAGCCTGCACAAACTCGTCCTCGTTCTCCTTGACAAAGGAAATCATCTTGTTCAACTCACCGAGAATGATCTCTTTCAGTACGATCGTCCTGATGAAGTGAATAGTACAGCCATTCTTGTCCTTTGCATAGGTTCCACATTTCAAATGCTCTTGGTCAGCGGTCATGGTTGTCGCACGGCACAGATACAATTTCTTTCCACAGTCAGCACAGTAACAGATGCCTGAAAACGGATTGACTTCCTCATGCTTTGTCGGGCGACGTTTGTTCTTGCGAAGCTCCTGCACCAAGTCAAACTCCTGCTGC
>CACWHY010000009.1 GCA_902760805.1 Ruminococcus flavefaciens | reverse complement strand
GCTCAGCTCCCTTCCTCTATATTATACCACATAAATGAGAAAAAGCCCAGCTTTTACTGGACTTTTTCGACAGACTGGGGGCGGATATTATCCGCCCGGTGTTTTGAGAACGAGTGCCGAAACAAAATGTAGGGGAGGCCGCCCTCGGCCTCCCGATCCCTCCTCACAGGATAAAGCATATCAGCCCCGAGCAGCCGTCGTTGATCACACGCTCCAAGGTTTCCTGGAGCTTCATTCGTGCGTCAGTAGGCATTTTCGCCAGCTTGCTGTGGAGCCCCTCGTTCACCAGCTCATGGAGTGACTTCCCGAAGATATTGCTCTCCCAGATCCGTGTTGGGTCGTCGTCAAAGCCGTCCAGCAGATACATCACCAGCTCCTCAGACTGCCGCTCAGTTCCCACGATCGGGCTTACGGTGGTGTTGATATTGGCCTTCATCATATGTATGGAGGGCGCCGAGGCCTTCAGCTTCACGCCGTATTTTCCGCCCTGGCGAATGATCTTTGGCTCCTCCAGGGTCAGCTCCTCCATTTCGGGCATGACGATGCCGTAGCCGGTGGCTTCCACCTCTTCCAGAGCCGGTGCGATGCGCTCGTACTTCTTCCTGATCTGGCTAAGCTCCATGAGCAGGGGCATAAGGTCGCTCTCGCCGGAGATCTCCATGCCGGTGGCCTCGCCCAGGATCTGGTAGAAAAGGCTGCTGTCCAGCTCGGCGGTGATAGTTACAGAGCCCTTCCCCAGGTCAATTGAGGAGATGTCCGCTTTGACGACGTGAGGGCACTGTGCCATGGCCTCCGCCGCAGTACCGGCCTCACGGACGATGCTTATGTCCGCAGCGGCAGAGCGTATGCAGTCCAGGATCTCGCTGCGGAGCCAGTGTCCCTTTTCCAGGGAATTTATCCAGCCGGCTGTGCGGATGTTGATCTCCTTGATCGGGAAAGAGAACAACAGCTCACGGAGGATCTCACGGATATTCTCCTCATCAAGGTTGGGAGCGCTGACCGGGATCACCTTTGCATCGTATAGCCCGGTCAGGCGCTCTGCCAGCTCACGGGTGTCCTTTGAGCTCGGCTCTGCAGAATTGAGCAGCACCACGAAGGGCTTGCCTAGCTCCTTCAGCTCCCGGATAACACGCTCCTCGCACTCCTCATACTCGTTTCGGGGAATGTCGCCGATCGAGCCGTCGGAGGTCACCACCAGCCCCACTGTGGAGTGCTCTGAGATCACCTTCTGAGTACCGATCTCAGCGGCCATGTTGAAAGGGATCTCCTCATCAAACCATGAGGTCATCACCATTCGGGGCTGGTCGTTTTCGATGTATCCCAGGGAGCTGGGGACGATGTAGCCCACGCAGTCGATCAGCCGGACGCTCATGGAAGCGCCCTCGCCCACGCTGATCTCCACAGCCTCCTCGGGGACGAATTTTGGCTCGGTGGTCATGATCGTGCGGCCTGCTGCGGACTGGGGCAGCTCGTCAAGGGCACGCTCCTTCATGAAGGTGCTCTTGATGTTGGGGAGCACAAGGGTCTCCATGAAGCGCTTGATGAAGGTGGATTTTCCTGTGCGGACAGGCCCCACGACGCCGATGTAGATATCGCCGCCTGTGCGCTGGGCGATATTGCTGTAGATATCATTAGCCATAGCTTTCTCCTTTATATCATCATTGGAATGAGGAGCATACCGCCCTGCTCAAGGCGCTCTCCGGTGAGTCCGTTCTCCTCCATAACGGCCGAAACGCTGGTGGAGCAGCGCTTTGCGATCTCCCAAACGTCCTCGCCCTCGGCTCCGTAGTAGAGCTTGATCGCATAGTCGCCGTCACGCTCTTTTTTGGTGGAGTCGTCGATCATGATCTCTGTAAGGGCGGTCACTGAGGCGGAGGGAGTCACCGAGATCTTAGCGGAAAGCTCAGCCTTTGCGGTGAGATCTCCCTCCTGAGAGATGCTGTATGTGACCTGAGAGGGCACTATCTCTGCGGAGATCCCGGCTCCTGAGAGCTCATCGCCCACAGGGATCTCCACCTCGAAGGCCTGATCCTTGTCGGGCATGATCAGCATCCCTGAGCCGTCCTTAGCGGCGGCTGTGTAGGTCAGCATACCGGTTATCACAACGCCCTTTTCGTCCTCAGAGAGCCTGGTATTGATGTTCCTGGGAGTCACCCACATGGCGTAGACAGATGCGGGGACAGCCTCGCCCTCTGCGATGACGGCGCTGTGGCGGAAGGTCTCTGAGTAAAGCACAGGGATCTGCTCAGCCCTTATCTCTGAGGAGGTCACCTCGCAGGGGAAGACCGTAGAATAGGCGTCTGTGGCAGCCATTACCGAGGAGGTCTTCACTGCCCGGCAGCTAAGGCGCACCTCAAGGCTGCACCGGATCAGGCGGCTGCTTCCGGCCTTGTCTGTGACCGGCGAGAGCTCGCAGGTCAGCACCTCTGCTGACACCTGGCAGTCGTAGCTCTCGTCAACGCCCTCCATGTCGATGATCTGGCTGTAGGAGAGGCTGAAGCTCATGGGCTCCACGGATCCCGGCTCTGCCCCGGAGTAGAGCAGCCTGACCTCTGCGTCGCCCTTTGCAAGGAGCTTCCCTGAGATCAGCTTCAGCTCGCACGGGCCGAGAGTGCAGCGGCTCCAGACAATGCTTCCCACATCGGCGGAGGCCTCCGGGATCTGAGCCTCCTCTGTGAGCTCAGTCACCTTGGAAGCGGTGAGCTTTTTTGCTGCAAACCTCACGGGAGACTTCCTCAGCTGGACGTTCATGCCGAAGGCGTCGGAGATCACCTCCTGATCCCTTGTGCCTGTAACGGTCAGCTTCACCGACACCGCTCCTCTCAGGTCAAGACGCCGCTTGTTCACCGCCCGGAAGCTGATGTGACCGGGCTTTGGCAGGATCTCCACCTCCGGGTCAGCGGCTGAGCGGCCAAGCTCCGCAGAACGGGTGAAGCTGCGGACCTGCTCGATGCTCTGGAGGGCGCCGTCCTCGCCGGAGTAGAGGATCCTGACGGTGCAGCGCAGCTCGTAGGTCAGCTTGTCACCAAGGACAGCGCTCTCCGTCACCACCGGCTCCACCTCGCACCTGACCAGCCGGAAAATATCCGGGCAGTAATCCGGGAGAATGTAGTCCAGCTCCACTGGCTGTTCCTGAGTGCCGCTGAAAATGACCTCGGCCGCAGGAACGGTTTCTCTGTTTAGTCTGAAATCCATAGGAAGACCTCCTTGAAAAAATGCTTTGTCAAATTATATTCAGCTGCCGGTACAAGTATTCCCATAAGGGGAAACTGATGCTGAGGGCAAAAAAATATTGCAATTATCCTAGGATCGTGGTATAATTACTTTTAATGATCCTACAGGAGGCGATGTTTTGAACATTATCGACTGCCATACCCATACTCAGTTCTCGGTGGACTCTGAGGCTGACGTGAACGCCTGTATCGCTCGGGCGGCGGAGCTGGGCCTTGCAGCCTACGCCATAACTGACCACTGCGAGTGCAACCGCTGGTACTCCAAGGAGCACTACCCCGGCGAGACCGTTTACCCGTATTTCGACTTCGGAAGAGACTTCGAGAGCTCTGTTTCCGCCGTCACTGAGCTGAAAAAGACCTGGGAGGGCAGGCTCAACTTGATCTGCGGCGTGGAGCTGGGACAGGCTACACACGACTACGACGTGGCGGAGAGAGTGGTATCCGACGAGAGGCTGGACTTCGTGCTGGGATCAATGCACCAGCTCCCCAAGACCGAGGATTTCTGCTTCATCGACTATACTGAGTTCACCCTGGACGAGATCTACGGTCTCTGCCAGCGCTATTTTGAGGAGATCCTCAAGCTGTGCCGGTGGGGGAAATTCGACATCCTGTCCCACCTGACATATTTTCTGCGCTACATAAAGGGCGGCTACGGCATCGACCTGGACATCTCACGCTTCGACGAGCTGATTGCAGAGAGCTTCCGGCAGCTTATCGCCAAGGACAAGGGTATCGAGATCAACACCTCCGGTCTGCGTCAGGGCTTCGGGGACACCTTCCCGGACATAAAATATGTGCGGCTGTTCAAGGATCTGGGCGGAGAGCTCCTCTCCCTGGGATCTGACTCTCACACAGTGGCCGACATAGGCGCAAATATCGCTGACGGCGCTAAGATCGCAGCTGAGGCCGGCTTCACACGCCTTGCCTATTTCAAGAAGCGCCGCCCCTATTTCATAAACATTGATTGATCCAAGAAAGGACTTGATATAATGAAAAACGAGATCATCCGTATTTTGCAGCAGAACGCCCGTATCTCAGATACTGAGCTGGGAGAGATGCTGGGTATCTCTCCTCAGGAAGCCGCCGATCAGATCCGTGCTCTTGAGGAGGACGGCGTTATCCGTGGCTACAGCGTTATCCTTGATGACGAAAAGTACGATAAATCCGCAGTTTACGCCACTATCGAGCTGAAGGTCACTCCTCAGAGAGACTGCGGCTTCGACGACATCGCCAAGATCATCATGATGTATGACGAGGTGGAAAGCGTAAGCCTCATGTCCTCGGGCTCCTACGACCTGGCAGTTGAGGTGAAGGGCAGCAACCTGAAGGACGTTGCGTTTTTCGTGTCAGAGCGCCTTTCCACTATCGACGGAGTGCTCTCTACGTCAACTCACTTCATTCTGAAAAAATACAAGGAGAAGGGCATTTTCATCGACAATGAAGAGCCTGACGAAAGGGGTATGTGTTAAGCGTGATAGACTACGAAAAAGCCCTTTCCGGCAGGGTAAAAAGCATCAAGCCCTCCGGCATCAGGAAATTCTTCGATATTGCCGGAACTATGGAGGGCGTTATCTCTCTGGGAGTGGGCGAGCCGGATTTCTCCACTCCTTGGGTGATCAGAAAGGCCGCTATCAAGGTGCTGGAGAGAAAGCACATCATCTACGGCCCAAACAAGGGACTTGTTCCCCTGAGAGCCGCCGTCAGCGACCGTATCGAGAAAAAGCACGGCGTCCGCTACGACTCCGAGAAGGAGCTCATCGTTACCGTGGGAGGCTCAGAGGCGATCGATCTGGCTATCCGTGGCCTTATCGACCCCGGCGACGAGGTGCTTGTGGTGGAGCCCAGCTTCGTATGCTACGCTCCTCTGGTGGAGCTCACAGGAGGCGTGGCTGTGCCTGTTCCCACAAGGATCGAGAACAATTTCAAGCTCACCGCAGAGGACCTCAGGGACAAGATCACTGACCGCACAAAGCTGCTGATCCTGCCCTTCCCCAACAACCCCACAGGCGCTATCATGACCCGTGAGGACCTGGAGCCAATAGCTGAGCTTCTGAGGGACACGAATATCATCGTGCTCTCTGACGAGATCTACTCCGAGCTCACCTACGGCAGAAGACACTGCTCCATTATCGAGCTGGAGGATATGAGAGAGCGCACGATCTACGTCAACGGCTTCTCCAAGGCCTACGCAATGACCGGCTGGAGACTTGGTTACGTCGCAGCACCTGCTCCGATCATCAGCCAGATCGCTAAGATCCACCAGTACGGCATCATGTGCAGCCCCTACATCAGCCAGAATGCAGCTGTGGAGGCTTTGACCTCCTGCGATGCTGAGGTGGCGAAAATGGTGGACGAGTACAACGTTCGCCGCAGATACCTGGTAAGCGAGTTCAACCGCTTGGGCCTGACCTGCTTCAACCCAGAGGGCGCATTCTATGTTTTCCCCTGCATCAAGAGCACAGGCCTTTCCAGCGAGGAATTCTGCGAGAGGCTCCTTTACGAGAACAAGGTAGCCGCTGTTCCCGGAAGCGCATTCGGCGACTCCGGCGAGGGCTACGTACGCATATCCTATGCCTATTCACTCAAGCACCTTATGGAGGCCATGAGGAGGATCGGGCTCTTCCTGGAAAAGCTGGAGGCTGAGAAAAATGAAGATAAGGGCAGCTGCTAAGGTAAATCTTGGCCTGGACGTTACGGGGCGGCTCCCTGACGGCTATCACCTGATCGAGAGCGTTTTCCAGTCAGTTGGGCTGTATGACCAGATCCGGGCGGAGCTGACAGAGGGCGGCATTTCCCTGGAATGTATCGTTCCCGAGGAATTCGCCGAAGCCGACCCGATACCCTGTGATCAGCGGAATATCGCCTATAAGGCGGCGGAGCTGTTTTTCTCGGAGACTGGCATAAAAAAAGGCTGCAAGCTCACAGTCACCAAGGGGATCCCTTCTCAGGCGGGAATGGGCGGCGGAAGTGCCGATGCAGCCGGTGTGCTATTCTGCCTGAATGAGCTGTGCGGACGTCCTCTCAGCCATGAGGAGCTGTGCAAAATGGGCAAAAAACTGGGCGCAGACGTGCCCTTCTGCCTTACCGGAGGAACTGCCTATGTTGGCGGTATCGGTGAGGAGATCCAGTCCCTTCCGGAGTATTCCGGCAGGCTCCTTGTTATCGGCAAGGGCAGGGAGGGAGTCTCGACTGGTCAGGCCTACAGCAATATCGACGCACTTGTTTCCCCTGTCCACCCGGAGGTGGCGAAGCTGAGGCAGGCTCTTGAGACTGACCCGGACAGCGCTCCCCAGTATTTCGGCAATCTCTTCGAGCAGGCGGTCTGTCTTGAGGAGGTGGACAGCCTCAAGTCGGCCATGCTGAACAAGGGCGCCGTGAGAGCGATGATGACCGGCAGCGGCTCGGCGGTATTTGGGCTTTTCGAGAGCCGTGACGAGGCTGAGATCTGCTGCGAAAAGCTGAAAAAATGGGGGTATTTCTCCGCAGTCTGTGAAACTGTGGGTAAGGCCTTCTGCATAGACGAATAAGAAAAGGACTGCTTCATGCAGTCCTTTTTTCGTTATTCAGCCGGGAAGTAGTAATCCAGCAGCAGCGCCACAACGCCGGTGTAGCGCTCGATGCCCTCCTCCACGCCGTTGAGCTTCAGGCTGGCATCGGTGGCAGCATTGGAGGCGGCAGTGACGGTCTCCGTGGGGATGATCTCCTTCTTCTTGTTGTCCTCCCAGTATGTATCGGGCATGAAGCGGAACCAGTCCCTGCGCACCTTGTCCGAGATCTGCTCAGTCAGCTCTTCTGCGCCGGGAGTATTGCTCCTGACCACCTGGTTGCGGACGTACTCCAGCGCCCTGAGATAGCCGCTGTACTGTACCTGGGGCTCAGGGCTTTCCTTTGAGGCCACGAATGCGATGAAATTGGCCTCGTCCTCCTGGATAAAGCCCTTCAGGTGAGCCAGCTCGTGGCAGAGAGTGTCCGGCAGGTTGGTCCTCACCATGTCGTCGTTGTAGTTTGCCTCCATGGTGAAGGGGAAATACATCCCCAGCAGGTTTGACTGGCTCATGAAATAGGAGAACTGGATCGGCTTAGGCCTTGGATAATAGCCGGAAAGCTGAGGGTAGTCCTCTGCGGCGGCCTTCATGGCGGAGCGAGCAGCCTCCTCCTGGTCGATGGTCAGGGTGAAGCGGTCGTCGCTGTCCCTGGGGACCTGCTCTGCAAGGGCGTTGGTCTTCTCGATGAGCAGCCCGTAGAGCTCCAAAAGCTGGGCAGAGTCGTGGTCGGCCTGAGTGAAATAGAGCTGCGAAAATCTTGTGCAGCCGTAGAGCATGAAGCAGTTCAGCGACTCGGTGACGCTGACGTAGGCCAGGCTCCAAAGGGCGATAGTCAGGGAAACAGCGGCGGTCTTTCGCCGTGAGCTCTTCCGGAAAATAAGCAGCAGTATCATCACAGGTATGCCGATGATGATCAGCAGGAGAGCTGCAACGATCAGCACCTCGCCAACGGAAAATGGCACAAGTCCGCTTAGAAAGGTCAGCGGAGCCGAGATCATTGGGAAGATCTTGGCGGCGTAGAAGTCTGCGAAGGGCTTCACACAGCGAGCCAAAACGGTAAGTCCTGCCGATAGCAGGATCAGGATCAGCGGGATCAGAAAGCGTTTTTTCATGGCGGCCTCCAAAAAGAGTATTCGCCATAATTATAGCACGGCAGGCTGAAAAATGCAACATTTCTGCGAGATCTGGAGAAAATTACCGCTCCTGCCCGTCGGTCTCCTCCTCAGTGGGAGAGGGGATAGCCTCCTCCGAGGCTGTCTCGGTGGCCTCCTCCGGGAGAGCCCCCTCAATGGCCGTGACCTCGCTGAACACTATCTTCAGCTTGCTGCCGGGCATCTCGAAGGCAGAAATGCTGCCCTCACCGTCAACTGAGAGGGTGTACTCGCCGGCTTCAAGGTTTCCGCCGATCAGCAGAGCGCCGTCCTCCTCCTTGCCCGAGAGCTCCTCCAATTTGGCGCAGCTGTCCACAGCCTCGATGAGCTCCAGCATCATGGCCTTCACGGGAAGAGCAGACTGGGGCACCGAAAAGCTCAGCCCCTTGTAGCTAGCGGTGACATTGCCCTCTGCGAAATCCAGGGTCACACCGCTGAGAGTGTTGGGCGAGTCGAATTCCGCCCGCCAGACGCCCTCTCCGAAGCGAGTGATCCTGCCCTCAGCGGAAAGGCGGTCCAGGGTAAGGCTCACCGAGGACTGAAAGGCGCAGTCAAGGCCGTTTTTCCGGGAGGAGTCCTTCCCCGTAACTGAGCAGGCTGCAAGGCAAAGGCTCGCCATTAAAGCAGCAGCGGATGTAAAAAATCTCTTCATAGTACCAGCTCCTTAGAATAATGACCGCACAGCCCTAAGACTGGCGGAGGCTTTGAGAGTTTTTCACATCCGCTTTGAAAGCTATTTTATTTTCCGCAGGTCACTGAGCCTGCTCCGCAAGATCGGTCTGCTTCTTTCTGAGGATACTGAAGGAATCCGGGATACAGTCCACGATATCCCTCGGCAGCATACCCTCCTGACCCAGCTTGTCAGCAGCAGCGTCACCGGCAAGACCGTGGATATACACGGCTGCGCAGCTTGCATCGAAGCAGCTATAGCCCTGAGCCACGGCTGATCCGATGATACCGGCAAGAATGTCGCCGGAGCCGCCTCTGCTCATGCCGGGATTGCCGGTGTGGTTGACGGCAGTGTATTTGCTGTCGGCGATGACTGTGCCTGCACCCTTGAGGACCACGGTAATGCCGAATTTCTCGGCGTATTTTTCCGCAGCCACAAGGCGGTTGTCTGTGATCATGGAGTTCTCACAGCTGAGAAGCCGTGCCATTTCTCCAACATGGGGAGTGATTATGGCTCTGGTCTTCTTGTTCACTAATATATCTATGTCGGAGGCGATGCAGTTTATTCCGTCGGCGTCGATCACCACTGGACAATTTGCGTTCTCAAGAACGTACCTGAGGATCGCAGCCGTATCGTTGGTGACGCCCATGCCGCAGCCGATGACGATCGCAGAGGCCTTTTCCACAGCATCGGTGAAGGCCTTGTTCTGGTCATCGAAGAGCATGAAGCCGTAGTCGTCCTCGTCCAGCTGGATGAAAGTTGCCTCGGGAGCGAGCACAGCCACGGTGTCTATGCACTTTTCCACAGAAGCCAGCCTTACCATGCCGGCGCCGCTGCGGAGGGCTCCCATAACGGCAAATGCCGCAGCACCACGCATAGAGGAGCTTCCTGCGATAACCAGCACAGTCCCGAAGTTGCCTTTGTGGGAGTCACGCTCTCTGTTTCTGGGGAAGCCTGCCAGCTGGGCTCTGTCCGTGCGGAGGTATTTTCTCTCGCCGTCCAGGATGTCCAGAGCACGGGCAGGTATGCCGATGTCAGCAACAGTGATGTCTCCGCAGAATTTACGGAGAGGATACTGTGCAAGACCCACCTTCATATAGCCGAAGGTGATCGTTTCGTCGGCCTTGAAGGTGCCGGCTGAGACAGTGCCTACTGCTGAATTTCCGCCGGTGGGAACGTCCACGGCGATCTTGTAGGCGCCTGTGCTTATGGCGAAGATGCTCATTATGTCCTTGTCAAGCTGTCCACGGAAGCCTGTTCCGAAGACGCCGTCCACCAGTATATCTGCCTCGCTGACAGCTCTGCGCACGTCGGCCATGCGTTTTTTCTCGCTGAGCATGATGCTCTCCACTGGGGTGAGCTCTTTTTTCTTTTGCAGGTCATTGATGTCTTTGTCGTGTATCGTCATGTAGTCAAGCTCTGCCGCCTCAAGAGCAGTCTCCACATTCTCGCTGCGATAGCCCTTGACCAGAGCGACTCTCTCCGGGAGCTTTTCAGCCATTTCCTTTGCAAGCTCCGTAGCAGGGGGCTTCACAAGGCTGACTACAGTCACCTTGAAGCCCTTGTAGACCAGTATCGAGGCTGCTGCAAAGCAATCTCCGCCGTTGTTGCCGGAGCCTGCAAGGAAGACGACAGATGTGTCCTCCGGGGCAGAGCCGGACTCATTAGCGGTATAGCTGACGATACGGTCAGCCAGGATCTTTCCGGCGTTTTCCATCAGCTGTTTCTTTGTTACTCCCAGCTTTTCCGAGCGCTCCTCGATCCTGTTCATTTGTTTTGGCGTTACCACCTGCATTGTAATACCTCCTTTATAGCTGTTTTACCAGCTTAAAGCTCCTTTTCCGCCTGTGCTCTGAGGGTGCGGGGAAGGGCTTTTTTTATATTGCTGAGCATTTTCTCATCGGGAGAAAAGACCAGTCGTGTGCTGCCGTATTCCTCATGGGGGAAATCAGCGTAGTATTCTCCCGAGGCGATATTGTCAGTAGCAAAGACCACCGTCATGTCAGAGGTCTCCTCCAGGCTGTCGTTGTATTTTCCGAAGGCAGTGAACTTGCTCACGTCCACGGAGAGCATGGCCTTGCGGCGGCTCTTAGCGATGATCTTGTCGATGTCCAGCTCGCCGTTGGTGAAGGTGTACTCGTACTCAACCTGCATGGACTGAGCTGAGAAGTAGGTCCAGTAGCCCAGGCCAGCCGCACCGATCAGACCCACGAAGGAGATGAGCGGTCTGCCCAGCATAAGAACTGCGCCGATGGCCAAAAGCAGGGTCAGTATGATGCCTCCCGCCACGATCATGATGAGCTTCGCCCTGTCAGCGGAGGTCTGCTGTTTTTTTACGAGCTGTTCTGCGAAATTATCCATTTTTATTACTCCGATCATTGTGCTTAGCGGAAAGCTCCGCTATACCTATAATCATACCACGATTGCCCCGAAAATGCAAGGATCAGTTTGCAGGAAAGCAGTGCTTTTCCGGCAGAAAAAACTGAATGTACATATCCGGCAGCCTGCCAGAAAATATTTCTTCTCAAACGTTGCTTTATTGAGAAAGATGTGATATAATAAAGTGTGTGTGCATTTTATCATAAGGAGTGCAGTTGTATGAGATTTCAGCGCACGGAGATCGCCGAGGGGATCGGCTTCTCCTCTATAATAGACGAAAAGTTCAAAACAACATCTATCGCTGTCAGATTTATCGTTCCTCTGAGCAGCGAGACCTCTGCTGCGAACGCTCTGGGAATGGCGGCTCTCACCACCACCTCAAAGGCCTATCCTACGCCGGCTCTGCTGAACGAGAAGCTCTCCGCTCTCTACGGCGCAGGGCTGACCTCCTTCGCAAGAAAGCGTGGAGACCTTCAGGTCTTGGGAGTTTCCGCCTCATGGATCTGCGACAGATACGCTATCGACGGCGAGGACATCAGCGGCGAGATGCTCAGTATCGTTCGGGGCTGCCTGTTTGAGCCTGACGCTGAGAACGGCCGGTTTTCCGATGAGCCCTTCGCCATTACCAAGACCGACCTTCTGGACCGCATCGAGGCGGAGCTGAACAACAAGCGTGGCTACGCACTGGCCAAGGCCGCAGAAAACGCCTTCCGTGGAGAGCCTGCCGCAAATTCCTGCTACGGGAACAAGGAGACTGCTTCGGCAGTCACTCCGGAGATCGCATTTTCCGCCTATGAAAATATTCTCCGCACCGCTCAGGTGGAGATCACGATCGTCTCTCCTGAGGAGATCCCGGGGGCGGAGGCGGACTTCCGCCGGGAGCTCTCTGCGATAGACCGCTCGCCGGTGCCGGTGGTTTTCCGTAGCAAGAGCCCCATTAAGGCTGAGCCGGAAACTCTCAGCGAGGAAATGGACGTGAACCAGTGCAAAATGGTCATGACCATGAAATCGGACTCCGACGACATCTACGCAATGCGTATGCTCAGCGTGATATTGGGCGAGCTGCCGGTGTCGAAGCTCTTCCTCAACGTCCGTGAGAAGCTGAGCCTGTGTTACTACTGCGCCAGCGGCTACAGCGCAACTAAGGGAGCCCTGATCATCGACAGCGGCGTTCAGCGCAGCAACATCGGCAAGGCGAGGGAGGAGATCCTCCGCCAGATCCAGCTTGTCTGCGACGGCGAGATCTCCGACCAGGAGCTGGAGAGCGCTCTTCTCAGCCGGGAGGACATCCTGGCCTCTGTGGGCGACACCCCGGCCTCATGGTCAAGCTGGTACTTCGAGCGGCTCTGCGAGGGCGGCATATCGGCTCCTGAGGACGTGCTCCTGGACTACAAGGCCGTCACCAAGGCAAGGATCGTTGAGGCTGCCCGGTCACTGAAGCTGGACAGCGTTTGGCTGATGCTGGATAAGGAGGTAGGATGATGTCTGAGATAAGCAATATCACCAGCCGCCAGACCGGCGACAGCTGCGTCCATGTCAAGCACAGCAGCGGTCTGGACATCTATATCTGCGAAATGCCCGGTTTTAGCAGCACCGTGGCTCTTTTCGGAACGAAATACGGCTCAGTGAACACCATGTTCCGCCAGCGGGACGATGAGGAGATGACCGTTGTTCCCGAGGGTATCGCCCATTTTCTGGAGCACAAGCTCTTCGAGAACGAGGACTGCAAGGTCTTTGAGCTCTACGCAAAGACCGGCGCCTCAGGAAACGCCTTCACCTCCTTCGACAAGACAGTCTACCTGTTCAAGTGCTCGAAAAACTGGCAGGACTCCCTGAGGATACTGCTGGATTTCGTCCAAAAGCCCTACTTCACTCAGGAACTGGTGGACAAGGAGATGGGCATCATCGGGCAGGAGATCCGCATGACCAACGACGACCCGAGCTGGCGTGTGCTGTTCAATATGCTCAGCTGTATGTACCGCAGCCACCCGGTCAAGATCGACATCGCCGGCACTGAGGAGAGCATCTCAAAGATCACGGCGGAGCTCCTCTACAAGTGCTACGATACCTTCTATAACCTGAACAACATGGTACTTTCCGTGGCAGGAAACATCACCGCCGAACAGGTGCTGAAGATTTGCGACGAGCTCCTTATCCCTTGTCAGGACAAGGGTCTTGAGACAGTCTTTCCGGAGGAGCCCGATGAGATCATCCAGCCGGAGATCCGTGAGGCTCAGCCCATCGGCGCACAGCTGTTCTACTACGGATTCAAGTGCAGGGACTGCTCCGGTGAGGAGCGCCTGAGAAAGACCCTGGCGGCCTCCACAGCGGCCTCGCTCATTACGGACGATGCCTCTGAGATGTACCAGGATCTGCTGAAAAAGCACATCATCAACACCACCTTCGATGCAGAGGTATTCTGCGGCGACGGCTTCTTTACGGTGATCTTCATGTGCGAGTCAGACTATCCCGAGGAGGTGCGGAGCGCTGTCCTCGCCGAGATAGAGCGCTGGAAGACTGAGGGCATCGATGAAAAGGCCTTCCAGCGGATCAAAAAGTCCACCTACGGCTCGCTTATACGAGAGCTGAACAACGTGGACGCAGTGGCAAATCTCATGCTCAGCTCCCATATGGACGGCGTTTCGCCATATGACGCCATTGATATGCTGTCAGAGCTCACATCTCAGGACGTGCTGAGATTTGCAGAAGAGGAACTCAGAGAGGACAGGGCTGTTCTCTCAATTATAGAAAAGGAAGGTGAAAAGCAGTGAACGGAGCAGTTGAACGGATCAACGACCTGAACACGATATTTTTCCCGAAGCTGGGACTGAAATTCCACATCGACCCCACTGCATTCCACATCGGAAATGTGGCTATACAGTGGTACGGCATCATCATCACCATCGGCCTTATCCTGGCGCTGGTATACTGTATGCCGAAAATGAAGCGCTTCGGACTTGACGCAGACCGCACTATCGACGCTGTTATCGGCGGAGTTTTGGGCGGTATAGTGGGCGCAAGAGTCTACTACGTCATCTGGAAGTGGGACGACTATCAGAGGGACACGCTGGGCGAGACCCTCAAGGCAATGATCAACACCCGAAACGGCGGTCTGGCCATTTACGGCGGACTTATCGGCGCCGTGCTGGTGGGCTTCATCATCTGCAAGATACGCAAGGTGAAGGTGCTGCCCATGCTGGATATAACCGTTATCGGCTTCCTTATCGGCCAAGGTATCGGCCGCTGGGGAAATTTCGTCAATCAGGAGGCCTTCGGTACGAACACCGATAACTTCCTGGGAATGACCGGCGGAAGGATCCAGGATACCATTCTCGCTCAGACTCAGATCGGCGGAGATATGTACAACAACGGCCTTGCCACCATGCTGTGGGAAAAGCCGGTACACCCCTGCTTCCTGTATGAGTCGGTATGGTGCCTGCTGGGATTTGTGGTGCTGGCATTCTGGAGCAAGCGCAGAAAGTACGATGGCCAGCTCCTTCTGATGTACATGGCCTGGTACGGAGCTGAGCGCTTCGTAGTCGAGGGACTGCGCACAGACAGCCTTATGCTGGGAAATATGCGAGTTTCACAGGCTCTGTCCGCTATCATTTTCGTGACATCTGTGATCCTCCAGATCATATTCTTCTTCCGCAGAAGACGTGATCCCGAGAGCTTCGTGCTGTACGCCTCCACCGAGGAGTCAAGGCTGCTTATAGAGGAAGGCCGCAGGAAGCGCATGGGCATGACCGGCTCAGATGCAATGATCATGGCTGATGACGAGGACGACGACGTTGGCATACTTCCTCCCGAGGACGATGACGACGATGATGACGTTGGCATACTTCCTCCCGAGGATGATGACGATGAGGACGCTGCCGAGGCTGTAGAGGAAAAAGCTGAAGAAGTCACCGAGGCTGTAGAGGAAAAAGCTGAGGAAGTCGCTGAGGCTGTAGAGGAAAAGGCTGAGGAAGTCGCCGAGGCAGTCGAGGAAAAGGCTGGAGAAGTCACCGAAGCAGTCGAAGAAAAGGCTGAAGAGGTGATCTCAGAGGCCGAGGATAAGTATGAGCAGCTGGCTGAGGCTGTGGACGAAAAGCTCACAGGCGGCAGAGGCAAGAGCTCCCACAATAAAAAGAAGCGCAGAAAATAAGGAGGTACCTGATCATGGCACAGATCATTGACGGCAAGGCCGTTTCAGCAAGCGTTAAGGAAGAGGTAGCAGCAGAGACTGCAAAGCTCAGGGACGAGCACGGACTCAAGGTGGGTCTGGCAGTAGTTATCGTGGGCAGCGACCCGGCTTCCCGTGTTTATGTCAACAACAAGAAGAAGGCCTGCGAGGCAGTTGGCTTCCAGTCCTATGAGTACGCACTGGACGAGAGCACCACTCAGGAGCAGCTCCTGGATCTGGTGGAGGTGCTCAACCGTGACAGCAGAGTCAACGGCATCCTGGTGCAGCTCCCCCTGCCCAAGCACATCGACGAGAAGGCCGTTATCAATGCGATCTCTCCTGCAAAGGACGTTGACGCATTCCACCCGGAGAACGTTGGACGCATCATGATCGGCGAATACTCCTTCCTGCCCTGTACTCCTGCCGGCGTTATGCGCCTTATCGAGAGCACAGGCGTGGACATCACCGGCAAGCAGTGCGTCGTTATCGGAAGAAGCAACATCGTGGGCAAGCCCCAGGCTATGCTGCTCCTCCAGAAAAACGGCACAGTAACTATCTGCCACTCCAAGACCAAGAATTTGAAGGAGATCTGCCTTGGTGCGGATATCCTGGTAGTGGCTATCGGCAGAGCCAAGTTCGTTACCGGCGACATGATCAAGGAGGGCGCTGTCGTTATCGACGTGGGCATGGACCGTGACGAGAACGGAAAGCTCTGCGGCGACGTTGACTTTGAGTCCGCCGAGAAGCGTGCCGGCTACATAACTCCTGTTCCCGGAGGAGTGGGCCCCATGACTA
Organism: Ruminococcus flavefaciens; assembly: GCA_902760805.1. Lineage (GTDB taxonomy): Bacteria > Bacillota > Clostridia > Oscillospirales > Ruminococcaceae > Ruminococcus. Next base: position 62,270 of record CACWHY010000009.1, on the reverse strand, counting down.
TCGCAATGCTCATGAAGAACACCCTTACAGCTGCCAAGCAGCAGGCTGGCATCCAGTAAGGAGGAGCTTTTATGGGACTCAACATCAGAAAGAGCATAAAGCTGGGAAAGTTCCTGAAGATCAACAAGACAAAAAAGGGCATCAGCGTCACTATCGGCGGCAAGAGCTTCAAGCTCACCCTTAATGACAAGAAGAAGGTCACAGCAAGCCTCCCCGGAACAGGTATCTCCTACGATACCACACTTGGGAAAAACGGCAAAAAGGGCGGCTCCAAAAAGTCAGCAGCCCCCAAAAAGACGCCTTCTAAGACGAACAGCGAAGAATAAAAGCTGAACAGCTCTCCGGTGCATTGCCGGGGAGCTTTTTTCTGTCAAAAAAATGCACCGATTTTGAGCCTGCGCAGCCGTGGAAATATGACAAATTGCTACATTTTCACAAAGCTATTGACATCCGTAAAAATAGCGTGTAAAATAGAATTATGAGCCGGGACAGATGCGTCTGTTCCCGGCGGTTTATATGTGTAGAGGGCGGTATTTGGCCGCAAAAATGTATCAACAAATTATTCAAAGGAGCAGTTAAATGGTATTCAGCAGCCTGGAGTTTATTTTTATATTCCTACCTGCGTTCATGTTAGTTTACGGCCTTGCTCGGAAAGAGCTAAAAAACGCCGTGATTTTTTTAGGGAGCTTGATATTCTACAGCGTGGGCGTCCTCAAAAACCCCATATACATCCTGCTCTTTTTCCTGACTATCCTGTTCAACTTCATCATAGGCGAATTTATCGGCCATTTTAGGAAGTCAGCGAAATTCTGGCTGTTTATTGGAGTCGTGTTCAACTTCTGGTGGCTCATCTTTTTCAAGTACACCGGATTTTTCTTCACCAACATCAACTCCATCTTCCATGCGGGACTTCCCACAAAGAACATTATCCTTCCGATAGGTATCAGCTTCTATACCTTCCAGAACGTTTCTTATATCGCCGACGTTTACCGGCGGAAAACTAAGCCTGAGTCCCACTTTATCAACTACGGAGCCTACATCAGTATGTTCCCTCAGCTGATCGCCGGTCCTATCGTTACATACAAGACCGTTTCGGAAAGGCTGAACAAGCGTACACATACCATCGCTCAGGTGGAAAACGGCCTGAAGACCTTCACTATCGGTCTGGGCTATAAGGTGCTCATCGCCAACCGGCTGGGAAGCCTGTGGAAGGAACTGAGCCACATCGGCTATCAGAGCATATCACCTAAGCTGGCTTGGATGGGTATCTTCGCCTACTCCTTCCAGCTCTATTTCGACTTTTGCGGATACTCCCTCATGGCTATCGGCCTGGGCGAGATCATGGGATTTAAGTTCCCCAAGAACTTCAACGACCCCTATATGTCCACCACCATGACTGAATTCTGGAGACGCTGGCACATCACCTTGGGTACTTGGTTCAAGGAGAACGTCTACATCCCTCTTGGCGGAAACCGCCACGGCACCGCAAAGACCGTCCGCAATTACTTTGTGGTATGGGCATTCACCGGACTCTGGCACGGTGCAAGCTGGAACTTCGTCATCTGGGGAATGGTGCTCTTCGGCCTGATCATGCTGGAAAGATTCGTCATCGGCGACTTCCTCAATAAGTACAAGCTGATCGGCCACCTTTACATGATACTTGTTATCCCGCTGACGTGGCTTCTCTTTGCCATAACAGATTTCCACCAGCTGGGAGTTTATTTCCTCCGCCTTGTGCCCTTCATTCCTCAGAAGGCACACACACTTTTTGAAGGCGACTTTTCAAAATACTGGAAGATCTACGGAAAATTCCTCATCGCCGGTCTTATCTTCTCTACACCCTTACCGGCAGCGATATACAGAAAGATAAAGAATTCCCCCATAACTGCCTTTGCACTTCTGGCTATATTCTGGGGATCTGTATACTGCATTTATAAAGGAATGAACGATCCTTTCATGTATTTCAATTTTTAAGGAGACTCTAAAATGAATAATGCCAAGAAGAATTTATATACCCTCCTGCTTCTGCTGACCTGCTTCGTGGCTTCACCATTTATCTTCCACCAGATCTGGAAGAACGCTAAGGAGGCAAAGCGCACTCAGGACGTGCCTCCGCCGGTGGTGCAGCAGGTGCCGGGCCAGACGCCGATCCAGGACGAGGGCGTTGCTCCGGACGCAAATGGGGCTGCTGTTCCGGAGGGAAATGCTCCTGCTCAGCCTGTCGAGGGGACAACTACTGCTCCCGGAGAAGCTGCTCAGGAAGCAACTGAGCCCGTTGATGCCGTGGCCTACAGCTACGTTTCCGCCGATGTCTCTTACTTTGACGATGCCCTGTTTATCGGCGACTCAAGAACAGTTGGCCTCAGGGACTACGGCAAGCTGAAAAATTCAGATTACTTCTGCGACGTGGGTCTTTCCTCAGCCACTATCGACGATGCAAACATCGACGGCCAGTCCTTTGAGGAGGCTATCGACGCTAAGCAGTACGGCAAGATCTACGTTATGCTGGGAATAAACGAGGTGGGCAACGACTTTGAGTTCACCGTTACAAAGTTCCGTGCAGTTATCGAAAAGCTGAAGGTACACCAGCCTAATGCTATCATCTATATACAGGGAAATCTTCACGTTTCCGCTCATGCTGAGACCAACCTGATCAACAACGAGGCTATCAACTACCTTAACAGCCGCTTTGCTCAGCTTGCGGACTACAAGAAGGTGTTCTACATCGACGTCAATCCCCTGTTTGACGACGAATACGGCTATTTCAACGCCGGCTACACAGACGACGGAGTCCATCCGTTTGCCGAATACTACCAGCAGTGGTGCGATTGGCTCTGCACTCAGACCGTTCCCACCTCCGCCGGGACAGAAACAACAGAAGCCGCTCAGTGAGTCTAAAAAAGGGACTGCGATCGCAGTCCCTTTCGTTTTATTTAGAGGAAGCACTCCCGGATCATCTCCGTGATCTGGCCGCCCATGGCCATGAAGCCTCTCAGCTGGCCGAGGAGCTGGTCTGCACGGGCGAGACATTCCCCTGAGCTTCGGCGGAAATAGCCCTCGCCGGTGATGTAGTCCGTGAGATAGCGGACGGCAAGCTCGCCCACCGCCCACAAGATCCCGTAGTAGAGCGAGCTCACCTCACTTTTGGTCAGGAGGCCGCCCAGCCCCTTGGCAAAGCCTCTGGTCAGGTCCCGGGCAGCCGTCATATCCGGGATGCCTTCCCTCATGACCGAGCGCACCATGTCTCCGAAGTCGATGGCCGCAAAGCCGCTCATCACCGTGTCCAGGTCGATCACCGTAGGGCGGTCTCCGGGAACGATATTTGCGGATTTTGCGTCGCCGTGGATCACTCTTTTCGGAAAATCCGCCGTAAAGACCTGAGAGAGAGTCTCGCCCAGCCGCCCGAGCTGAGTGATCACAGCGCTGTCGGGCTTCCGTGAGGGCGAAGCGGAGGAGGCTGCCATGAACCTGGAAAAATAGCCCTGGAAGCTGTGATAGCCCGGAAGAGCCTCCTTCAGCCTCAGCTTCTGGCTGCTGAGGATCCTGATGAACTCACCGAAGGCTGTTCCCGTCCCGAAGGGGCTCATCTCGCCGGAGGCTCCGGCGTAGGGGTACATTCTCCAGATCTCACCCTGAAATTCGGCGAAATTTCGGGCTCCGCAGGGGAGATACTCCGGAATCTGAACGCTGCGGTCAGGGGTATCAGTGAAGACCCTTCCCACCTGAGCGATGTTGTGCATAACGTTCTCCGGCTTCGGGAAGACCGGGCTGAGAGATTGCAGCACTAAGGCTTTTCCGCCGCACTCCACCAGGAATGTGCGGTTGATATGACCGCTGGTCAGCTCACGGATCTCTCCGACGGGCTCCTGTCCGAATAATGCAGCTATCTGACAAAGCTGGTCCTGATCCATTTCCTCACAACCTTTTTATCATTGTATCGTAGCAGAGATAGTCGCCATTTTCAGCTATTTTTCGGCTGAAATCAATTGTCATATAGTTCCGCTTGAGGTAGAGCCCCTTGGCGGAAAGAGAAGCGTCCAGCCTTGCGGTGCCGAAGCTCTCCGCGATCTTGCTCTCTGCAAACCGCAGCAGGTCTCCGCCGTAGCCGTTACCCTGGAACTCGGGCAGAACGAACATCCGGCAGACCTCATCACGGCGAACGGTGACTGTTCCGATAATGCTGCCGGAGAGCTCCGACACAAAAACGATACCCTCCGAAATATCGGCAGCTATGGCCTCATCGCTATGGTAAGAAAGGAATAGCTCCACAGCCCCGGCAGGGTAGTATTTTGGGTAAACTGTGCTGATCGTTTCCCGAACGACAGTCCTGATCTCGGTCAGGTCTTCGGGAACAGCAGCTCGGATCTCAGGCCTCATTACATTCCCTCCTGTGCATAAGATGTATCCCGATGTGGCCGACTCCCAGGATCAGGACGGCGGCCGCCATGAGGGGATTTTTCCCATAAACAGCCAGCAGCATGAAGGCCGCCACCGGCAGAGTTGCCCCTGCAACGGGTACGCCAAGTATGCTGCTGTACATATCCTTCATGGTCTTTTCGCTCTTGAAATAGCGGATCCAGTAGATTTCGTACAAGATCATCAGCAGAAATGCCCCGACCAGCCACCACGACCAGCCTGTCCAAGCTCTCAGGTTGAAGTCCTGGAAGATCAGCGCCATGCTGGAGACCAGCACCTCGCCTGTTCGCTCAAGTCCCAGCAGGAGCTTGTTTTCGTTGGCGGCGTATTTTTCGTAGTCCTTCGGCTGTTTTTTCGTCCAGATCAGGTTAGGCACCATCAGCATTGCCAGAAAGATCAGTCCGACGTAAGAAAAACCAAGCTTCATTGGTTTTCCCTCTTTCTGTACTCCAGCGGAACATCGTAGCCCAGCTCCACAAGAGCCTGAGCGTAGTCCGGATCCTGGAGCCGCATACGGGACTCCTGACGGTATTTGTCCAGCTTTTTGCTGCGTGCGCCGGACTTCACCTGGATCATATCAACCAGACCGGCGATGAACACTACGGCTCCCAGAATGATGCAGACCACCATTTTCAGCGAGTAGTAGTCTCTGACCTTCACGGTGTAGAGCGTGAAGCTGCCGCAGACCGCAATGGCCGCAAGTCCAAGGATCATAGCCTTGATCCCGGTGCTTGTGGTCAGATCCTCGGCACGGGCGCCCTCGGCCTCGATCTCGGTAAATCTCCGGTCAAGGTAGACCTGACTACATGAGCCGCACCTGATCAGCGGAGAGCCGTACTTGCGGACCCTGGGGTCATAGCCGCTTATGCGCTTGCCGCAGTAAGGGCAGCTTCCATTTGTTTCCAATATATTTCCCATATCATTCTCCTTTGGCGAAGATCCGCCGGTTTATGAGCGTCTGTGCAGATACCTCCACGAGAGGGCTGTGGGAGGACCCATGTTTCCGCCCGGATCTGCACCACATTTTTATAACAAAGGGCGGATGTTCTCCGCCCTGTTAGTTAGTTCTTTAAGCTGTGCATGGGAGCCGGGATCCTTCCGCCACGATGAATGAACTTCGCAGCCGAGCTCTCCTTCACCGGCATTACAGGACCGCTTCCCAGAAGTCCGCCAAATTCCAGTGTTTCGCCCTCCTTCTTGCCAATAGCAGGGATCAGGCGAACGGCAGTCGTCTTGGTGTTGACCATACCGATAGCGGCCTCATCTGCGATGATCGCAGAGATCGTTTCTGCGGAAATATCGCCGGGAACAACGATCATGTCCAGTCCTACTGAGCATACTGCTGTCATGGCCTCCAGCTTCTCGATAGTCAGAACTCCGGCAGTCGCAGCGTCGATCATTCCGGCATCCTCAGACACGGGGATGAAAGCTCCGGAAAGTCCTCCTACGGTAGATGAAGCCATCACTCCGCCCTTCTTAACAGCGTCATTGAGCATCGCAAGGCAGGCGGTAGTGCCGTGAGTTCCGCACATCTCAAGACCCATTTCCTCCAAAATATGGGCAACGCTGTCGCCGATAGCAGGAGTAGGTGCCAGAGACAGGTCAACTATCCCGAAGGGCACATCCAGCAGCTTTGAGGCTCTTGCGCCAACAAGCTGACCCATACGGGTGATCTTGAAGGCAGTTTTCTTGATGATGTCTGCCAGCTCGTTGATAGAAGCATCAGGGTACTTGCTGAGTGCTGCACGAACGACGCCGGGGCCGGAAACTCCCACATGGATCTCACAGTCGGGCTCACCAACGCCGTGGAAAGCGCCTGCCATGAAGGGATTGTCCTCAACGGCATTGCAGAAAACCACCAGCTTTGCAGCGCCGATACAGTCACGGTCAGCAGTTCTCTCAGCGGTCTCCTTAACGATCTGACCCATAAGAGCAACGGCGTCCATGTTGATACCGGACTTAGTTGAGCCGATATTTACAGATGAGCAGATGTTGTCGGTAACAGCCAGAGCCTCCGGGATAGAGCGGATCAGCGCCTCATCACCGGCAGAAAAGCCCTTGTGTACCAGTGCAGAATATCCGCCGATGAAGTTTACTCCGCAGGTATCAGCAGCTCTCTGGAGAGCCTTGGCGAACTTCACCACGTCACCGCCGGGGCAGGCCGCAGCCAGCATAGCGATGGGGGTCACGGAAATTCTCTTGTTGACGATCGGGATACCGTATTCCTTCTCGATCTGCTGACCGACAGCCACCAGACTTCCGGCCTTTTTTACGATCTTCTCATAGACCTTCTCGCAGGCACGGTCGATGTCCGTATCGATGCAGTCCAGCAGGGAGATACCCATGGTTATGGTACGGATGTCAAGGCACTCGTCCTGGATCATTCGTATCGTTTCAAGTATATTGTAAACATTAAGCATTTGCAGAGCTTCCTTTCAGGCAGATTTTCAGACAGAGTGCATTGAGTTGAAAATATCCTCATGCATTGTGTGGATAGAAAGACCCAGCTCGCTGCCAAGAGCGTTCATGCGGTCAACCATCTCAGCGAAATCCTTGTTCATGCCTGTGATGTCCACCAGCATGATCATGGCGAACATATCCTGAAGAACGCTCTGAGTGACCTCGATAACGTTTGCGCCCATTTCGGCACAGATACCGCTGACTTTGTGAAGGATACCCACATTGTCCTTGCCAATTACAGTAACAACTGCTCTCATAAATAAAAAACCTCCGTTTTGATCTGCGGGGAAAACCGCTTATTCGTTACTATTATAACATATGTTTAGATGAAATGCAAGTTTTTGTGACCGAAAGGGAAGGTGCGAGGTTTTTTCCCAAAAAAAGGCCCACCCGAAGGTGAGCCCATAGCGTTTTTGATCATTCAACACATTGTAATGCCGATAATTCAACGATACAATCAGCCTTGAATCTTTCCACTTCTTCGAGCGAATAGTCACTATTTGAGTAAAGCATATCTGTGAATTCCGTGATTTTTTCATTAAGAGATAGTTTTGATATTATACGATTGTAATCATCAATGTATTGAATGTGTCTTTTATATGCCATTGTAATGAACCGATTTCTAAAAGTTGCTGATATTTCGCCTTTTGACTCGTGGCCGGTAAAAGGATCGAATAGTTTAGGAATATAGCAAATATTCCATGGTGCTTCGAACATGAAAACATTTTTTGTGTGTCCGAAAATATGTGCGACTTGGTAATTGAATATATCTTGATTGTTTTTTATACCGGTGGCCTGTGCAATTAGCTTGCGTGGGATAGTGTTGTTGGTCGGATCTTTTGTAACGTTTTGATTATTCAGTGCATAAGTGTAGAATCCTTTGTAAAGCTCTGTCCCATGTGCGTCACGGCCGTATCCTCGGATATAGACTTTTCCATTATTTATGATTCTGTTTTTTAAATCCTCCCATGCCTTATCTATCGTGGATATTTCGGGAAAGATGATCGAGTTTAATCCCCAGTCTATAAACTCTTCTGTACTTATCTGGAAATGTGATAAAAAGCTATTATATGAATCCATTTTCTAACTCCATTATTCAAAAAACTCTGAAATTATTATTATGGTCGTAAATCAATTTCTGGATTTGCCTATCAGTCTACTGTATTTTTGGAAAAAGGCCCACCCGAAGGTGAGCCTTTGCAGTCAAAATTATTCAACAGGAACGATCCAGCCGAATGTATCCTCGATCTTGCCCCACTGGATACCGGTCATTGTATCGTAGAGCATCTGAGAGATCTTACCGATCTTGTTGCCGTTGATCTCCATTACCTTGTCGCCCCACTTCAGGTGGCCAACAGGTGAGATAACAGCAGCAGTACCTGTACCGAATACCTCGTCCAGCTTGCCTGCGTCGTAAGCATCAGCGATCTCCTGGATGTCGATGCGTCTTTCCTCTACCTCAAGGCCCTTAGACTTGCACACCTCGATAGCGGACTTTCTTGTGATACCGGGGAGGATAGAGCCCTGGAGCATAGGAGTAACGACCTTGCCGTCGATAACGAAGAAGATGTTCATAGCGCCGACTTCCTCGATGTACTTCTGCTCAACGCCGTCCAGCCACAGTACCTGTGAGTAGTTCTGCTTGTGAGCCTCGTCCTGGCCGATGAGGGAAGCTGCGTAGTTTCCGCCTGTCTTAGCGAAGCCCATACCGCCTCTTACTGCACGGACATACTTGCTCTCAACGTAGATATTTACGGGGTTCAGACCGCTCTCGTAGTATGCGCCGGAGGGTGAGAGGATTATAATGAAGAGGTAGTGCTCACCGGGCTTAACACCGAGGAAGGGATCTGTTGCGATGATGAAGGGTCTGATGTAGAGTGACTCGCCTTCCTTGGAGGGGACCCAGTCCTTCTCGATCTTCAGCAGCTCCATGAGGCACTGCATACCCAGCTCAACAGGGAGCTCAGGGATAACGAGTCTCTTGTTGGAGTCATTGAGTCTCTTGAAGTTCTCCTCAGGGCGGAAGCACTGTACGTTGCCGTCAGCGCGTCTGTATGCCTTGAGTCCCTCGAATACTTCCTGACCGTAGTGGAATACCATTGCAGCAGGAGAAAGAGCAATCTCGCCGTAGGGCTTGATCTCAGGATCATGCCAGCCCTGACCCTCGTCATAAGGCATAACGAGCATATAGTCTGTGAAGATGTGGCCGAAGCCGAGCTTATCGCCGGGCTGGGGCTTAGCCTTGAGTGTAGCTGCCTTTGTGAATTTGATTTCCATTGCATTTACCTTCTTTGTTATATTTCCGCTCACCGCTTCATTGCGTCTGGCGGATAGTTAGCTTAGTCAGCGGAGAAGTAGTTCTTCTCGTAGAGTTTCTTGCAGATCAAGATAGCGGCGGTAGTAGCGCCGGCTGCGATAACGGTAGAGGTTATCGAAACAGCAAGGATGATCTTTGCCTTTTTGCTCATAAGGGTCCTCCTTTACAGTGATAAGGCGTATCGTACCTATTATTATAACATATCCTGAGCCGGATTTCTATAGCTGAAAGCTAAAAAACTGCACAAAAGATCCTGTGGAAAATCAGCAGTCTGCCCAATGGAGAGCGCCCTCATCACTCGTCGTATTCTCTCACACGGAGCTTTGCTCCCAGGCTCTCGGCCACCTGACGGGCGGCGTCAATCTCAGCCTGAGGGATAACGTCCACCACGCTCATCATTACCTGAGCATTGCCGGTCTTTACGCAGTCTGCGGTGAATTTCTGCATAGCCTCGAAGGCCTCCGGGAACTTAGGACGGGTGACTTTAAGGTACTCCTCTTTGGTGCCGGCATTGAGGCTGACGGAGATCACGTCCAGCGCCTCGCAGAGCTCAGCAGCGATGCTCCTGCCGTTTACCAAGTCGCCAAGGCCGTTGGTGTTGATCCTGAGAACAGGACATCCGGGACGCTTTTTCAGCCCCTTTGCCACCTCCAGCAGTGTCTCAAGGCGCTCAGTGGGCTCGCCGTAGCCGCAGAAAACGATCTCGCCGTATTTGGCCAGATCACGCTTGTCAAGGTCGGCCCAGATCTCCTCCAGAGTTGGCTCATGCTCCAGCCACAGCGGGTCGGAGCCGTAAGCGCCGTCGGCGTTGTTGCGGATGCAGAAGGTGCAGGCGCAGGGGCACTTATTTGTGAAGTTGAGGTACAGGTTGTCGCCCACCTCATAGGAAATAGTCATTGCTTTTTTCATATGTATCCTCCTTTGGGGAAGTTATTTTTTTATCTCAGAGCCTGTGAGCTCCACCTTGCAGGGCATTGGCTTTGAGTTTATCCGGTCAGCCAGAGCTCTTGCGGACTCGCTGGTGAAGTTCCCTGTGATCACAGCATAGCCGTCAACTATTGGAGAGGTCACGGTGGGAGCACTCAGCAGCTCTCCGTCCATCCAAATGGAGATCGGAGTGTCGGTGCCGGCCAGCTCTGTGGTGAGCTGAGCGAAGGTCTCAGTTCCCTGATCGTCCAGCTCAAGCTGAACGTACCAGTTCTCGCCATCCTGGATCATGATGCCGGCAGTGGCGGAGGTGACGTTCTCGTTGGTGAGGACGGGATCCGTGTTCTCCATGCCCTTGCAGAATTCCAGGCGGTCATTCTGAGCTATCTCTTCGCCGAAGCCGTCAATGACATCGGCCATGCGGTCCTCGTACTTGAAATAGAGCCGGACAGTTCCCTTGTCGGGATCGATCTCAGTGGTGCTGTTGATGCCGGGGACCTTCATGAAGGCTCTCTCCTCGGCGATCCGTGCGATCTGAGCCAGATCCTGCTGAGAGGCGCCCTCGGCGGTGAGCTCGTAGTAGCTGCCGAAGGGGTCCTCGGTGGACTTTTGGATGATCTCCGAGACCTGACTGCTGGTGTAGCCGCCGCAGCCGGTCAGCAGCAAAGCGGCTGCGCAGACCGGGATAAGTCTTTTCATTTTTGTTCCTCCAAATTTATTCCTTCTATCATTTTGCGGAGCTCCTGCCACTTTTCCTCCCCAAACCAGAGGATCTTATCGGAGGAGGAGGGGGAGTATATCCGCCCCTTTCTTACGGAGCCGCCGCTTTTATCTGTGTATTCTCCCAGAGAAACGCTCTTGCAGCTTCCCGGGGAGCTTTTCTCATAGACCCGCCATTCAAGGCCATTTGTATAGATGATCCTGCGAAATCTGCTCAGACCGCCGGTGATCTGGCCGGGCTTTTTGTGCAGCTCAGTTTCCAGGTCGGTGTAAATGGCCTTGACCTCCACCGCTCCCGGCAGGAGTCCCTTCGGAGTCTTTTTGTAGTCGAAGTCCAGGGGCAGTATTGCGAAGTCCAGCGCTGCCAGCTTCCCGTCTTTTCCCATGGGGAACATCAGCTTTTCGGGCTCCCAGACCTGCTTGGCCTGATAAAGAGCTATGCATCTCAGGGATAATCTGCCAATCTTTGGGAACTCCCGAAGGAATTCGTCGATCAGCGGATATAGGGCACATTCGGCCGGTGTCTGCCGGAGGATCAGCTCTGCTTCCCAGCGGTATTCTGCGAAATTCATGCTTCCTTGTAGATCCTGGGGACTCTCTTGGAAATGCCGCAGACCACCTCATAGCCGATAGTTCCGTAAACGGAAGCCAGCTCGTCTGCGGTGATGATGTCATCGCCGTCCCTGCCGATGAGGGTGACGATGTCGCCGGACTTGGCCTCGGGAACGTCCGAAACGTCAATCATCAGCTGATCCATACAGACTCTTCCAACGATCTTGCAGCGCTTTCCGTGGACGAGAATCTCGCCCTTGCCGGAGAGCAGCCTTGAGTAGCCGTCTGCATAGCCCACAGTTACTGTAGCTATGCGCATTTCATGTTCAACAGTGAATGTTCTGCCGTAGCTTATGCAGTCTCCCGGCTGAGAGGTCTTCACCTGTGAGATCACAGCCTTCACCTCCATGACCGGCTCCAGTCCATCAGGGATAGGAAGGCTCATGTCGGGGTGGAGGCCGTAGAGGATGATGCCGGCTCTGCTAAGGGTGCTCCGGGGAGTGTTCCTGTAGCAGGTAGCAGCGCTGTTCATGAAGTGGCAGTGCCGCAGAGAGATCCCGCTGGCCTTCAGTGCATCGTCCACGTCAAGTATGTACTTCTGCTGGCGGTCGGTGTAGGCCACGTTGTCCGGGTCGTCGCTGTCAGCAACTGCGAAATGGGTGTAAATGCCCTCAACGGAGAGCTTTTCGATCTTCATCATCTCAGCGATCTCGGCAGCGCAGTCCTTGGGGTCGGCGTGCTTGAGACCGATCCTTCCCATGCCGGTGTCGATCTTCACATGACATCGGATCGGGAAAGGCGTGTTTTTGACCAGAGCAAGAGCGTATTCCGTGGAGACCACGCCCTGAATGATATTGTTGGTGGAGATCTCATGAGCGTACTCCGGGGGAGTGTAGCCCAGGATCAGTATGTCTGCCTGGGGAGCTGACTCTCTTACGGCGATTGCTTCGTCCAGGTTGGAAACGGCGAAATTCCTGATCCCGCAGTCCTGAGCGAGAGTATGTACGATGTGCTCATAGCCGTGACCGTAGGCGTCAGCCTTAACCACAGCCATGATCTCAGTGCCGGGAGAATTAAGGCCTCTGATGATCTCCACATTCTTTTTCAGCTTGCCCAGGTCGATCTCCGCCCAGGCTCTCTTCAGATACGGCTTCATAACAGTATCATTTCCTTTCTGTGCTCTGTATATATTTCGGCTAAAAAAATCGTTTGCGGTGTTGCATTTTTTTTGCCTTTATGTTATAATCGTAATGTGTGACATTTTTTGAATACGGAGGTGAGCCATGCTCAGATCTCTCGTATCGGGTGAGCCGGTCTATGACTGCGCCCACGTTATCCCGAAATTTGAACAGACGGTCTGTATCACAGGCCACCGTGGAAAGAGTGTGATCCCTTACCAGGGGCTTGAGGAGTACCGTGACATCACCATGAAGACCGTGAAACTCATGCTTTGCAGGTACATCGACATGGCTGTTTCGGCCGGATCCACCACATTTCTCAGCGGCCTTGCTATGGGCACGGATCTTTGGGCTGCGGACTATATCCTCCGGATAAAGGAGAAGGACGACCGCATAAAGCTGATCGGAGCAATGCCCTTTCTCCGCCACGCCGAGCGCTTTTCCATTGAGTACAGGAAGCTGCTGGAGCGTGTCGAGCACGGGGCGGACCTTCTCATAACCACCTGTATGGATCCTGAAATGGTCTACGGAAAAAAACGAAGCGAGAATACCTCGCCGGATCTTTACCGTGACAGGAATTACTTTATGGTGGAGCGCTCTGCGGCAGTGCTGGCCTTTTTTGAGCCTGCTGAGTCTCACTCCGGCACGGCGCAGACCATAAATCAGGCCGCTCGGCTTGGAAGAAAGATCCGCAGCTTCGGGCTGAGCCAGGTCTACAGCGTTATCGAACGCTCCGGAAAGGACTTTCGGGCGGCAGCAACGGAGATCTCCTTTATGGAAAACGTGTTCCTCCGACCGTGAGATAAGGCTTTGAGATAACTATAATGAATGCTCCAGCATTTATTATATCATAAAAGCGAAGCGTTATGATATAATTGCCCGATGTGCAGGGAGCAGATCTCAGATCTGCGCATCTGCAAGGGCTTTGAAATAATTATAATGAATGCTCCAGCATTCATTATATCACAATATCTCACCAAAATCAACACCGATCGGTAAATGTTCCTGCGGATATGCAGTGCGGGAGCTATCCGGCGGACACTGTATCTTGTGAGAGGGTGAAACATTGTTCGGTTTTCAACAGAGTGTTGAATTTGATGTTCAAACATTCGCCGGACAGCTTTTGATGTTGAAAATGTTGAAAACCCTGTTGATAAACGCAGCCACGCTGATAGTTTTCGACAGGAGCATTTGGGAAAATCTTTTTTATCCACTTTTTACTGAATATTTTTTTGAGGTTCGTTATACGAATAGTTTACCTTGCTGAAAGAACGAAAGGAGAAACGATCATGGCAAAGAAAAAAACCGGAAGCATCGCAGTTCCGTTTCTTGTGACAGTGTTCCTGGGACTGCTCATCGTGGGAGGAGGAGCCTACGGGATCTACCGATATTTCGGCTTTGGACAGGACAAAAAGCCCTCTGAGCCGATCCCCAGACAGGTCACTACCTCCACCTATGAGGACAACCACACGATCCTCTTTATCCTGGACGACCCGGATCAGAAATGCAGCTCCACCTTCGTGCTGATGAGGTCTATACCCAAGGACAAGCGGCTGATCTTCGTTGGTATCCCCACGAATACTATCGCTATCGTTGAGGACCAGCAGCAGAGCATGAAGGGCTCCTACGAAAAGGGCGGCGGAGCTACCGCAAAGAGCTTTGTTGAGACAGTCTTCGGCATAACCGTTGACAGGTTTATGAAAATGGACAAAACGGCCTTCCTGAAGACCTGCGATATTTTGGGCGGAGTCACCTATCCCGTCAATGTGGAGATCGCCGGCCTGCGCAGTGACGGCTCTGAGCAGTACCTTAACGGCGAACAGATCGAGACTCTGGTGACCTACTCTCTCATGGAGGACGGCGAGGTCCAGCGTGCCTACACCGCAAGCTCCATCATCGCAAATATGATCAACCAGTCCGACGGAAAGCGCCTTGCAGACCAGTTCGACAACAGCTTCAACACGATCATCAACCTCTGCGGCATCAACGGCACAGACCTTACCGCTAAGGATTACCGTGAGCACAAGGCGGCTATCAAGGATATGCTGGAGCGTGGCACCTCTATTGCTACATTCATCGTTATGGACGGAACTGTGGCTGACGCAGACTATATCCCCAGCTCAGCCTTCATCAACAACTTCGTTGACCAGTATTTCAAGGAAGAGCAGTCATGAACAACATCTTCGATACCCACGCTCACTACACGGATCCTGCCTTTGACGGCGACCGGGAGGAGCTCCTGGCCTCTCTTCCTGGAAAGGGCGTAAGACTGGTGATGCTGGCCTCCTCTTCTATGGAGGACACCGCCGCCAACTCCGCCTTGGCAAAGGAATGGGACTACATCTACGCCGCCGCTGGCATCCACCCGGAAAATGCCGGGAATGTACCGGCGGACTACCTTAAAACTGTGGAGGAGACCATTCTCCAAAACGAGAAAACTATCGCTCTTGGAGAGATCGGCCTTGACTACCACTATGAGGGCTACGACCGTCAGGAGCAGATAAAGCTCTTCGAGGAACAGCTGGATCTGGCCAAAAGGCTTGACGTGCCGGTGATCATCCACAGCCGTGACGCCTCTGAGGACACTCTGGCGATCCTTCGTGACCACCGCCCTCATGGAGTCGTACACTGCTTCGGCGGCTCGGCTGAAACTGCCCAGGAGGTGCTGAAAATAGGTATGTACATCGGCTTTACCGGTGTGCTCACCTTCAAAAACGCAAAGAAGCCCATAAGGGCTTTGGAGGCAGTCCCCATGGACAGGCTGGTCATCGAGACCGACTGCCCTTACATGGCGCCTGTGCCTTACCGGGGGACACGCTGCGACAGCTCCATGCTGACCAGCACAGCGGCAAAGGCCGCCGAGGTCAAGGGGATCTCCGCTCAGGAGCTCATTGATCAGACCTGCCGAAATGGAATGGCACTTTACAGAATGAACGGCTGAACAGATATATAGCCGAAAAAGAAAGAACAACAAAACAAAAGAGGTCGCAAAGAAATGTACTATTGCTGCGGAATAACTGAAAAGGGCGTTATGCCGCATAACGAGGATGCCATGCTCATTGGCAGAGCTGTCATCGACAAGGGCTCCTCGGAGCAGCGGCTCAGCGGTCCGTTCATTGCGGCGGTCTCAGACGGAGTTTCCGGCGAGGCCGCAGGTGAAGTCGCCTCGAAGATGTGCCTTGAACAGGTGCGCACGATCGAGGACTTCCAGAGAAACAAGCTGAAAACGGGTCTCCTTGAGATCCACCACAGGCTGGCTGAATACAGCCAAAAACACAAGGACAGCACCAATATGCAGACCACCCTCTGCGGTATCGCAGTTTCGGAGGAGGGCGAGGTGGTATCGTTCAATGTGGGCGATTCACGGCTCTACCGCTACAGAGGCGGAAGGATCCGCCAGATCTCACGGGATCAGTCACTGGTGCAGCTGCTCTACGAGGAGGGCTCCATAACTCAGGAGGAGCGCCGCACACACGTCCACCGGAACATCATCTTCCCCGCATTCGGAAACGTGAAAACTGACCCGAAGATCGACGTGGAGATCATTTCCGGAGGCATGGAATACGGCGATATACTGCTGCTTTGCAGCGACGGGCTGTCAGATTATGTCTCCTCTATAGATATGCAGGAGGTACTTGAGATGCCAAAAAGTCTTCCCAAGCGGCTCTCGCTGCTGGTGAAGAGGGCTCTTGACCACGGGGGACAGGACAACATCACGGTGATCGCCGTCATCTATCAGGGCGAGGATCCGGAGGAATAAGATCACTTGAAAGGGACTGCTCAGGCGGTCCCTTTTTTGCTGGGCGGAAAGAGCTCCCAATTTGCAAAATGCTGTTGCAATTTACACAAATATGTGGTATAATTCTATTATGAATGTGCATTTACGGAGGTGAGCTCTATCAGCAGGACTTTATTCATATCCGATCTGGACGGCACTCTGCTCAGCCCAGAGCCGGCGGTCACTGAGTATACCGCTAGGGTGATAAACTCCCTGACGGAGAAAGGGCTCTGCTTTGCCTTTGCAACTGCAAGGTCGGTGTATTCGGCAGTTCCCATAACATCGGCACTTGAGATCAGCGTGCCATGTATGCTGATGAACGGCGTGAGCATCTACGACACCACCGAAAAGCACTACATAAAGAGCCATTTCATCGAGCCTGAGGCCTCTTCGGAGGTTATCGGCGCCTTTGAGCAGCACGGCGTACACTGCTTCATGTACCGCATTGAGGAGGAAACTCTGATCTGCTACTACTCGGCGCTGACCACCAACGTCATGCGCAGCTTTGCCGAGGTGCGGAAAAACAGCTACAAAAAGCCATTCGTCCAGCTGGAGCACCTTTCAGACATGGCCGACGGCAGCGTGGTCTATTTCACCACCACCGGCCCCTATGAGGAGCTTTTCCCGGTAAAATGCCAGATCGAAAAGATCCCCGGAGTGAGCCTTGCCTTCTACCTTGACGTCTACAACGGCGCTTGGTACCTGGAGGTGTTCTCGCATGAGGCATCAAAGGCCGCAGGGATCCGTTTCCTTCGGGAAAAATACGGCTTTGAGAGAGTTGTGGCCTTCGGGGACAACCTCAACGACCTGCCCATGTTCAGCGCCTCAGATGTGAGGGTGGCTGTGGGCAACGCAAGGCCCGAGGTCATCGCAGCCGCAGATATGACAGCTCCGCCAAACACCGAGGACGGAGTCGCAAAATGGCTGCTTGAAAACTTCAGCCGATATATGGACTGAGCAGATAACCGATCTGCAAGGTATCCTGGATAATTTATAATGGATGCACCTGCATCCATTGTATCACATAAACAGAAAGGACAAAAAGTAATGAAAAAGCTAATGATAGGAAATCAGGCCTTCGCAAGAGGTCTTTACGAGGCAGGCTGCCGGATAGTTTCAAGCTATCCCGGAACTCCCTCCACCGAGATCACTGAGGAAGCCGCAAAGTATGACGAGATCTACGCAGAGTGGGCTCCAAACGAGAAGGTAGCTATGGAGACCGCACTGGGAGCTTCTATCGCAGGAGCAAGATCCTTCTGCGGAATGAAGCACGTTGGTCTGAACGTGGCCGCAGATCCTCTGTATACAGCCGCTTACACAGGAGTAAACGCAGGTATGGTCATCGCAGTTGCTGACGACCAGGGAATGCACTCCTCCCAGAACGAGCAGGACAGCCGTCACCACGCTATCGCCTCAAAGGTGCCCATGATCGAGCCCTCTGATTCCAGCGAGTGCAAGGAGTTCGTGAAGCTGGCATTTGAGCTTTCCGAGCAGTTCGACGCTCCCTTCATCGTAAGAATGTCCACAAGAGTAGCTCACTCCCAGAGCATCGTCGATGTTGTTGACAGGGAAGAGCTGCCCTTGAAGGAATACACAAAAAATCCCCAGAAATACGTTATGATGCCTGCTTTTGCAAAGGGCAGACACGTTTTCGTTGAGGAGAGGACTAAGAAGCTGATCGAGTACGCTGAGACCTCACCTCTCAACCGTGTGGAGATCTCGGACAGCGCTGAGTTCGGCGTTATCACCAACGGCGCCGCTTACCAGTATGTAAAGGAGGCTCTCGGCGACAAGGCTTCTGTCCTGAAGCTGGGCATGGTGAATCCTCTCCCTGTGAAGCTGATCCAGGACTTTGCCGCAAAGTACGACAAGATCTACGTTATCGAGGAGCTTGACGGCATCATCGAGGAGCACTGCCGCAATATCGGCGTGAACAACGTTCAGGGCAAGGAGATCTTCGGCTACATCGGCGAGCTCCCCCAGTCGGTTATCGCTGAGAAGCTCCTTGGCAAGAAGAACGACTTTATCGCTCTGGAGGACAATATCCCTGTAAGACCTCCTGTAATGTGTCCGGGATGTCCCCACAGAGGCCTGTTCTACTGCCTGAGCAAGAACAAGATCACAGTTTCCGGCGACATCGGCTGCTACACCCTTGGCGCCGCAGCTCCGCTGTTCGCAGTTGACACAACTATCTGCATGGGAGCTTCTATCTCTGCACTTCACGGCTTCAACAAGGCAAGAGGCTCTGAGACTGAGCACAAGACCGTTGCAGTTATCGGCGACTCCACCTTCATGCACAGCGGCATGACAGGTCTGGTGAACATCGCCTACAATAATTCAAATTCCACAGTTATCATACTTGACAACTCCATCACCGGAATGACCGGCCACCAGCAGAACCCCACCACAGGCAAGAATCTGAAGGGCGACCCTGCTGCTGCCGTAAATCTGGAGGAGCTGTGCAAGGCTATCGGCATAAAGCGTGTAAGAGTAGTTGACCCCTATGATCTGGCTCAGACCGAGGCAGCTATCAAGGAGGAGCTGGCAGCAGATGAGGCTTCTGTCATCATCTCACGCCGTCCCTGCGCTCTGCTGAAGTACGTTAAGCATAACCCGCCTCTGAAGGTGAACACAGATAAGTGCGTTGGATGTAAGATGTGCATGAAGCTGGGCTGTCCTGCGATCTCCATGAAGGACGGCAAGGCAGTTATCGACCATACACAGTGCGTAGGCTGCGGCATTTGTCAGCAGCAGTGCAAAGTTGGCGCTATCGAATGATCACTGACCAGTAGGAGGTCAATATGAAAGTACGGGAGATCTACTGTCCATACGACAGCTTTCAGATGAAATACATCGGCACCGAAAGGCTCCAGAAGGGTCGCTACGGCTTCTTCATGGGACACTTGGACAACTACCTGTCCGGAGCTCTTACCGTCAGCATCTATGAGTGCCCCAGGTGCGGAAAGCTGGAATTTTTCAGATACAGAAAGGCTAAGAAAAAATGATCAACATCGAGGTCTATGAGCACTTCGCCGCATGGCTGGACGCTCTGCTTGAAAACAACGATATGCCTGAGGAAACAAAGGCCTTCAATTTCAATATCTATGAGGACCGCTCTGAGACAGGCGAGCCTCTGTACACCCTTCAGCTCATCGCCGCAGGTGCCTTCGACCCGGAGGACAAGGACGGCGAGTGGGCCTGCGAGGAGGTCTGGTCTTCTGAGGAGGACCTGTTCGCCCTGGACTTCTCCGACGAGGAGAATGTGGACGAAAAGCGTGTGGTAAGCGTATTTTCACAGCTTTGCAGCGAGTACCTTGAAAAAGGCACCCACCGCAGCACTCTCCTTTCCGCAGAGGGCATAGGTATCGGCTTCGTGGACGGAGATCTGGAGCTTTTAACGAAATAACAGGAGGAAATATAAATGGAAACTAAGTCTATCATGATAGTCGGCGTTGGCGGTCAGGGCTCACTGCTCGCTTCACGCCTTCTGGGAAATGTCCTGCTTGCTCAGGGCTATGACGTAAAGGTGAGCGAGGTACACGGAATGAGCCAGAGAGGCGGCTCCGTTGTTACATATGTAAAGTACGGCGACAAGGTGTATTCTCCCGTTGTGGAGAAGGGCGAGGCCGACGCAGTTATCTCCTTCGAGATGCTGGAGGCCGCAAGATGCCTGCCTTACCTCAAGAAGGGCGGACACCTTATCACCTCAACTCAGCAGATCGACCCCATGCCCGTTATCACCGGCGCTGCTCAGTATCCTGAGGATCTGGCCGGAAAGATCAAGGCAGCAGGTGTTGACCTGGTTGCTGTGGACGCTCTTGCTCTGGCTGAGCAGGCCGGTACAGCAAAGGCCTCAAACGTAGTTCTCATGGGAGTTTTCGCTTCTCTCACAGACTTCCCCGAGGAGCTGTGGCAGAGCGCTCTGGAGCAGTGTGTTCCGCCTAAATTCCTGGAGCTGAACAAGAAGGCCTTCGAGCTTGGAAAGAACGCAAGATAAGCTGAAATGATATAGAAAAGGCTTCGTGCCGGGGGACTTGCTATGAAAAAACGGGGTTTGGCATTACTGACTGTGGCTTTGCTGGCAGGAGGACTTGTTTCCTGCGGACCAAAGGACGCAGATGAGCCGGAGGAGAGCTCTGTAAGCTCCGCAGAGGAGGAAACCGAGGCTCCCACAGAGGAAGTGACTGAGGAGGAGACCTCTGCCGAAATGACCGAGCAGAGCTGCCGCCGCAGCTTTGACAGCAGTGAGTGTCCGGAGATAACTATGGTCACTCTTACGGCTAAGTGCAGCGGAAAACTCCGCAAGGAGGCAAGCGTTGACGACGTTTCCGGCCATGTGCTGCACATGGGAGTTGTGGGACGTTTCGGACTGCCCTTTGAGCTGGACTTCTCCGATACTGTCACCGATGCGCAGCTTTCCTTCACTTATAATAAAGATGAGCTGAGAGGCGTTCCTGAGGAAAACCTCATGGTGCTCTTCTACAATGAGGACGACCAATTCTACGATGAGCTCCCGGAGCCTGTGCTGGACAAGGAAAATTGTACGATCACCGTAAATGCCGAAAAACCGGGAGTCTACATCGTTGTGGACGCCTATCAGTGGTTTGATGCCTGGGGCGACAGCCGTGCGGAGAAATTCGCCTATGACAAAGATCCTACCGCCTATACTACGGATTGGGAGAGAAACTGCGACACCGGCAGCATCATGGAGCTTGCCGATAAGCAGTGGGCGATGGAGAACGCTCCGCTGTTCCATGTTTCAACTCCGGAACAGCTGGCAAGTGCTGTTTACTATATCAACGGAGTGAACAGCAACTACGCCAGTATCGTGCTTGACGCAGACATTGACCTGACCGGCTATGACTGGTCTCCTATGGGCTGGCAGAGCAGCGGAAATACGGCGTTTTCCGGAAATGTGGACGGCGGCGGTCACAAAATAACCGGCATGAAGATCGAAGGCGACACAGACGTGGGCTTCATCGGCTACGGACTGGGCTGCACAGTGAATGACTTGACCTTCGAGAATGCCGAGGTTTCGGGAGGAGCTCGGGTAGGCATCGTGGGCGGCGAGGTCTATATGACCAATACCTGGGAAAACGTCCATGTCAGCGGAAAAATATCCGGCGCATTTGAGGACTACGGCGGTATCGTTGGCAGAGAGGCCAGCCTGAACTTCGTAAACTGCTCCGCAGACGTGGAGATCAACGGCGAGAAGTCGGACTTCCTCTCATATCGGCAGAAGACCATCGCCGAGACCGAGGTGGTGGAGACCTTCACCCTTACTCTCAATGAGGACGGCTCGATAACCCGTGACGACCACGAGGGCTTCAGAAATCTCTGCTGGCAGATCGATCACAACGGTCAGGGCGTCCTGCAAAGAGGCGCTACCGACCCGCATACCGGCGACCCTGAGCTGACACTTGCTCCGCAGTATGCCACATTTGGAGGCACCGACGGCAAGTCAGAGGTCTACCTGACGGCCTACATCAACGGCACCTACATCAGGGTAAGCAACATCATCACTATCGGGCAGTGAGCCCGCCTAACACCGAACAGAATTTATTTTTCACAATAAATTTTTATACAAAGGAGTATGAAAACCAATGGAAAGATATTGGAACCAGGAAATGGAGTGCGCCTCACCGGAGGTCATGAAAAAGCTCCAGGACGAGCGCCTTGTGGCACAGGTAAAGCACGTTTACGAGAACGTGAAGTATTACCGTGACCTCATGGACGAAAAGGGCGTTAAGCCTGAGGACATCAAGGGAACTGAGGATCTGCGCAAGCTGCCCTTCCTCAGCAAGGCAGACCTTCGTGACGCTTATCCCTTCGGACTTCTGGCAAAGCCCCTGAGCGAGTGCGTTCGTATCCACTCTACCAGCGGTACTACCGGAAGACGTGTAGTTGCGTTCTACACTCAGAATGACATCGACCTGTGGGACGAGTGCTGCGCAAGAGCTATCACTGCGGCAGGCGGCACAAATGAGGACGTATGTCAGGTGGCTTACGGCTTCGGACTGTTCACAGGCGGCGCAGGACTCAACGGCGGCTCACACACCGTGGGATGTCTCACACTTCCCATGAGCTCGGGAAATACCGACAGACAGATCCAGTTCATGCAGGATCTTGGTGCAACTATCCTTTGCTGCACACCTTCATATGCTGCTTATATCGGCGAAACTATCCACGAAATGGGCATCTCTCCCGACGACCTGAAGCTGAAGGCAGGTATCTTCGGAGCTGAGCCCTGGACTGAGGAGATGCGCCGCTCTATCGAAAAGTCTCTGGGTATCAAGGCTTACGACATCTACGGCCTTACCGAGATCAGCGGCCCCGGCGTTGCTTTTGAGTGCTCTGAGCAGAACGGTATGCACATCAATGAGGATAACTTCATTGCCGAGATCATCGACCCCGAAACAGGTGAGCCCCTTCCCGACGGCGAGGTGGGCGAGCTGGTGTTCACAAGCATCACTAAGGAGGCATTCCCCCTCCTTCGCTACCGCACAAGAGACCTTTGCCGCCTGACAAGAGGCAAGTGCTCCTGCGGAAGAACTCTGGTAAAGATGGCCAAGCCCATGGGCAGAAGCGACGACATGATGATTATTCGTGGCGTAAACGTATTCCCCAGCCAGATCGAGACCGTTCTCATCGAGCAGGGCTATTCTCCCAACTACCTCATCGAGGTGGACCGTGTGAACAACTCAGATACTCTTGACATCAGCGTTGAGATGAATCCTGATCAGTTCTCCGATAAGGTCAAGGATATGCAGAAGCAGGAGAGAGAGCTGGCAGAGGCTATCAAGACCATGCTTGGCATCAATCCTAAGGTACACCTTGTTTCTCCCAAGTCTATCACCAGAAGCGAGGGCAAGGCTGTAAGAGTTATCGACAGAAGAAAGCTCCACGACTGATAGGGCACTGCCCTGAATATAAATTCCCACAATAAGGAGGATCAACCATGGCAAATGCAAGACAGATCTCAGTATTCGTAGACAACAGACCCAACCAGCTTGCCGGAGTTATGCGGCTCATCAAGGACAAGGGGATAAACGTGCGTGCCCTGAGCCTTGCTGACACAAAGGACTTCGGTATCCTGCGCCTTATCGCCAACGACACCGACAAGACCGTGGATACCCTCAAGGAGGCCGGCTACCCCGTGACCGTTACAGAGATCGTAGCGATCTCTATCCCGGATACTCCCGGTCAGCTCAGCCGTGCCCTGGACGTGCTTGGCGGCGAGGGCGTCAACCTTGAGTACCTCTACGCATTTTTAGGCAAGTCCGACAGATCGGTGTCCTTCGTTATCCGTGTTGACGATGTGGAGAACGCCTCCGCAGCTCTCAACAAGGCAGGTATTATTCAGCTTACCGAAAATGATATCTCCGAAATGTAATAGTTGCACAAATCGGACGGGTACAGGTAAAATATTTTTGAAAACGCTTGACAAAAACTTGGTTTGATCGTATAATTTATGTATAGCAATTATGCGAGAAAATTCTGGTAATTAGGAGTGATGAAAATGGGACTTCTCGATAAGATCGGTGACGCCTCCAAGGGCGTGTCTGATAAAGCTAAAAATATTTCTGAGGCAAATAACCTTAAAAGAAAGATCCTGTATGAGGAAGAGCGTATCGTAGAGATCTTTACGGATATCGGCAAGAAATACTACAAAAATCCCAATGAGGATCCTGCAAATCTCAAGATCCTGTGCGACGACATCGACACTAGACGCAGAAGGATCAAGAAGATGAGATACGAGCTCAACGGCATCAGAGGATATAAGATCTGCCCCAAGTGCGATGCAGAGGTAAACGAGCGTTTCCAGTTCTGCGGACGCTGCGGTGCAAGGCTTCCTGATATCGAGGACGACGATTTTATGTCACTTGAGCCGAATGACTACTATACAGAAAGCAGCGGAAATTTCTTTAACGCAGATTCTAACAAGAATTATTGATCACAAACAGGGCTGTTCTGAGTTTTCGGAACAGCCTGTTTTTTGGAGGTAACATGAAAAGGGTATTGGAGCTTATGATCGTGCTTCTGCTGGGAAGTGCCGTTCCGGCGTGGGGAATGATCCCGGGGCACACAGCATTGAAGGTGGTCGCAGTTATCGCTTTATCGCTGGGGTATCTGGCGGTTTTGTTCAGATCCGGAGGAAAGCCCCCTATGGACAGCAAGCGCCTAAGACGCATAAAACGGGGAACTGACCTGATCTGGATCGGCGGTTTTGCTGCCGTTATAGAGGCTGTTTTCCTGGTGTTCTGGTTTATCAAGTCAGAGGCCGGAGCCGTGGCGAGAGTCTTCGCCGTGGTCATGCCGGTGCTGCTGGTGGGACTTGTGCTGTTCATGGGAGTTATCCGCACAGCCTCCTCCGCCAAGCAGATCAAGATCAAGGATCACGTCCTCATGATGATGTTTTGGTGGATGCCGGTGCTGAATATCTTCCTGATCCGAAGGTATTACAAGACCGCCAAGCGGGAGTATTTCTTCGAGCTTGATAAGCTGGAGCTGGAAAACGCCCGTGCCGAAAGTACGGTCTGCGCCACAAAATACCCGATCCTGCTGGTACACGGGATCTTCTTCCGTGACTGGCAGCTGGTGAATTACTGGGGAAGGATCCCGGCTACCCTTATCCGCAACGGCGCCAGGATCTTCTACGGAAAGCAGCAGTCCGCCCAGTCCGTCCCCGACAGCGCCCGTGAGCTGAGAGACACGATCCTCAGCGTTATCAAGGAGACCGGCGCCGAGAAGGTCAACATCATCGCCCATTCCAAGGGCGGCCTGGACTCACGCTATGCGATCAGCTGCCTGGGTATGGATAAGTACGTTGCGACTCTCACCACCATAAACACTCCTCACAAGGGCTGCGACATGGTTGATTTCCTTCTGGGGAAGCTGTCTCAGGGCTTCGTGGACTTCGTGACTGCCCGATACAACAAGCTGTTCACGGTCTTGGGCGACACCAAGCCTGATTTCATCGCCGGAGTCAAGGATCTGAGCGCTGTTCGTGCAAGAGATTACGTTACGGAGATGCCCGATAAGGAGGGAGTTTCCTACCGCAGCTATATGTCGATAATGAGCAGTGCCGGCTCAGCCGGGATACCGCTGAATTTCGGCTATCTGCTGATCAAGAAGCTCAACGGCCCCAACGACGGTCTGGTTTGGGAGGAGAGCGCCAAGCACGGCGAATACCACCTGATAACAACTCCCCAGAAGAGGGGAGTCAGCCACGGGGACGTTATCGACCTTATGCGTGAGAATATCGACAATTACGATGTCCGGGAGTTCTATGTGGACATCGTGAAGGGGCTCCGTGAGGAGGGCTATTGATCTGTCAGTCTCCGCCGGATATTCTTGCAGAGGAAGTACGCCGGAGCGCACAGCACGAACCACCCGGCAGAGAAGGGAAGGCAGATCTGGCCGAGAAAATTCAGGGGCATATCTGAGTAATCCCACACCTGCCAGCCCATGATAAGGTTGTCGAAGATCCCCACGATCAGCTCCAAGCCGGTGGTGATCAGAGCTCCGCAGGCGCAGCAGCCGATCAGCCGGACACGTCCGCTGAGGCCGTAAACTGCTGCAAGGACAGCGCCTCCGCAGAGAGCCATGGTCCAGTGAGTGTAGCCACGGCCGGCTACCTCAAGCAGACTGTAGATGAAAAATCCCATGAGGAATGAGAAAATATAGCGAAAAAATTTCAAGAAAAAACTCCTTTCAAAAACGCCGTAGGCGTCAGACCGGGAGTCCAGAGGGATCACATCCCTTTGGCAAGGGGGGAGACCGAGGGGGACAGAGTCCCCCTAAAAGCTGAGTCAGACAAGCGAAGCAATGTCTGACGGCAGTTTCGGACAGCTATCTCCCGGCTTGACCGGCATAATTTGTTTCGTTTTTTATTATTTCCCTAAAAAACGACATAATACACAGAGGTGATCTATATGAGAAAAAGCTGCATTTTGATGCACATATCCAGCCTGCCGTCCAAGTACGGTATCGGCAAAATGGGCAGACAGGCCTTTAGCTTTGTGGACTTTCTGAAGGAAGCCGGCGTGAAATGCTGGCAGATCCTGCCCCTTTCCCCCACAAGCTACGGAGATTCGCCCTATCAGAGCTTCTCCGTCAACGCTGGAAATCCCTATTTCATCGACTTTGAGGTCCTTGAAGGAGACGGTCTCCTTGAGGAAGATGACCTGAAGGACATCGTTTGGGAGAGCCAGCCCGGAAAGGTGGACTACGCCCTGATCTACCAGAACTGCTTTGCAGTGCTGAGGAAGGCTTATTCACGGTTTCGGGCAGCTAAATTCCCGGCATACCGGAAATTCACTGCGGCAAATGCGGACTGGCTGGATGAGTACGCCCTGTTCATGGCGCTGAAGGACGAAAACGGCGGCGCTCCTTGGTATGAGTGGGAGAAGGAGATCTCCATGCACCGTCCGAAGGCCGTTGCTGCGGCGAAAAAGCAGCTGAAAAACCAGATCGGCTTCTACAAATTCCTGCAATTCGAGTTCTCACGTCAGTGGGGCGAGCTGAAAAAGTACGCCAACCGCAGCGGTATCGAGATCGTGGGCGACATCCCAATTTACTGCGCTCTGGACAGCGTTGAGGCCTGGAGCGACCACCGTCTCTTCTGGTTTGACCGCAAGCGCCGACCAGTCTGCGTGGCAGGCTGTCCGCCGGACGTTTTCTCTCCCACAGGCCAGCTCTGGGGCAACCCCCTCTATGATTGGGACTACCACAAAAAGACCGGCTACAAGTGGTGGATCGGCCGTATCCAGAAGGCCTGCGAGCTTTACGACATTGTTCGCATCGACCACTTCCGGGGCTTCGAGAGCTACTACACGATCCCCTACGGAAACGAGGACGCAACTGTGGGCGAGTGGAAAAAAGGTCCCAACGCCGAGCTTTTCCGCAAGGCTGAGGAGAAGCTGGGGAAGCTCAACATCATCGCCGAGGATCTGGGCTTCTTGACGGAGGAGGTACATGAGATGCTGGCGGAGTGCGGCTATCCGGGCATGAAGGTGCTGCAATTCGGCTTCTCAGACGGGGAAAACGGCTATCTTCCCCACAATTTCACCACTACCAATTGCTTCGCCTACACGGGAACTCACGATAACGAGACCCTTATCGGCTGGGTGGAGTCTCTGGACAAAAAGTCCCTGAAATTCGCCAAAAACTACCTTTGCGTCAAGAAAAAGAAGGACATTCCGGCTGCTGTCATCAGGGCAGCCTGGGGCAGTGTTGCTCAGGTGGCCTGCGCTCAGATGCAGGACTTCCTGGAAAGCCCACGGGAGGGTCGCATGAACACGCCCTCTACCCTTGGAGGAAACTGGCAGTTCCGCACAAAGGAGAGCGACTTCACGCCGGAGCTTGCCAAGCAGATCCGGAAGCTGAATAAGCTGTACAACCGATGAAGAGGCTCATCATACTGGCGGCCGCAGCTCTGCTTTATGGCTGTGCAGAGGCAAAGGAGAGCCCTTCCTCTCATGAGGAGCCCACCGAAGCGATCACTGCTGCCACGACTACAGCCACGACGGCTGCACAAACTACCACGACCCAGACTACTACAGTCCAGACCACCACTGTTCAGACGACCACTGAGCCAATGACCTTCCCGCCATTTGAAATGCCGGAGGAGGAACAGAAGGCTGTTCAGAAGCTCTGCGATAAGTACGGCAAGGACTTCACGGTGGTGGACAGATCTGTTCAGTGGGAATTCTGGGGCGAGGTACCTGAGGTCAAGCCCGTGTCATTCTATATCGACGACGGCGAGGGGCATTTTTTCTACGCTTTCGGCAAGGAAAATACCGATGAGATCACCGCCGACTGCTACCTGTTCGTAAAGTACGGCGACAGGCTGCTGGAGGAGTCGGCGGAGTTCGTCAGGGGACTTACCCCTCAGGGAAAATGCTGGGCGGTGAGCTTTTATAAATACTGGCTGCCCTTTGAGACTCCGGCTGATTCCACTTATGAGGAGTTTACAGAGGCTTTCAGCAGGGAGGATTCCCGTGTGCAGGTGAACCTGCTGCTGCCTGAGGGCGAGGCGCCGCCGGAGGAGCTGCGACCTGAGCAATATGACAGCAGCAAGGTCTTTGATGACTTGGGCTATCATATCTCAGTGGCTGTGCGCCATATCCCACAGGAGGACTATGACCGGCTGGAGGACGTTTCTTACGGAAAAATAGATGTTGACTACCAGGACCTGGTACCAGCATACAGATAATGGAGGAAATCATGGATAAGAATGTTTTTATTGAGAAATTTACCGGCAGACTGCCTAAGGATCTTTCCGGGGCGACCCCTGCTCAGCTCCACAACGCCCTGGGCGATACGGTCATGGAGCTGTACGCTGACCAGTGGAAAAATGCCCGTCAGGAGCACCTCTCCAAGCGCAGGGCGGCTTACCTTTCAATGGAATTCCTTGTGGGAAGAGCTGTGTACAACAACCTGCTGTGCCTGGGGATCTATGACGAGGTGAAGGAGGCCTTTGCTGAGCTGGGTCTGGACTTCTCCGACTTTGAGGAGATAGAGGACGCAGCTCTTGGAAACGGCGGCCTTGGACGACTTGCGGCCTGCTTCCTGGACTCTGCGGCGACCCTTGGCCTGCCCCTGGACGGCTACGGTATTCGCTACAAGTACGGCCTTTTCAAGCAGGCTATCGTGGACGGCTTCCAGAAGGAGGACATTGACGACTGGACACGCTGCGGCGACCCCTGGTCTGTGCGCTGCGATGAGGAGGCGGTGCTGGTGGAGTACAACGGCCAGACAGTTCGTGCGGTGCCCTATGATATGCCTGTTTTTGGCTGCAAGACCGAAAATGTGGGAACTCTCCGCCTTTGGCAGTCCGAGCCGGTGAAGGAGTTCGACTTCGACACCTTCAATCAGCAGAAGTACCTTGAGGCCTCCAAGGAGAAGATCTTCGCCGAGGACATCTCCCGTGTGCTCTACCCCAACGACGACACAAACGAGGGCAAGAAGCTCCGCCTGAAGCAGCAGTACTTCTTTAGCTGTGCGTCACTGACGGACATTCTCAGGAAGCACAAGGCTCGCTTCGGAACACTTGAGAACCTGGCGGACTACATCACGATCCAGCTCAACGACACTCACCCGGTGATTTCAGTGCCTGAGCTCATCCGTCAGCTCGTTGACAATGAGGGCTACACCTTCGAGAAAGCCCTGGGAATAGCCAAAAAAGTTTTCAATTACACCAATCACACCGTTATGCAGGAGGCCTTAGAGAAATGGTGGGTAGGACTAGTGGAGGAAGTTCTCCCCAGGATCTATGAGATCATTATCCAGATCAACGAGGAGCTTATCGCAGAGCTGTACGCAGCTGGCATACAGAAGGATAAGATCGGCCGCATGAAGATCATCAAGGGCGAGCTGATCCACATGGCGGACATGGCCTGCTACTGCTCCGCACACATTAACGGCGTGGCCGAGATCCACACCCAGATCCTCAAGGACACCGTTCTTGCGGACTGGTTCAGCCTCTATCCGGAGCGCTTCCGCAACGAGACAAACGGCATCACTCAGCGCCGCTGGCTGGCTCTGTGCAACCGGGAGCTTTCTGGTCTGATCACCGAGCTTCTGGGGGACGAGGGCTGGATAACTGACCTTGACCGCCTGAAGGAGCTGGAGAAATTCGCCGACAACGAGGAGATCCTCCGCCGCTTCATCTCGATCAAGCAGGAAAAGAAGTCCCAGCTTGCTAAGTTCATCGCAGACCACGACGGCGCCCAGATCAGTCCGGAGAGCATTTTCGATATCCAGATCAAGCGCCTTCACGAGTACAAGCGCCAGCTGCTCAACGCCTTCTCGATCCTGTGGATCTACTACGGCATCAAGGACGGCAGCATCAAGGACTTCGCCCCCACCACCTTCATTTTCGGAGCAAAATCCGCTCCCGGATACCGCCGTGCGAAGGCTATAATCCGCTATATCAACGAGGTGGGCAGGATCGTTTCCTCTGACCCTGAGACAAAGGATCTGCTGAAGGTGGTCTTCGTGCAGAACTACAACGTTTCCTATGCGGAGAAGCTGGTTGCCGCAGCGGACGTTTCCGAGCAGATCTCCACAGCCGGAACTGAGGCCAGCGGCACCGGAAACATGAAGCTCATGCTCAACGGAGCTGTTACTCTGGGTACCTTTGACGGTGCTAATATCGAGATCGTGCAGGAGGCCGGCGAGGAGAACAACTACATCTTCGGCGCCAAGGTGGAGGAGCTGGAAAAGATCGTGCCTGAGTACGACAGCCGCTGGACCTTCGCCAATGACCCCATGATCAAGAAGGTGGTCTCCTCACTGATCGACGGCAGCGTTTCTGACGGAGGCAGCGGAGACTTCCGTGAGCTGTACACCTCTCTGCTGGACGGCGCCAGCTGGCACGCTCCCGACCACTACTATCTGCTGGGCGACCTGCCGGACTACGTTGCTGCGAAGCTGCGCACTAACGCTGACTACCGCAGCGACAGGCTTGCCTTTGCGAAAAAGCAGTGGCTGAATATGTGCAATGCAGGAAAATTCAGCTCAGACCGCACTATCGCAGACTACGCAGAGAACATCTGGGGCATAAAATAAGATCGTATCTAAAAAAAGAGACCCTGCGGGGTCTCTTTTTTGCGTATTCAGTTTTTCCTGAACAGCTCTCTCAGCACAAGTCCTGCGCCGGCAGCTGTCAGGCCGAACATGATGATGAAGATGTAAGCATTCGTTGTGCGCCAGTGGATCGAGGTGGTCAGCAGAACGCTCAGCAGAACGATCACCACGCCGATAGCCAGCACTGTCCAGCCGAAGATCTTGCGCTTCATGGTGAAGAGCATACCGATACCGATGATGATCGGCAGCATGATCATGCCGTTTGCCAGGTTGAAATTGCCAAATGAGAGGAAATAGCCGCCGTGTCCCCAGCTGCTGGAAACGCTGATATTCTGGAAGATCATGAAGAGACCTCCTGCCAGCATCAGCAGTCCCACGAAGAACTTCAGCAGTCTGCTGCCCTCGTCCTCATGGCTGTCACGGTAATCCTCCAGCTCCTTGTAGAGCCTGTCCAGATCCTTGTCAGATTTTGCCATAGTGTCCTCCTTTTGATGTATGTGATGCCTGGTGGAGCCTTACTTGACTCCGTCCAGGATATAGAATGCGTAGTAGATGTCCTCGATGTCGACTGAGAAGGAGAGAGTGGTCTTGTTGATGCGGTAAGCGCCCATTCTGGCCTCTCCGCCTGTGTCAACATTTGTGACGTACAGTGACAGAGCGAAGGTATCGGTGTCAGCGTTTACAGCGGTAACGATGCCCTTGTCAACGGGGGGATCAAGCTCCTCAGAAACGATCGTAGTGACCTTTCCGTTTGTGTCGGTGATAACGTATTTCACGGTGAAGTGGCCAAGAGCTCTCACGGGGAAGGGTGTGCAGAAGAGGATGCTTCCGTCCTCAGCAACAGACTCGATAGAGCTGTTGATGCCCTTTCTGGGATCGAAGGGCTCAGGGTCAGCTACAACGTGTACCAGCACATCAGCCTTTACGTTGGGGTTGTCGGCGCTTGTGACAGTAACGACGCAGTCGCCAAGAGCCTTTCCGCAGATATTTCCGTATTTGTCAACGCTTGCGATGCTTGTATCTGAGCAGCTCCACAGCTCAGCCTTGTTCTCGGCAGTTTCCGGGAGCATTACCAGCCAGGAGATACCGTATCCGCCGATACCGATGTAGAGCTCCTCGTCGGTGAGCACGATCTTGCGGACCCTGTTCTCGTCAAGAACGCTGATCTGGATCTGAGCGGAGATCTGAGGATCGGCCTCACTTGTGGCAGTGATAGTACACTCGCCTCCGGCGATCGCCTTGATCACTCCGTTTTCAACGGTAGCCACGCCCTCGTCTGAGCTTGACCAGTTGATGTTCTTGTTAGGAGCCTCCTCCGGGAGGACAACAGCCTCTGCTGTGATAGTCTCGTCGATCTCCAGCTCAGCGGAATTCCAGCCCAGCCTGATCTCAGCAACAGCAGCAGTTGTAGTTGTTGTGGTAGTAGTCTCAGTAGTCGTTTCAGCGGTAGTAGTTGTGGTAGTAGTTGTAGTCGTGGTGGTAGTTGTGGTAGTGGTGATCGTTGTTGTGGTGGTAGTCTTCACACCTGAGCCAACGATAACAGTCACATCAGCGGATACCTGTGGGTTGCTGCGGCTCCTTGCAGTGATCGTGCAGGTGCCGTCGCTGATACCGGTGATCCAGCCATCGGTGTCCACCTCTGCCACGGTCGGGTCTGAGCTTGACCAGATGACTGTCTTGTCACGGGCTGTGTTGGGGAGGATCGTTGCATAGGAGATATCTCCGCTGCCCACCTCCACTGAGATCTCAGTCTTGGACATACGGATGCCCTTGACCTTAGAGTCGTCTGTAACAGTAACAGCGATGTGTCCGGCAATATCCGGCGACTGCACGCTTCTTGCCGTGATCACGCACAATCCCTCAGCCTTAGCCACTACCCAGCCTGTCTCGTCAACGGTGGCCACGTTCTCATCTGAGCTTGACCAGGTAACGGACTTGTCCGCCACATTTTCCGGAAGGATAGTGGGGTAGGAGATGTCGCCCTCGCCCACGTTCAGCAGCATCTCGATCTTGCTCAGCCTGAGCACGGAAACGGGGACTGCTGTGGTAGTAACGGCAGTAGTGGTAACAGTGGTGGTCACGGGCTTAGTTGTGGTAGCTTTTTTTGTTGTAGTGGCCTTTTTGGTGGTTGTGGCCTTCTTGGTGGTGGTTGCCTTTTTAGTAGTTGTGGCAGCCTTGGTCGTGGTGGCCTTTTTTGCAGTTGTGGTCGGCGCCTTTGTGGTAGAAGCAGGCGCCTTTGTGGTGGAAGTAGGAGCCTTTGTGGTGGAGACTGCCGCAGTAGTTGTGGTCTTTGGCGCCTTAGTTGTAACAGCGGGAGCTGTTGTAGTCTCCTGTGATTCCTGAGGAGCCTTCAGGTATTCCTCAAAGGTGAGCTTTCCGCCGGTCTGAGTAAAGGCATAGTAAGCCAGGATCTGTGATGCGTCATTTGAGTCGGCGAAGGTGTCCTTGTTTACATCAGCAGCCGTGAAAACAGCATTTGAGAAGGTGCGCTCGCCGCCGGTGGAGGTTATGGAGTATTCCACCAGCACCTCAGAAGCGTCAGAAGCATCGATGATCCCGTCGCCGTTTACGTCGCCCAGTTTGTATGTCTTAGCCAGTGCGTCTTCAGCCTCAGCCTGATCGGTGAACGAGACCGTATCGGGCAGGCTCTCCTCAGCGCCGGCGAGCTGAACTGGAAAAGCGCTCAGACCCAGAGCTGTAGAAAGAACTGAAGCAAATATTCTCTTTCTGATACTCATATTCTCTCCTGACCGGTCCGTTTTGGACCTAAATAGATTAAGTAGACCCCTTTTTTCAGCACAAATGTGCGATTATGGTATACGTCATAATTATACTATGAATTAGCAAAAAAAGCAATAGAAAACGGCTCTATCACGAAATATTTGGAAAAAACGGTAAAAAAAGAGGACTGCCGGAGTGGATTTTCCGACAGTCCTTATAATACTATATTGCATAGTCAGGGGCTTATTTCATCTTAGCGTCCTGAGCAGCCTTGGTGATAGGCCACTCATCCTGCTTGATGAGCTTAGCATCAAACATCTGGATTGACAGAGCGTCGATACCGTTAACACCGGAAGTACCGTTGTCAACAACATCAGCGTTCAGCAGACCCTGAGCCTCAAGCGGATACTTAGCAGGAAGAGCAGAATACTGGAGGATAGCAACAGAGTCCTGAAGATCTACCTTATCGTCGCAGTTAGCATCGCCCCAAAGAGTTACCTCAGGTGCGGGAGTTGTTGTTGTCGTAACGGGCACTGTGGTAGTTGTAGTAGTTGTGGTAGTGGTCGTAGTTGTAGTAGTTTCGGGAACATCAGCGTAGAAAACAGTAACGTTGTCGATAGAGATAGCGTCCTGCTCGCCCCAGTAGTAAGCAAACTGGATGTTGCCGTACTTGGTGGAGTTTACAAGGCTTCCATCAGAAGTGATCAGGTTGGGGGGAGCGATCCACATGATCTGAGCAGAGTCGCCTGCATTGAGGACAACGTAGCTTGTCTCGTCCTGATACCAGTCGCCCTTGATCTCGGCGCTTGTGCCGATATTGTAGACCAGCTTGCCGATGTCGCTCTTTGCAGATACATCGAAGAGAACAGCGTAAACGTCCTTGGTCTCGTCAATGTCCAGATCAGAGTAGGGGATCTCAACGTAATTTGTCTTAGAGGTATACTCAACAGTCTCCTTAACAGCGGTCTTTACCTTGTCTGTGTAGGGAACTGTAACTTCCTTAGTGTAAGTGAGAACAGCATCTGTAAGTGTAACAGAAGGAACTTCCTCGCCGTCCTCATCGCAGCCCCACCAATACTGGAAGGAGATAGCATCGTTGCTGCGGACGGACTCGTAGGGCTGTACCTCAGCGGGCATCTCCCAGTAAGCCTCGATGTACTTGCCGGCGCCCTCAAGAGTAACTCCGCTTCCGGGAGTGATCTCGAACTCAACGCCAGCGTCTTCCATTTCCTCGACGCTCTCTGCGCCCATGTCGTTGTACCAGTAACCGGCAGACTCCTTGCCCTCGATACCTGCGATCTGCTTAGCGTACTCAGTATCAGCAGGAGACTTGCTCTCAACATTGAGGCCGCCGCCGAACATGAACTTATCCATGTCAACGTCAGGCTGGATAACAGCGGTGAGAGACTCGATAGTGATGCCGTTGGTATTAGTAAGGCCAAAGTCAGAATACTGGAACTTGTGGCTGTTTATAGGAGCGTTCTCATCGAACTCATCGGGGTGGAGGGCGTAGTAGTCCTCGTCGTAGCCCAGAGTAAGAGTGATGTCAAGGTCGCTGAGCTGTCTTGCAACAGTGGACTTGATAGTAGCGGTACCGTCGCCGTTATCGGTCACCTCCCACGGAACATCATCGGGGCAGTTAGTACCGTTTGACTGTCTGTTGTGGCTCTCGCTGTCAGTGGGGCCGGGGGTATCCGGGTCGGAGGAGCCGCCGCCGTTTACGGAGATACCTGTCAGGGTAACGGTGTTGTTCACCATAGCGGCCTTGCTGTTATCCCAGTGAGCGGAGTAATAGCATCTGAAATCAAACTTAGCGTTTGCGCTGTAGTCCAGCTCAAGGTCAGTAAGGTCAATAGTGACCTCAGTCTCAACGCCCTTCTTCAGGGTAACTGAGTATCCACTTCCCTTGGAGTCCCAGCCGCCCTTCTCATTGTGCTCAGTCCAGTAAGGCGATGCAGCGATACCGATACCGAAGCCGTATGAGAAGCTGGTATCATAGGTGGAAGAAAGCAGTGTGAAGGTGATAGA
Source organism: Ruminococcus flavefaciens (assembly GCA_902760805.1). Lineage (GTDB taxonomy): Bacteria > Bacillota > Clostridia > Oscillospirales > Ruminococcaceae > Ruminococcus. The sequence goes on along the minus strand of CACWHY010000009.1, from coordinate 26,581 downwards.
TTTGGCGCCTGACTTAACGTAGTCAGTGATGGCTCCCGAATAGGCATCATCTTCGCCCATGGTAGCCAGTGAAGCGCCCTTAGTCTGGACGATGTCCAGTGCAGGAGCTGCGGAAACGGCGTTGCTTACAGCAGCAGGCACTGCTGAGGCAGCCATAACAGCAGCCAGTACGGAAGCGGCCAGCTTCCTTGCAGTAGTGTTCTTCATGATAAAGATCATCCTCTCTGATAAATTGAAATTTTCATGATAGATAGGTTTATGGCGTATAACACATTATATCACGATACTGTAGCTTTTTTGTTAACATTCTGTGAACGCTTGTGAAGATCAGCTGAAATTACAGAAATTTGGTAATAAAACTGTATGATCTGACAACAAATCAACTGGGCGTAAAGAGGGGAAGATGATCTGCTTCTGCAAAATGTGGGTAAAAAGGTGGAAAAAAGAAACAGCCGCAGGGGAATCCATTGCGGCTGGTCTTTATCAGTTGCTTGGTGCAGGTGAGGTGGTGGTGGACTCAGACTTAGTTCGCTCGATCGTAACTCTTGCGTTGGTCACTACCCAAACGTTGTCGTGCTTGAGACATGAGAAGGTTACAGGGAGCGTGATCTGGTCGGTGGTTATCTCTGCGTTGAGCAAGTTCACATCGCCCACGATGTCCTCGGCGGTGATGTCGCCGATAACGTCCTTGGGACCCACCACTGTGATCGGCAGCTTGCTGGTCATGACGTTGTAGGTGTAGGAACTGTCGGGGATATTGCTGGTGGTGATCCTGCCCTTATCCAGGGTCAGATCCATGGTGGAAAGTCCATCTGAGTCGATAGAAACGGTAACTGTCTCCAGATCCGACATATTTATCAGCTCGCCGTTCTCGCCAAGAACATTGCTCAGTGAGAAGGTCTTGGTGAAGTCCGGTGTAAGGTCGCTGAGAGCCACCTTGCCGATCTCCAGATTTTGCGGCAGCTCCGTGGAGCTGTTATTCGTAGCCAGAACTACCGAGTCAGCAGAAAGGTTGAACTTGATGCAGCTCTGGTCGAAGGTGCTTGGAGCGTTGGTTATGCCCACAGTCAAGGGAACGGTCTTCTGGGTGCGCACGGGGATATTTATGCTGAAATTGGCGGTGCTCAGCTTCAGCAGAGAGGATTGTTCGATGATCGAGCCGTCCTCAGTGTAAAGCTGCACCTCGTCACTTGGCAGGACATAGGAGGTGTCAAGGCTGTTGGTCTTGTTGGAAACAGCATACACCTTAGCGATCTTATCCAGCTGAGCGGAAGGGCCGGTGATCCGCACCACATCGGGCTCGCAGGTAACGTCATCGGAGTTTATGGCTTTGCCCTCCACAACAGTGACGTTGGGGATCTTGGCCAAAACAGGGAACTCCTTGGTGTCCATTTTATCGAAGACCACCGTAGCGGATGAGGGATAGATATTTTTCACCTCGAAGTTGACGCCGTTGGTGCTCCTGATTTTAATAGTGAGGTTTTTTGTACCTGTTGAGGAGACTGAGTCAGCATCGATGTAGGCCACAAGGTTTTCGTTGTTCAGGTTGCCCACGGTAGTACGGCTTCCCAGCAGCTCGACTGTGACCTCCTCGACATTGCAGGAGATGACGCTCAGGCCGTTGGACTCAGCCACAGAGTCAGTTATATCAGTGGAAAGGGGGATATTTGCGATGGTCTTCTGAACTGACGGGTACTGGGTCATCGAGATGATGAACCATACCAATATTGCCAGCAGTATGGCAAGCAAAGCCAGCGAGAAGTTGTTTTTCATCAGGCTGTCCCTGAGTTTGTTCAGGCTCATTTCTTCTTCCTCCTTTTGAAAACAGAGGACAAGCCCTTTTTGTCGTCAGTGCTGTTATCTGCTGCGGCAGTTGCGAAGATCTCCTTCCGCAGGAGGTCCTCCAGCTTGTCACGGGTGTAGTCTCTTGTGAGGACGCCGTTCATGGCCACTGAGATCTGGCCGGTCTCCTCGGAAACAACGATCACCACGGCGTCTGAGTTCTCGCTCATGCCGATAGCGGCACGGTGGCGTGAGCCCAGTTTTTTGTTGATGATAGCGTCGTTCTGGGGCTTCGGCAGGAAGCAGGCGGCGGCGAGTATCACTCCGTCACGCATGATGACGGCGCCGTCGTGGAGGGGAGTTTTCGGGTAGAAGATGTTTCCGAAGACCTCCTTGCTGGGGGTCGCATTGAGGATCGTGCCGGTCTCGATCTGTTCGCCCAGTCTCACCTGGCGCTCCACAACTATGAGGGCGCCGGTAGCGCTTGCCGAGAGCTCCACGCATGAGTCGCATATGGCCTCGATAGCGCCGTCCCATTTTTGGGAGAGCTCGCCGGCGCTTTGTCCGAAGCCCAGCAGGTTAAGGCCAAGTTTTGTTCGGCCGAATTTTTCCAGGGCACGTCTGAGCTCCGGCTGGAAGAGTATCAGCATAGCGATAAGGCCGATGTCCAGCGCCTGAGCAAGGATGTACTTCATGATCTTCAGCTTCAAAAGGCTGCTGAGGAAGTATCCGGCGATCAGGAGAAGGATGCCCTTCACCAGCTGACCGGCTCTGGTCTCACGGATCAGCTTCAGGAGCAGATACATTATGTAAGCCAGCACAGCTACGTCGATTATGTCACGAAATTCGAGGGTGCTGATAAGGCTGAAAAAGGCGTATTTTATGTCATGCAGGGACGGCATCTGCTCACTTCCTTCCGTTAAAAGATCTTATGTAAGAGGGAGCAATCGGCTCCCTCCGGGCTGAATGCGCAGTCCGCTATAATAATATTGTACCACAAAATGAGATAATTTCAATAGTTTTTTTCAAATTTACTTATTTTGTCACAATTCTTTTACCGTTTTTGCAAGTCTCACGGCGTCCTGAGGGCGGCTGAAGACCGAGGGCGAAAACCGCACAGTGCCGGACTTTGTGCCGTTTGAGGAGTGGGCGAGCGGGGCACAGTGGAGCCCTGCCCTGAGACAGAAGCCTTTTTCCGAAAGTGCAGCCGAGACCTTCTCCGGCGGCAGGTTTTCCACATTGAATGAAACGATCGGGACGTAGCCGGCCTTGGGGCTGCGATAGATCTGCACCTTGGGAACGCTTTTCAGCTTCTCCATGAATACCCGGCAGACCTCCTCCTCATGGGCGAGGATCCTGGGGATCCCCTTGCTGCGGAGAAAATCCACGCCGGCCTTCAGTGACATGATCCCGGGGATATTCAGGGTGCCGCTCTCCAGCGCTTCCGGCAGCAGTGTAGGCTGCATAAGGCTTGAGGATGAGGTGCCTGTGCCCCCTTGGATCAGCGGCTTTATGGGGAATTTCCCGTCGCTGACCAGAAGCCCTGTGCCGGACAGCCCGTAGAGCCCCTTGTGGCCGGCTGTGCAGAGGATATTGATCCCCTCCAGCTTCACATCAAGGACTCCGCAGGCCTGTGCGCCGTCTGCGATAAGGCAGATCCCCCGGTTTTTGCAGAGCTCGGCTATCCTGCGGATCGGCAGGATCTGGCCGGTGACGTTGCTGGCCATGGTGCAGACCACAGCCTTTGTGTCGCTGCGGATGAGCCGCCGGAAGCTCTCCACAGTGCGGTCGTCATCGGGGAAGACTTGTGCCACAGAAAGCGAGATCCGGCCATCCTTTGCCAGAGCCGCCGCCGGACGAGCCGCCGAGTTGTGCTCAAGGCTGCTGATGATCAGGTGGCCGCCTCCTGCCATGATGCCGTGTATGGCCAGATTTAGGGCGAGGGTGCAGTTGGATGTGAAGACCACGTTTTCCGGCGCAGCCCCGAAGAGCTCCGCCACGGTCTCTCTTGCCGAGAAGACCGCCTCAGAGGAGCGCATGGCAAGAGCGTGGCCGCCCCGTCCGGCGTTTCCCCCAAGAGTTTGAGCCGCCTCCTGAGCGGCCCGTATGACAGATGGCGGCTTGGGGAAGGTGGTGGCGGCGTTGTCGAAGTTTATCAGCTCCATTCTTCATCACCTCCGGAGAGGCTGAACGGGATCCTGCGGCTTTTCAGCAGATCCAGAGCCCTTCTGGAGTCTCCTCCGATACGGAGCTCCCAGCCGCAGCCCTCAGAGGAAGAGCCGCTGCGTTGTATCTCACAGGGATACCCTCCGGCTGTCAGCAGCCGCTTTGCCTTGACAGCATAGGTGTAGGAGGGCATTGCCGCAATTACATAAGTCAAATGATCACCCCTGACTTTCGGAGCTGCGCAGTTCAGCAGGCTTAGGGGTACGGTTTATTATATGCACCAAAGTGCATTTCCGGGACACCTTGTGCAGTGTGCCGGGTCTTGGGGGAGGGGGTTGTGCAAGTCAACAAGATTTTCACGGCGGCTTGAATATTTGGCCGGAAGCTGGTATAATTAAGTAAATGACATACGAAAGGGGCATTGTTCATGAAAATCAATAAACTTATTGCCGGAGCTCTATCAGTTCTTGTCATGGGAGGAACTCTCCCGGCGGTTCAGTTTGCTGCGCCGGCGATGACTTCCTTTGCGGAGGAAGAAACACTAAAATTTGAGCTGTGGGATTATGGGGATCACTATGTAGTCTATGGAAATGAAAACTCAGTGGGCGATATTGTTATTCCAGCTGAGGTAAACGGTGTGCCTATAACTGCTATCGGAATGTATGCTTTTAATGGTTGTGAGAACAGAGATAAGATAACATCGGTAACGATGTCAGATTCCATTGTAGCTATTGATGAGTGTGCGTTTGCTGGCTGCAAAGGTCTTGTGTCAATAACTCTTTCAGAAAATCTTAAAGAGTTGGCACCTGATATGTTCTTATCATGCAGTAGTCTTGAATCTATTACTATACCTAAGTCTGTAACGTGGGTCCATGCCAGAGCGTTCCAAGGATGTGAAAGCCTAAAGTCGATCACGATACTGAACCCAGATTGCAGAGTTGAGTATATGATTTCTAATGAGCCGGATGAGGCTGCGTTGTATTCCGGCATTATCCGTGGCTATGAAGGCTCCACTGCCCAAGCATACGCTGAAAAGTACGGCTACAATTTTGAATCCCTGGGCGAGACTCCCGGAAACTTCACCTACGGCGACGTGACCGAGGACGGCAAGATCGACCTGAACGATGCTGTTGCGATCCTCCAGTACAGCGCTCTTCCGAAGAAATATCCCCTGTCGGAAAAGGCTCTGCTGGCCGCAGACGTTCTGGACAACGGCACCAGCGGAATAACCGGCAAGGATGCCCTTGTGATCATGATGATAGATGCAGGTCTGGTCAAGCCGGATACGCTCCCCCTGACCTCCGCTGACATTTAACGACCCAAAGCTCTCCTGTAAAAGCAGGGGAGCTTTTTTGTACCCTGCGCCCTTGACTTTGCCTTTAATATAGTATATAATAAAATATGTATACGCTCGTGAAAAACGGCAATACTGTTCCCGTAGACTTTTTTTCGGGAGCGTGATACCATGAACAGTGAAAATACCCGTTCCGATGTGCAGGAGGCTCTTGAAAAGGCGGAGCTGGCTGAAAAAAACGGCCAGAGCCTTTCGTCTGATTCAAAGCACCTTATCCACTGCCTGAACATCGTTGGGCAGGTGGAGGGACACTACGTCCTTCCTGAGCAGAACAAGACCACCAAATATGAGCACATCATCCCGGCGCTGGTTGCCATAGAGCAGGATCGGAGCGTTGAGGGGCTGCTCATCGTGCTGAACACAGTCGGCGGAGATGTGGAGGCGGGGCTTGCTATCGCAGAGCTTATCGCCGGCATGAAAACTCCCACAGTTTCGCTGGTGGTGGGCGGAGGACACTCGATCGGTGTTCCTCTAGCGGTAAGTGCAAAGCGGTCCTTCATCGTGCCCTCGGCCTCAATGACGATCCACCCTGTGCGTTCAAGCGGAACTGTGCTGGGAGTTCCTCAGAGCTTTTCCTACTTCGACAGGATCCAGGACAGGATCGTGGCCTTCATCACGGACAACAGCAGGATCCGTCAGGAGGAGCTGAGAAGCCTTCTGATGAACACTGAGGAGCTGGTCATGGACGTTGGAACTATTCTTGAGGGAGCCCGTGCAGTTGAGGTGGGACTTATCGACAGTCTCGGCGGCCTCAGCGACGCTTTGGAGGCTCTGTACCATATGATAGAGAGATCCGGAGGAAGATACCCGGATCCGCAGTAGAACAATTTGGAGGAAACTATGGCAGAAAAGAAGAAAAAGAAAAAAGAGGCGGAGGCTCCCAAGAAAAGGGGAGCTGCCGCTGCTCCTAAGGAGGAAGAGACCGTTATCCGGGAGGTGGTCTTCCGGGGCTATGAGGGCGAGGACGCAAACCGTGTCTGGTCGGTGATCCTGTTCAGCCTGGGAGTCCTCACGGCGCTCATGGCGCTGATCCCCGGCACAGCCGGCTGGCACGCCGTACATAAATTCCTGCTGGGCTGCTTCGGCATAGCGGTGTTCTTCGTTCCCATAATACTCATCTACACGTCGATACTGATCGGCCTTGAGAAGAGCCCGGACAACGTTACCGGCCGAACATTTGCCGGTGTTGCGCTTATGTTTTTGTTCAGTGCAGCGGTGCAGGTCTTCGGCGTGGGGTACCTCCCCGGTACCAAGCTCCACCACATCGCCGCTCTGTTCAGGGACGGCACTCGCCTTGAAGGCGGAGGAGTAGTCAGCATCGTGATCGGCGGACCTCTGCTGAGCGTTTTCGGCGGAGTGGGCGCAAAGATCATCACCATACTGCTGTTTTTCGTGTTCATACTCCTGCTGACCGGTCAGGGCATCATCCAGTTTTTTGAGACTCTCACACGTCCATTCAAGTTCCTGGGACGCTGTCTTATGGGCTTCCACAGCCTGATCATGGGGGGCGATTTCGAGGAGGGCTTCGCAGACGACGATGAGCTTGACGAGGAATACGAGGAGGAAGACGACCTAGAGGCCGACAAGGAGGCCATTGCCATTGCCAACAGCCAGCCTCCCAGAAGAAAGCAGGCTCCGCCCACACGGAAGAGAGGCCTCGCTGACGAGAACGGCTTCGTTATGGACGTGCCCCTTCCCGGAGAGGCTGTGGAGTCCTTCGATACGGAGGAGATCCCTGTTGTGATCAACGGCGCTCCCGAGCCTGCACCTGAGCAGACCGGCGGCTCTGAGATCGACATCGCTCTTGAGGAGCTTATCACCAAGGCTGCCGGAAAAGACAGCCCTCCCCCTGAGGACGACCTTCCCCCGTGGGAGACCTCTCCCCAGCCTGAGGAGATCGAGGCGGCACCTGTTCCCGAAAAGACAGAGCCGGAGTACATACTTCCCTCGATGGATCTGCTGGCTCTTCCCGACAACCGCCACAACAGCGCCGTTGCCGCAGCTGAGATGCGTGAAAAGGCCGACGCTATCCAGAATACTCTCCGCAGCTTCGGCGTGGAGGTCACTATCAAGAACATCTACCGTGGTCCCTCTATCACTCGATATGAGGTGCAGCCGGGAGTTGGCATAAAGGTCTCAAAGATCAAGAGCCTTGAGGACGACATCGCCCTGAGCCTTGCCGCAGACGGCGTGCGTATCTCGCCTGTCCCCGGAAAGCCCGTTGTTGGTATCGAGGTGCCTAACGACCACAAGGACATGGTAACTCTCCGTGAGATCCTTGAGAGCAAGGAATTCAGCGACTCCAAGAGCAAGCTGGCCTTCGCTGTGGGCAAGGATATAGTCGGAAATGCAGTCGTGGGTGACATCACCAAGATGCCCCACGTCATCATCGCCGGAACCACCGGCTCCGGTAAGTCGGTCTGCACCCGCTCTATCATCATGAGCATACTCTATAACGCCAAGCCCAGCGAGGTAAGGCTTATCCTTATCGACCCCAAGATCGTTGAGTTCAAGGTCTTTCAGGGGATCCCTCACCTGCTCATCCCGATAGTTACCGAAGCACAAAAGGCTGCCGGAGCTCTCAATTGGGCTGTAAACGAGATGATGCGCAGATACCAGACCTTCGCTGACATGGGCGCAAACGACCTGAAGTCCTACAATGAGCTGATCGCTGACGACCCGGAGGAGCAGCCGCTTCCCCAGATAGTCATTTTCATCGACGAGCTGGCCGACCTTATGCTGGTAGCCGGCAAGGAGGTGGAGGACTTCATCTGCCGCCTTGCTCAAATGGGACGTGCCGCAGGTATGCACCTTGTTGTAGCAACTCAGCGTCCTACCACCGACGTTATCACCGGTCTGATCAAGGCCAATATCCCAAGCCGTATCGCCCTTGCGGTAAAGTCTCAGGTGGACTCCCGCACCATCATCGACATGGCCGGAGCTGACAGGCTCCTTGGAAACGGCGATATGCTGTATATGCCGATCACTATCAACAAGCCCCTTAGAATTCAGGGCTGCTTCGCTTCGCCCAAGGATATCAACGCCACGCTCAGCTTCATCAAGGAGCAGGGTCAGGAGGAGTACGATCCCGGTGTTATCGACGAGGTGGAGCGCTACACTCCCCAGACTAAGGGCAGCGATGATATTTCTGACAGCGGCGCTGCTCCCGGCACTGACGAGGACTTCGTTATGCGGGCGATGGAGGTGGCTGTCAATGCAGGCCAGCTCTCCACATCCATGATCCAGAGAAAACTGAAGCTGGGCTACGCAAGAGCTGCCCGTATCATGGACGAGCTGGAGGAGCTGGGCGTTATCGGTCCCAGCGAGGGCGCAAAGCCCCGAAAGGTGCTCATGTCCAAGATGCAGTACGACGATATGAAGATGCGAAGGACCATGGAGAGCGACTGAGCACATTGAGGTGAAATGTTATGGATATCATTATCCTTATCCTTGTGGCAGCAGGTGCGTGGTTTAGCGCATATCATTGCCGGAAAATGCAGAGATTTTACAACGAGCACGCCAGGGAGGTCTACGGCCAGGTGGTCTCCTGGGAGAAGAAAAGGCGCTCCAGCGGACGCTATATGGAGACCTGTTACGACATGGAGGTGCTTACGCCGGACGGAGAGAGCTACTATATCTCCTCCACAAGCCGGAACGCACGAAAATACGAGCATCAGCGGGATATAGTGCTGCTTGTCCCCGAGGGCGTGTCTGGGTCTGTGGATAACAAGATCTTGCAGGAACTCATAATGAAAGAACTTTCCGGCAAGATCACCGATGAAGAAGCCGAGAAGCTCAGTGTGTTCCGGGAAATCGAGACAGCCCGTCAGCAGGCTGAAGGCGTACTTGCCGATACTTCGCAGCGGCTGACTATAATAAAAGAAGACAACAGATACGGCAAGGATCTGAAGCTCTCTGTTGTAGTGGGAGCGCTGCTCAGTGCTCTGGCGGTGATCTGGATAATCCTCTGGATCTATTCGCTCCTATAAAAATAAAGGCGGTGACACTATGTACGAGGGATTTCTCCCTACCACCAAAAAAGAAATGGAGGAGATGGGCATTGACCAGTTCGACTTCATCTACATAACCGGCGACGCCTACGTTGACCACCCCAGCTTCGGTGCGGCTATCGTGACACGTCTGATCGAGGCCATGGGCTTCACTGTGGGAGTCATCGCACAGCCCGACTGGCACACCGACAGGGACTTCCGCCGATTTGGAGCACCGAAATACGCATTTTTGGTGACCTCCGGAAACATCGACTCCATGGTGGCGCACTATACTGCCGCCAAGAGAAAGCGCTCCGACGACGCCTATACCGCCGGAGGAGTTGCCGGAAAGCGCCCTGACCGTGCGGTGATCGTTTACTGCCAGAAGATCCGGGAGTATTTCGGCGATGTGCCGATATGTATCGGCGGCTTGGAGGCCTCTCTGCGGAGATTTGCCCACTACGACTACTGGGACGACAAGGTGCGGCCTTCGATCCTTCCTGACAGCGGCGCAGACCTGCTGATGTACGGCATGGGCGAGCACCAGATCCGTGAGGTCTGTACAAGGCTGGCGGCAGGGGAGGACATACACCAGATCCACGATGTTCGTGGCACTTGTTATATGACTGAGCCGGTGAATACTCCTCTGGGAGCAGCTCAGTGTCCTTCTTTTGAGCAGGTCAGCACAAATAAGACCGAGTACGCCAAGGCCACAAAGATCCAGTACGACTGGCAGGACGAGGTCTACGGAAAGACCATTATCCAGCGCCACGGCAGCATGATGCTTGTGCAAAACCCTCCGGCCCTCAGCCTTACCACTGAGGAGCTGGACTACATATACAGCCTTCCCTACACAAGAGCCTACCACCCTTCCTATGAGGCGCAGGGCGGTGTCCCCGGCATAGAGGAGGTGCGCTTCTCAATAACCCACAACAGGGGCTGCTTCGGCTACTGCAACTTCTGCTCCATAGCTCTTCATCAGGGCAGGCGTGTCACTGTCCGCAGCGAGGAGTCAGTTCTTGCGGAGGCGGAGCGAGTTACTCAAATGCCCGATTTCAAGGGCTATATCCATGATGTGGGAGGCCCCACGGCAAACTTCCGCCATACCTCCTGCGAGAAGCAGCTGAGCAAGGGTCTGTGCATGGGCAAGAAATGCCTTGCGCCTACGCCCTGTCCGGCTCTGAAGGCCGACCACACCGAGTATCTGGCGCTTTTGCGGAAGATCCGCAAGGTCAAGGGCGTGAAGCGAGTGTTCATTCGATCGGGTATCCGTTACGACTACCTCATGGAGGACAAGAACGACGAGTTCATGCGTGAGCTGATCAAGTACCACGTCAGCGGTCAGCTGAAGGTGGCTCCGGAGCACTGCTCCGCCGTTGTTCTGGACAAAATGGGCAAGCCCCACATCGAGGCTTACAAGGCCTTCCAGAAGCGTTTTTACGAGATAACCAAGGGCATCGGCAAGGAGCAGTATCTTGTGCCCTATCTGATGTCCTCTCACCCGGGCAGCACTCTCAGCGAGGCCATTGAGCTGGCGCTTTTCCTGAGAGACAACCACATCCGCCCGGAGCAGGTACAGGATTTCTACCCAACACCGGGCACGATCTCTACCTGTATGTTCTACACGGAGCTTGACCCCTACACAATGGAGAAGGTCTATGTTCCGAAAACTCCCAAGGAAAAGGCGATGCAGAGGGCTCTGCTGCAATACTTCCGGCCGCAGAACAAGGAGCTTGTGCTGGAGGCGCTGAAAAGAGCAGGGCGCTACGACCTTATCGGCTCGTCGCCTAAATGCCTTGTGGAGGACGACTCTTCCCGAAAGGGCGGTGAAAAGAGCTGGCAGAGGAACGGAAAAGCCCAAGGCTCAAGGCCGGGGAGCTCTCAGAGGAGCAGGAACAGCTCCGGAAGGAACTCAAGGGCAGGCTCGCCAAGCAGCGGAAAAAGAAAAGGCGGCTCAAAGAAGCACTGACCTTCGCAGTGGGAGTTTTCCTGCTCATATGCTTTGTCATAGAATTGCTGAAAAAGCCGGAGGTGCTGCCTGTTGAGGGCGGCCTGGCGGTGACTTTCATCGACGTGGGGCAGGGGGACTGCACCCTGGTCACGGCAGGGGAAATGACCATGCTCATCGACTGCGGAGAGGCCTCCGAAGCCGGAAAGGTGGAGGAGTACCTTCGTGGCTGCGGCGTCAGCGAGCTGGACATAGTTGTGGGGACTCACCCTCATTCCGACCACATGGGCGGTATGGCGCAGATCCTCCGCAGCTTTGACGTGGGGAAGGTGATAATTCCTCACCTTTCGGACGAGGACGTGCCTGTGACCGCATTTTTCGATGATTTTCTGGAGGCTGTACAGGAGAAGAAGATTCCTCTCACCGAGGCCGACACCGGCAGCATTTTCCAGCTCGGTGACGCAAGGTGCAAGATCATCGCCCCGAACAGCGAGGATTACAACGACCTGAACAACTATTCCGTGGGGATCTTCATGCAGCACGGCGCCAATACCTTCATCTTCACCGGCGATGCCGAGGGAGTTGCTGAGAAGGAAATGGCGGAGGCAGGTATGCTCTCCCACGCAGACGTCTACAAGGCCGGCCACCACGGCAGCGACAGCTCAGGCACAGAGGAGTTCCTCAGTGAGGTCACTCCCGACAACGCCGTGATCTCCTGCGGTGAGGGCAACTCCTACGGCCACCCAAAGGACATAACTCTGCAAAGGCTTGCGGAGTACACTGATAAGATCTACCGCACAGACCTGTGCGGCACAATAGTATTCCTGTCCGACGGCGAGGAGCTCTCCGTGCGGACTGAAAGGAGCGCAGCATGATCATAATTGATAGATTTGAGGGAGACTACGCCGTTTTGGAAACTGATGACGGCATGATGAATATCCACAGAGGCCACCTTCCCAGCTCTGCCCGGGAGGGGGACGCTCTCAGCTACAGCAACGGCGGATTTTCGGTGCTTCCCGAGGAAACTGCCGACCTGAAGGACGCTGTTCGTGACAAGCTGAAAAAAATGCTGGGAGGAGACTATGACTGATACGGTCATCATTGGCGGAGGAGCAGCAGGCTCCATGGCGGCCATACAGGCTGCCCGCCTTGGGAAGAGCGTGGTGCTGCTGGAGCGCAACGGCGTCATCGGCAGGAAGCTCCGCATAACCGGAAAGGGCAGGTGCAATGTCACCAACAACTCGGCTCCTCAGGAGCACCTGAGCAATATCCCCGTAAATCCACGCTTTCTCTACAGCGCATTCTCCTCATTCGACGCATATGATACGATGAGCTTTTTTGAGGAGCTGGGCGTGCCGCTGAAAACTGAGCGTGGCAACCGTGTTTTCCCTGTCAGCGACAATGCGGAGGACATCGTTGCGGCTCTTGGAAGAGAGCTGAAACGGCTGGGCGTGAGGATAGTTTCCGCCCGTGCGGATCGCCTTCTCATAGAAGATGGTGTCTGTGTGGGAGCTGCTGCCGGTGAGGAGGAATTTCGTGCCGGATCGGTGCTCGTGGCCTGCGGAGGAGCCTCCTACCCGAATACAGGCTCTACCGGCGACGGCTTCGACCTTGCACGGCAGGCCGGTCACACGGTAACTGAGCTGAAGCCCAGCCTGGTGCCCCTGACCTCACCGGACAAATACTGCGCAGAGCTCATGGGACTTTCTTTGCGAAACGTGACCCTTTCCCTATATGAAGGGGAGAAGCTGCTGTACTCGGATCTGGGGGAGATGCTCTTCACCCATTTCGGCGTCTCAGGACCGCTGGTGCTCAGCGCAAGCTCCCATATCCGTGAGCGCCGTCCCGAGGGCTGCCGGCTGGTGATCGACCTAAAGCCGGGTCTCTCTCCGGAGCAGCTTGACGCAAGGATCCTGCGGGATCTGGCAGAAAACCAAAATCGTGACTTCATCAACGGCATACGGAAGCTCCTTCCGGCAAAGCTGATCCCTGTGATCGTTCGGCTTTCCGGCATAGCTCCCGACAAGAAGGTCAACAGCATCACCAAGGAGGAGCGCCGCAGCTTCGGGCGGCTCATAAAGAGCTTCCCTGTGCGGATCTCGGGATTTCGGCCTCTCAGCGAGGCTATCGTCACCAGCGGCGGAGTTTCCGTCAAGGAGATCGATCCCAAGACCATGGAGTCTAAGCTGGTGCCGGGGCTGTTTTTCGCCGGAGAGGTGATCGACGTTGACGCATACACCGGCGGATTCAACTTGCAGATAGCATTTTCCACAGCTAACACCGCTGCCCTATACCTTTAAAGGAGGAGCGCTATGTCATTTATCGGAAACATAATATGGCTGGTCTGCGGAGGCCTCATCGGAGCAGTCAGCTGGGCGCTGGCCGGGATCCTCTGGACGATCACGATCATCGGGATACCCTGGGCGGCTCAGTGCTTCAAGTTCGCACGGCTGACCCTTCACCCATTCGGCCGGGAGGTCCAGTACGGCGGCGGAGCAGTCTCTCTGCTGGCCAACATCATCTGGCTCCTGCTCAGCGGGATACCGCTGGCTCTGGAGTTTTTCGCATTCGGGTGTATCCTGTGCATCACGATCGTGGGAGTGCCCTTCGGTCTACAGATGTTCAAGCTGGCGAAGCTGGCTCTCATGCCCTTCGGCGCAAAGGTGGAACGGAAATGAGCGGAGAAAAACTTGGCTTCAAGCGGAACTTTTTCCGCTACGCCTTTGAATTCCTTGCGGCTGGCTTCGCCGGGTGGATCTACGAGGTGGCAACGGTTTGGATCATGTGGCATTACTTCGACAACCGAGGGATCCTCCATATGCCGATCGTGCCAATCTACGCAGTGGGAGCCTTCCTGCTCTTGGCTATATTCCGCAAAAAACTAAACCCTGTCCTGATCTTCCTGCTGTCGGCGGCCATAACCACGGTCTTTGAGCTGGGAGCCTCATACCTGCTGGAATTCATCTTCCACAGACAATTCTGGACCTACCGCACCTGGCCGCTGTCGATCCTTGACCGCTCCTGTGTGATCTCCAGCGCAATTTTCGGAGTGCTGGCGGTGATCTACTTCTGGGGGCTGCACCCCCTTTCCGGGAAGCTGGCAAAAAATCTGCCGGAGAACTTCTGCCTGGGCTTCGGAATAGTCTCAGCGGCGGCTGTGCTCATTGACCTGGCGGTCTCCTCAGCGGAGCTGCTCCAGCAAAGACAATAAGGAGGAGTTATGAAGAGACTTGCTATTATAATAGTATCCCTGCTGTGCATGGTGCTGGTCTTTGGCTGCGGAGATCCGCCGCAGCTGGCGATAGTTGACGGGATCAGCTCCAGCACTGTAGAAGGCTATGAATTCGTGGTCTTCAAGACAGGGGACCAGCTCTGGACAGTCCCTCAGGGGCGAAGCGTACACTTCACCGCCGGAACAGCAGAGCCTGAGCTGGAAAACGGGGAGTTCGCCCTGATAAAAGCCGATGTGGAGATCCTCACTGGCGGCGAGGCCGGATATATGGAGGAGCCCTTTGTAAACAGCCTGATCTCCTGTGATGTGCTGGACTATAAGTCGGCAGTCGAAAAGGCTGAGATCCACGGCACTGAGGAGGGCTTTTCCTACGAGCACCACCTTCTTGCTCTGAGCACTGACCAGGGAACGGCAATAGCTGCGATCTGTAGGGGAAAAGTCCACCTTTATCTTGACGGGGAATTTCTTGGGGAGTATGAAGAGCTCTTTGAAAACGGTGACCACACCGAGAAAATAAAGCAAATAATTTCACGGAGGAATGAAAATGAATAACAAAACTATCAACATCGCTATCGACGGTCCTGCCGGTGCAGGCAAGAGCACTATCGCAAAAATGGTGTCCAAGAAGCTGGGCTACATCTACGTCGATACAGGCGCCCTCTACCGCACTATCGCCCTGTATATCACGGAAAACGGCATTGAGGACGAGGACGTGGAGAAGTCCCTTCCGGCAGCTGATGTTTCTCTGAAATTCATCGGCGGCGAGCAGAGAGTTTTCCTGGGAGACCGTGATGTTTCCGAGCTTATCAGAACTCCCCTCATCTCAATGGCGGCCTCAAGAACTTCCGCTCTTCCTCCCGTTAGAGCTTATCTCTTCGAGACTCAGCAGAAGATCGCTCAGGAGAACAACGTGATCATGGACGGCCGTGACATCGGTACAGTGGTGCTGCCCAACGCTGACGTGAAGATCTTCCTGACAGCCTCCGCTGAGGAGCGTGCGAACCGCCGCTTCAAGGAGCTTTCCGAGAAGCCTGACTGCCCTTCATATGAGGAGATCCTTGAGGACATCATCCAGCGTGATTATCAGGATATGCACCGTGAGACTGCTCCGCTGAAGCAGGCCGATGACGCTGTTCTTGTGGACACGACTCATCTTAATTTAGAGGAGTCCGCAGCTGAGATCGTTCGCATCATCACCGAGAAAACAGGGAGCGCTGACTGATGTATTATATCGTGAAATTCCTGGTGTGGGCGGCCTTTAAGATCGCCTACAGCCTAAGATTTGAGGGCAGGGAGAACATTCCCAAGGGGATCCCTGTGATCTACGCCTCAAACCACAGAACTAACGCAGATCCGCCGCTGGTGGGCATAGGCGCCAGGGGAAAGTACGCCTTCATGGCCAAGGAGGAGCTGTTCCGCAACAAGCTCTTCGGCTGGCTGATCCGCTCACTGGGAGCCTTCCCGGTGTCCCGTGGAAAGGGCGACATGACCGTTATCGACACAGCCTGCGAGCGCCTTGCCGACGGCCGCAGCCTTATGATCTTCCCTGAGGGAACTCGCTCCAAGGACGGCAAGGTCCACCGTGGCCACAGCGGTGCTGCTCTCATTGCAGCTAAGTCAGGGGCCATGATCGTTCCCGTGGGAGTTTGCTTCGGCGAGAAGCTGAGATTTCGCACAAAGATAACCGTAAAATACGGCCAGCCCATAGCTCCCCAGGACTATGTTGAAAGCGCTGAGGAGCCGAACCCTCGCCAGCTTGTGAAGCTGAAAAACCGCTATATGGCCGACATCAAGCTCCTTGTTGAGGGACCGGCTATGGAGGAAAAGGAGGAAGCTGCTGATGAGTAAGGTGACAGTTGCCAGGTCTGCCGGCTTTTGCTTCGGAGTGGACAGGGCAGTGAAAATGGTCTACGGCGAGCTGGAAAAAGGCACAAAGGTCGCAACTCTTGGCCCCATAATCCACAATCAGGACGTGGTCAACGACATGATCTCAAAAGGCGCAAGAGTTATCGAGAGCGTTGACGAGCTGCTCCCGGGAGAGACCATCGTGATCCGCTCACACGGCGTGGGAAGGCAGGTCTATGAGGAGATAAAGGCCAAGGGCAACCGTATGCTGGACGCCACCTGCCCCTTCGTTTCCAGGATCCACAAGATCGTTGCAGAGAAGACCGCTGAGGGCTATTTCATACTCATTGCCGGCGATAAGGATCACCCGGAGGTCCAGGGCATCGTTGGTCATTGTGACGGAAATTGCCTCGTTTTCAAGGACGATTTTGAGCTAAAAGACTTTTTTGAAAAAATGAGCGGAAAATTTGAAAAAAAGCTTGCATTTGTCGCACAAACAACGTATAATATAGTAGTATGGGGAGAGTGTTTGAAGGTGATCCCTGAGAACGACCCGAACATCGTTATTTTCGATACTATATGCAACGCCACCGATACAAGACAGTCTGATGCGGCTGACCTTGCTAGGAATTCTGACATAATGCTTGTAGTCGGCGGCCGTCACAGCTCCAATACCGTGAAGCTCTCGGAGGTGTGCAGCAGATACTGCAAAACGTATCATATCGAGAATTCGGAGGAGCTTTCCGCATTAAACCTGCCCAATGCTGAACGGATCGGCATTACTGCCGGTGCATCAACTCCGGCTTATATAATTAAGGAGGTACAAACCAAAATGACTGAGAACGAAAATCTCACAAATGCTCTGGATGAGGATATCGATTTTGCTCAGGCTGTCGATGAGTCATTCAAAAAAATACATACAGGAGAGAAAGTTAAAGGCATCGTTGTTGCCGTTAACAATACAGAGGCTATCGTAGACCTGGGTACAAAGCACACAGGCTACGTTTCACTTGACGAGCTCACAGACGACCCCTCAAAGAAGCCCGCTGATATTGTTTCAGTAGGCGACGAGATCGACCTCATCGTTATCAAGGTCAACGATGCTGAGGGTACTGCTATGCTTTCTAAGAGAAAGGTTGACGAGCAGGCCGGCTATGAGAAGATCCTCAAGGCTGCTGAGGAAGGCACCGTTATCGAGGGCGTTGTACAGCACGTTGTTAACAAGGGCGTTACTCTCAACGTTTACGGCGTAAGAGTATTCATCCCTGCTTCACAGACAGGCCTTCCCAGAGGCGCTGAGCTGGATCAGCTCCTCAAGCAGAAGGTACAGTTCAAGATCATCGAGGTAACTGAGGGCAAGAAGAGAGCTGTCGGCTCTATCAGAAAGGTCCTCGACGAGCAGAAGGAAGAGGCTAAGGCTAAGTTCTGGGAGACTGCTGAGGTAGGTGCAGTTTACACAGGCAAGGTAAAGTCCCTGACAAACTTCGGCGCATTCGTTGACCTTGGCGGCATCGACGGTATGGTACATATCTCTGAGCTCTCTTGGAAGCGCATCAAGCACCCCAGCGAGGTAGTTCATGAGGGCGATGTTCTTGAGGTCTACATCAAGGATCTGGACCGTGAGGCTGAGAGAATCTCTCTGGGCTTCAAGAAGGCTGAGGACAATCCTTGGGAGATCTTCAAGTCTACATACAGCGTTGGCGATGTAGTTAAGGCTACTATCGTTTCTATCACAAAGTTCGGCGCTTTCGCTCAGATCATCGACGGCGTTGACGGTCTTATCCACATCTCTCAGATCGCTGATAAGAAGGTCGAGAACGTGGGCGACTATGTGAAGGTTGGCGATGTTGTTGACGTTAAGATCATCGACATCGACGAGGACGCTAAGAGGATCAGCATTTCTATCCGTGCTCTTCTGGGCGACGGCGAGAACGATGCAGATGAGGCTGACGAGGTAGTTTACTCCTCTGAGGAAGCTCCTGCTGAGGACGCTGAGTGATCAAATGTGACCTTTGGACCGTACCATTTGGTGCGGTCCTTTTTTGTGTCTGCTCTTGCAAATAAGAGCGGATCGTGGTATAATTGTGCTATATCTTTGAAACGGAGGCTCAGCAATGTCTACAAAATTCTGCCCTAACTGCGGCGCAAGAGTCTCGGGGAAGGTCTGCGATTACTGCAATACTGTTTTCGAGGAGGACGCTCCGAAGGTGGAGCCCAGCCAGCTCTTTGACCAGCTCAACAAATGGAATGACCCTGTAAGGGAGCGTGCTGTCAGCAGCTTCAGGATCGCTGTTATAATAGTAACGGTGACGCTGATCCTGGCTTTGACGGCTGGGATAGCTGCTTTTACTGCCGCTAAGAACAAAGTCAGCGATAAGAAGTCCTCCGGCGTTTATGGAAATGACTATCTGGTCAGTGAGGATGGCCCCGTCGGGAATGCTGAGCCGGAAAAGGGGATCTTCCCGGCCGGCACCTATAAGATCGGCAGCCAGATCCCTGAGGGACTCTACATTTTGGTGGGTAATAAGGAGCTGGGGAATTTCCCGGCTGGCATTTACAATGATCCGGAAGCTCTTGACCAGAGGTACACCTTCTGGGGAAATAATACCGCCTATATGGTGGTGGAGGGCAAGGGCTATGTTCATTTTAACTGGGCAACTGCATACGATGTCTCCAAGAATGATGTGGAGAACGACCCCTTCACTCACCAGGGAGTGTTCCGTGTGGGAAAGGGGCTCGACCTAGAGCCGGGCACCTACACCGCAGTAAGCGACAACAGCGGAAATTCCGGCAGATGGTGCATCTACTACGGAATAACCGAGGAAGGCCCCGACCAGAAGGACTTCGGCTGGGTGGATCACGGCGATCGGGAGCTGACCGTGGAGGAGGGCGAGTACCTGTCCCTGACCTTCTGTCACCTGGAAAAACAATAAAACACGAAACGGCGCACACTGTGTGCCGTTTTTTTGCTCTTCGCTTAAAGCACAATTTTATCCTCGGAATTTTGTGCATTGTTCTGGAATTTCCATGCGCAATATCTAGTCTCTTGACAAAACCACGAAATTATTGTACATTTAATATGTATAGGTATGGAATGAGAGCCATACCATAATATTACTGAGAGGGGTAATTACAAATGAATTTGAAAAAACTGACAGCTGCGGTCTCAGCACTGGCGATCACAGCAAGCATGGCAGCTTACGCTCCGGCCGCAGTCGGAGATGCTGATGCTGCTTCCAAGTACAACTACGGCGAAGCTCTCCAGAAGTCCATGTTCTTCTACGAGGTACAGCAGTCCGGCAAGCTCCCTGACTGGAACTACGTTCAGTGGAGAGATGACTCCATGGTGGACGAGGACGGCAACGAGACCGACGTTTGCAAGGGCGGATGGTTTGACGCTGGAGACCACTTCAAGTTCACTCTGACAAATGCCTACACAGCTTCTGTTCTGGCTTGGGGCTACCTTGAGTACAAGGACGCTGTTGACAAGATCGGCATGGGCGAGACCTACCGCAACAACGTTCAGTGGGGTCTTGACTACCTGATGCAGTGCGACAGAGGCGACAAGATCATCGGCACTATCGGCGATTTCACCGGCGGCTCTACCGACCATAACATCTGGTGCAGCCCTGAGGTGTACCTCCGCAAGCACCACCTGAACAACGGCGATTGGGAGCGTCCCTATGACGAGATCGCTGACTCAACAACAATGGGTCTGGCTTCCGCTGCACTGGCTGAGGGCTACCTGATGTTCAAGGACACCGATCCCACCAAGGCCAAGGCTTATCTGGAGCAGGCTGTGAAGTATTTCGAGAGCGCAGACGCCATCCGTGACAACGAGAAGGGCGCTTACGGCTCCATGTATCCTGTTTCCTCATGGGTGGACGACTGTATGTACGCTGCCTGCTGGCTGTATAAGGCTACAGGGGACAGCAAGTACCTTGACATTATCGAGAAAGACTACATCCCCAACTTCCCCAAGGAAAACCAGTCTACTGAGAACAAATACACTTGGGGCTTCTGCTGGGACGATACAACACAGGGCGCTGCTCTGCTTTATGCTCAGATCACCGGCAAGCAGGAGTGGATCGACCACATCTCTCGTCACATCAAGTATTGGATGAACGAGGACTCCAAGAAGTTCTCAGCAGGCTATACCGAGGACGGTCTGGCTTATCTGATGAACTGGGGACCCCTCCGTCATGCTGCAAATACAGCCTGGATCGCATTCCTGGCCTGCGACACTATCCTGAAGGACGACGCTGCACTTTGCGATAAGTACAACACTTGGGCAAAGGGCCAGATGGACTACTGCTTCGGCGACAACGCTATCGGAATGAGCTACGTTCTGGGTATGGGCGACAAAAATCCTACCGCTATCCACCACAGAGCCGCTTCCGGTATCCACGACGACCACTGGAACGAGCTTGGTAAGGCGGACGGCGGCGCTGAGGGCTGGCAGACTGAGTATGCTCATACTCTCTACGGCGCTCTCATCGGCGGACCTGACTCCTCCGGTAACTACGACCAGTCTACTATCGGCGTTTCCAACTATGAGTACACCGAGGTAGCTATCGACTACAACGCCGGCTACACAGCAGCTCTCTGCGCTATGGTAGCTGATAACGGCGGAACTATCGATCCTTCCTTCCCTCCTACAGAGACTCCTACATGGCCTGAGTGGTGCATTTCTGCCGGTCTCAACGGCAGCGGAAACAGCTACACTGAGGTAAAGGCTTGGGCTATGAACCACACAGCTTGGCCTACAAGAGTTGCTAAGGACGTTAAGTACCGCTACTATTTCGATGCAAGCGAGATCTTTGCAGGCGGCCTTTCTGTTGACGACATCAAGGTCGAGGGCAAGGCTCAGGACTATCAGGCAGGTACTCCTGGTTATGGAACAGTAAGCGGTCCTTATCAGTACGACGGAAATATCTACTACGCTGAGATCGCATTCGAGGATGCAAGAGTTATCCAGCCTACGGGTCAGTCCGAGCACCGTGACGAGGTACAGTTCCGTATCTCTATCCCCGATGCTATAGATGGCAAGTCCACAGCAGGCTGCTGGGATCCCACAAATGACTGGTCTGCTGAGGGACTTGAGTCCAACGCTAACCTGAAGTCTGACGAGGCACTCAATCCTCACATCACAATGTATGTAAACGACATCCTGGTTTGGGGCGAGGAGCCTGACGGCACTGTTCCCACCAAGTCTGATTACACATTCAAGAGAAACGGCGGCAGCGATGAGCCTACTACTCAGCCCACCACTAGTCCTGTTGATCCTACAACTAAGCCCAATACAGATGATATCCTGTGGGGCGATGCTAACTGCGACGAAAAGGTAGATCTCCAGGATGCAGTTGCTATCCTTCAGGCTGTTGCTCTTCCTGCCAAGTATCCGCTGACAGAAAAGGGTGAACGTCAGGCTGATATCGACGGTGTAGCGGGCGTAAATGGCCTTGACGCACTGGTGATTCAGAAGTACGATGCAAAGTTAGTTACTAAACTTCCGATCACGAAGTAACTTATTCATATTTCATTAACAAAGGGAGCTCCGGCTCCCTTTTTATTTTTTGATAACTTGGCGCTTTGCACAAAAAGTAGAGCCACTCATTATAGAAATACACGAAAATTTTGAAAGCTATTTACTTTTTTTTCTGGATATAATATAATATGTATGATAAGTGTTGGCATGGTGCAAGCCCTGTGGGTGAGCTGCGCTTATCTCATCACAATTGTATATAACCGCAATGTATGCACTGGCATTGCGTTATAATTAAAATCTTATTTATATCAGGGAGGGTATAAAAATGCACAAGAAAATGGCAAAAGCTATCACTGGCAGCCTTATGGCAGCTTCTATGCTCGCTTCTACTGCAGCAGCATTTGCTCCTATGAGCGCTGACGCTGGTCTGTGCGTTGGACAGGTCGACTTCGATGAGGGCGTTGGTCTTCCTTGGCACACTTGCGTAACAAACCCCGCTAAGCAGACAATGAAGATCGCAAATGGTAAGTATTCAGTATATCTGGATAACATCGGCGGTAAGAAGAATGGAGGAGACTCCAGATGGGATTGTCAGTTTAGACACAGAAGCCTGCATATCGAGGCTGGCCATACCTACAAGGTACACTTCGAGATTGAGTCTGACGCTGAGGGTGAGCTCGCTACTCACATCGCTAACCTGGCAGGTGAGGAGCCTGTTTGGATCAGCAACCACGGCGGCACAGCGGCTTGGAACTTCAAGAACCAGAACTGCGGTACAGAGGACCACGGCGGAAGCTCCGGTAACCTCGTTATCCATAAGGGTAAGAACGTTTTCGAGTCTACATTCACAGCTGACCACACTCTTGAGGTTGCTGAGTGGGCATTCCACTACGGCGGCGCAGGTGAGTACCAGGATTCCGACTGCTTCCCCAAGGGAACAACTCTCACTTTCGATAATATGTCACTTGAGTGTACATCATGCGGCGAGAAGTTCGTAGACAAGGAGACTACACCTTGTCTGTGGGATCCCACAAACGAGCTCGGTGTTGTACACCCCAGATCTAACGTTAGAGTAAACCAGGTAGGCTATCTGCCCAACATGGTAAAGAAGGCTACATACGCTACAGAGAAGTCTACTTCTGCTGTTAAGTGGGAGGTCAAGAACTCCTCCGGTACAACTGTTGCTTCCGGTACAGCTAAGGACAACGGTTTCGATGAGGATGCTGGTGAGTATACTCAGATCATCGATTTCTCTGAGGTTACTGAGCCTGGTACATACCACATCGAGGTCAGCAATACTTCCGATACTTGGACAAACCCCAAGACAGACGAAGTATTCAAGATGTATATCTCTCACGACTTCAAGATCGGCAACGATGTTTATGAGGGCGCTCTGAGGGATGCTATGAACTACTACTACCAGAACCGTTCAGGTATGGCTATCGAGGAGCAGTACATCACTTCATATAACGAGAACGATCCCGGCGGAAAGGCAAAGCTGGCTCACGAGGGCGGTCACGCTCCTTCAGATGAGGCTTATGTTCAGTCTGAGTGGGTACCTTCCTACGGCCAGGTATTCGATGGTGATAAGACATACCAGATCGACGGTGTCGGCGGTTGGTACGATGCCGGTGACCACGGTAAGTACGTTGTTAACGGCGGTATCTCTGTATGGACTCTCCAGAATATGTATGAGAGATCTGTTGTTAAGAAGACCGACAGCAAGTGGGCTGACGGCAAGACAATGGTTATTCCTCAGAAGTACAACGTTGGTAAGGTTTCATGGGATGGTACAGGCGCTCCTGATATCCTGGATGAGGCTAGAGTTGAGCTCGAGTGGATGTTCAACATGATCGTTGACTCTAATGATCCTTACTGGGGCAGCAAGTATGCTGGCTTCGTATACCACAAGCTCCACGACCATAAGTGGACAGGTCTGGCTACAAAGCCTTACGACTACCAGGATGAGTGGAAGACAACTCGTATCGTTAAGCCTCCGACGTATGCTGCTACATTCAACATGATCGCTTGTGCTGCACAGGCTTCACGTCTGTGGAGAGGCATCGATGATGATTTCGCAGATGAGTGTCTGGAGAAGGCTAAGACTTCTTGGGATGCTGTTATGAAGTACAAGAGCAGCTGGCAGATCAAGAAGGGCGATTGGAAGACAGATCCTATGTTCGCTCCTCTGGATCAGGCTATCGGCGGCGGCGGCTACGGCGACACCTACGTTCAGGATGACGCTTACTGGGCTGCTTGTGAGCTCTTCTCCACAACAGGCGATGACACATACTACAACTTCCTCAAGGATTACGCAAACGAGAACGATTCTACAGGTACTGATAAGGCATTCAGCATCACTACAAGCCTCGGCGGTGGTGAGAACAACGGCTCATTCAGCTCCTTCAACTGGGGTTGTACAGCAGGTCTTGGTACTCTGACTCTTGCTCTCAGTGACAAGACTCCTGCTGCTGATAAGAAGACTATCGACGCTGCTATCGTTGCTGCTGCTGATAAGTACCTTGCTCAGATGGCTAAGTCCGGTATGGGCGTACCTTATGTTGGTACAACATTCCAGGATGCTATCAATATCGGTGAAGGCATCGATGTAACAGGTTACGAGTGGGGCTCTAACTCCTTCGTTATCAACAACGCTATCGTTATGGCTTACGCTTACGATGTAGCGGGTACAAACAAGTACATCTCTGGTGTAACTGAGGCTCTCGACTACATCTTCGGACGTAACGGAAACGGCTTCTCATATGTAACCGGCTACGGTACATACCACGAGAACAATCCTCACCACAGATACTGGTCTTATGAGCTCGACCACGACTTCCCGATGGCTCCTTCAGGCGTAATGTCTGGTGGTCCTGGCGCAGGACTCCAGGATCCTTACGTTGCTGGTCTGGGCTATGAGAGAGGCAAGGTTGCTTCACAGAAGTGCTTCGTTGACTCTATCGAGGCTTGGTCTGTAAACGAGGTTACTATCAACTGGAACGCTCCTTTCGCATGGGCTATCTCCTTCCTCGACGATGAGGCTGAGAAGGCTCCTAAGTTCGACGAGACTGAGCCCGTGACAGATCCTACAGATGGACCTATCAGCGATGCTGATTGGGGCGATGCTAACGTTGACGGTAAGGTAGACCTTCAGGATGCTGTTGCTATCCTCCAGTACTCTGCTCTTCCCACAAAGTATCCGCTTGAGGCTCAGGGTCTGCTGAACGCTGATGTTGTTGACAACGGTACTTCCGGTGTTAACGGTATCGACGCTCTGTCTATCCAGATGTATGATGCTAAGCTCATCAAGCAGACTGAGTGGCCTATCACAAAGGCAGCTCAGGATGCTAAGCTCAAGTAATCGATACTAAGCTAAATAAACTAAAGGCTGTGCAGAAATGCACAGCCTTTTTTTGCTCACCATGAATCTGGAGCCCAGCTCCTATGCGAAGGCATAAAAAAATCGCTGTACCATGGGGTACAGCGATAATTTTTGCTTGATCAAACTCCGTACTTTGTTGTAGCCACGGGAATTCCAGGACCCATTGTAGAAGTTACTGTGCAGCTCTTGAGGTAAGTACCCTTAGCAGCAGCAGGCTTAGCCTTTACGATAGCCTCCATGAGAGTGTTGAAGTTCTCCTCCAGCTTCTCAGAACCAAAGGAAGCCTTTCCAATGGGGCAGTGGATGATGTTTGTCTTGTCGAGACGATACTCGATCTTACCAGCCTTAGCCTCAGTTACAGCCTTTGCAACATCGGGAGTAACAGTACCAGCCTTGGGGTTAGGCATAAGGCCTCTAGGTCCGAGGACCTTACCGAGACGACCAACAACGCCCATCATGTCAGGTGAAGCGATAACAACGTCGAAGTCCATCCAGTTCTCCTTCTGGATCTTCTCTACCAGATCCATACCGCCTACGAACTCAGCACCGGCAGCCTGAGCAGCCTCGTACTTGTCCTCCTTGCAGAATACCAGAACACGAACAGTCTTACCTGTTCCGTTGGGAAGGATAACAGCTCCTCTTACCTGCTGGTCAGCGTGACGTGAGTCAACGCCCAGACGGATATGAGCCTCGATAGTCTCATCGAACTTTGCCTTTGCGTTCTTGCAAACCAGATCCAGAGCCTCGCCGGACTCATAGAACTTTGCAAAATCAACAGCCTTAGCGCTGTCAACATATTTCTTGCCGTGTTTCATTATATTTCC
Organism: Ruminococcus flavefaciens; assembly: GCA_902760805.1. Lineage (GTDB taxonomy): Bacteria > Bacillota > Clostridia > Oscillospirales > Ruminococcaceae > Ruminococcus. The sequence goes on along the minus strand of CACWHY010000009.1, from coordinate 571 downwards.
TCCTATTTAAGTGGTAATACCGCAGGCCTATAGCTCTGCGATTAGCGGAATTTTCCTCCCACCATGAGAAGTCAGAACGGGGGATACCCGTCGTCATTCATAAGTTAATTAGTCAACAACTACAACGCCCATAGAACGAGCTGTTCCGGCGATCATGCTCATAGCTGCTTCGAGTGAACCTGCGTTGAGATCCTGCATCTTGGTCTCAGCGATCTTCTGGATCTGCTCCTTAGTGATGTTTGCGACCTTAGTCTTATTGGGAACTCCTGAGCCGCTCTCGATGTTGCAAGCCTTCTTGATGAGGACTGCTGCGGGAGGAGTCTTAGTGATGAAAGAGAATGAACGGTCAGCGTAAACTGTGATAACAACAGGGATGATCATGCCGATATCGTTCTTAGTTCTCTCGTTGAATTCCTTTGTGAATGCCATGATATTAACGCCGTGCTGACCGAGTGCCGGACCAACAGGCGGAGCAGGAGTAGCCTTTCCTGCTGCGATCTGAAGCTTAATGTAGCCAACTACTTTCTGTGCCATGTATTCGCACCTCCATAAATGTGGTAAATGGCGAGGC
>CACWHY010000008.1 GCA_902760805.1 Ruminococcus flavefaciens | reverse complement strand
CAACAAAACGTAGGGGGCGATGCCCACATCGCCCCGCCAATATCGTTTCCGCATACGTTTTGACAAATGGCCGGGCGGATAATATCCGCCCCTACATTTACGCACACATTTCCCAAACGGCCGGGACGTCGAGGACGCCGTCCCCTACAATTCGTTTCGGCAGATGATGTAGGATCGGCCGGGAGGCCGAGGGCGGCCTCCCCTACAATTCGTTTCCGGAAACGTCATTCAAACGGCCGGGCGGATAATATCCGCCCCTACAATTCGTTCCGGCAGATGATGTCGGATCATCCGGGAGGCCGAGGGCGGCCTCCCTTACATTGCGATCATCGGTACATTTCGCAGAAGACCGAGCAAACAGCATAAAAATGGGGCGGAACAGGTCCGCCCTCACATTTCCTGTATGGCCTTCCACAGCTCGGCGGCTGTTTCCAGGCTGACACCGGCGGTCTGTGCCAGCTCCTCCGGAGTGGCTCTGCGCAGGTTGTCCTTGGTCTTGTACTTTGTCAGCAGCTTGGCCGCCTTCTTCTCCCCTATGCCCTTCACGCTGAGGATCTGGGAGGTATAGGTCTTTTTCTTGTGCTTTGCGTGCATGAAGCTCACCGAATACCGGTGTACCTCGTCCTGGATCGCCGTCACCAGGTTGAACGCCGCCTTCAGGCCATTGATCTGGATCTCACGGCCGCCTGTGGCTATGGCACGGGTGCGGTGCTTGTTGTCCTTCACCATGCCGAAGACCGGTATGTCAAGCCCCAGCTCCCGAAGAATAGGCACAACTGCGTTGACGTGACCCTTTCCTCCGTCCAGCAGGATCAGGTCGGGCTTTCGGGTGAAATACTCGTCCCCCTCCTGAGTTACGATGTGCATGAGCCTGCGCTTGAGCACCTCGTGCATACTGCCGTAGTCGTTCTGGAGCTCCTGCTCCTTTATGGTGAAGCGCTTGTAGGCCTTTTTCAGAGGCCTTCCCTCCTCGAAGACCACCATTCCGGCAACCATTGACTCAGAGGAAAGGTTTGAGATGTCATAGGCCTCGATATATCGAGGCGGCTGCTCCAGGCCAAGGCTCTTGCCAAGCTGCTCCAGAGCGATGATCTCCTTGCCGGTGCGGTCGTTGCGAAGAGCCGCATACTCGGCGCTGTTGTCCTTGGCAAGGCGCAAAAGCTGGCTCACCAGTCCCCTCTGAGGAAGCCTCAGCTCAACGGTACGGCCTGCCTGCTTTGCCAGCATCTCAGAGATTAGGCTGCCGTCCTCGGGGATATGATCCACGGCTATCAGCTTAGGTATGTCAGTTCGCCCGTAGTAGAACTGGCTCATGAAGCGGCTCAGCAGATCCTCGCCCTCCTCGGGCTTTTCCAGCTCGAACACCGCCTTGTCGAAGAGCCGGCCGCCTCTGTACATCAGCACCGACACGAAAACTCCGCCGGGGTGCTCCGCCATGCCGATAACGTCTGCGGAATCCACCGTGCTGCTGATGATCTTCTGCTTCTCTGAGGCCTTCTTCACGGCGTTTATCCTGTCCCGGAGCACAGCAGCCTTCTCGAAATCAAGGCGCTCGGCAGCCTCGTTCATTTCCTGCTCCATGCGCTCCACGGACTGCTCGCTGCCGGTCTTGATGAACTCCACTGCCTGCTCCACCGCCGCAAGGTAGGTCTCCTTGGAGATATTCCCCCGGCAGACGCCCATGCACTGCTTGATGTGGTAGTTGAGACAGGGGCGGCCCTTCCCCAGATCTCTGGGGAAAACTCTGTGGCAGGTGGGCAGCATGAAGACCCGGTTGGCCTCCGCAACAGCCTCCTTGGTGACAGAGCCGCTGGTGTAGGGCCCCAGGTAAGTGCCGGGAGCCTTGGTGTTCTTCTCATTGGTGATACGGGGGTACTCCTCGTCGGAGATCCTGATGTAGTGATAGCCCTTGTCGTCCTTGAGCAGGATATTGTACTTGGGCTTGTGCTGCTTTATCAGGCTGCACTCCAGCACCAGAGCCTCGTATTCGCTGTCCACCACGATATAGTCGTAGTCGTACACGTTGGAGACCATGGCCGCCACCTTTGGGGTATGGTCGGGATTTTCCCGAAAATAGCTAGTCACACGGTTTTTCAGGTTCTTGGCCTTGCCGATGTAGATTATGGCCTTCTCCTTGTTTTTCATGATGTAAACTCCGGGCGAGCTGGTCAGCTTTGAGGTCTTCTCCCGGAGATAGGGCAGTCTTTTGTTCATGGTCAGTCCTCGATCACTTCCTCAGTGTCCAGCACCCGTCCGTTGGGGTCCTTGGCGTCGATGTAGAGCTCATACACCTCGGACTTTGAGCTGGTCAGCTCCACATCCCACGCAAGCCTTCCGCTGTATACCACCAGCTTCGGATCCTTGGGATCGCCGTATTTTTCGCTGGCCAGAGACTTCGCCTGCTCAGCGGTGAATACGATCTCAGGGTCAGCGTCGACCTTTCCCTTTAAGCTGGAATAGATGTTGTCCACACGGCCTGTGGCTTCGCTGCCGCTGATGACCAGCTGAGCTCCCACCACCTCTGCGTCCCCGGAATACTGCTGGAAAAGGTAGCTGAAGCCTCCGGCGGGGGTATCGGACCTGGCCAGCCTCAGCTGGGGGAAGGCCTCCTCCATGCTCATGAGGTCAGCCACCTGAGCTGCACAGCGCAGGGCGTCGTCCGCAGAATCCACCTGTATATCGCTGAATTCTCCGATGATCTGGATCACGGTGCCCTCGTAGTTCTTTCTCAGCTCTGCTCCCCGGCTCACAACGTCGCTTTCGGTGAGCTGGGCTGCGCTGTCCACGGAAACAGAGATCTCCTCCGGAGCGCTCTCAGGCACCTGGCTCCTGACGCAGCCGCAGAGCAGTCCTGCGGTAAGAATGGCTGTAATGATGAGCTTTTTCATGTCGGTCACCTCCGTGACTTATTGTCTGTCGTAATACTTCTTTCCTGCATTGGGGCGGAAATACGTCCTGATATAGCCGTCCTTAGAGAGCACCACGAACTCGTTTGTCTCCTCGATGTAGTAAACATAGTCACCGTCCTCGGCCTCGGTCTTGTGGAGAGCGTCAGGATCGTTGATCACGTTGCTGGCGCCCTTTTCGTACTCCTCAGCGTCCTTGTAGCCGAAATCATCGGCAAACTCAGCTCCGTGCTTGTCGAAATGCTGGTCAAGGAGCTTCTCATTGCGGAAGTGATACTCCACATAATTCTGGTCGTCATAGGAGCTCCAGCTCTCCTCTGTGGGAGCCTCAGTGGTCTTTTCTTTGTTTTTCTTGCCCTTCTTAGTGGTTGGCTCAGTCTCCTCCTGGGGAGCTTCCGTTGCCTTCTGCTTCTTGTTTTTCTTAGTTGCAGGCTGGGTCTCCTCCGGGGGAGCCTCATCCTCCTTGCTGTTTTTTTCAGCTTCCTCAGTGGGAGCATCAGTGTATATGATAAGGCCGCTGCTCTCTTCGCTGCTGCTGTTTATCTCACGCTTGGAAGTGCAGCTTGTCAGCACTCCCGAAACTGCGATCAGCAGGGCGGCTGCGGCGGCTCTCAGCCTTCTCATGTCCATAGGGATCTCCTCCTTTTTCATTCTAAGGACATTATACCGCATTTCCCCGAACATTTCAACCTCTGCACCAGATCGTAACCAAAATCTCCACAGATCGTAAGATCTTAGCCTGTATTGACTAATGTTCAATTATGTGGTATAATATTAGTTAACATAAACCGGTCGGGAAAACCGATAAATTTGATCATTAGTGTCCTTTTTTTCGTCGTTTTTCCGAATTGTATATATGACGTCAGGGACGACCGGAGGTGAAACCATGACCGACACCGAGTGGGTCGAACTTTATACGAGCTCTCCAAAAAAAGCATACGCCGCCCTTGTTGAACAATTCAGCGGGCTGGTGTATACCATAGCGGTCAATCGGCTTGGTAACTGCGCCACCAGGCAGGACGCCGAGGACTGTACAGGCGATATCTTCCTGGAGATCTTCCGCTCGGCGGATAGATTTTCTCCGGAGTCGGGTTCCCTCAAGACCTTCGTGGGCACTATCGCCCGTCGAAGAGCTACCGACGCCTTTCGGAGCCTTTCACGGAAATACAGCCTTACAGAGTCCTCAGACGACGAGGAGGCTGTAGCCCTCCCCGCTGCCGATGATGTGGAGGACGAGACCGACCAGCGTCTTCTCAAAGACGAGCTCTGGAAAAGAGTCCGGGAATTAGGCCAGCCGGACTCCGCAATAATCATTTACCGCTATTTCTACCGCCTTACTGCCGCAGAAACTGCACAGCGCCTGTCAATGAGCGCCGCTGCCGTCGAAAAGCGCTGCCAGAGGGCAAGGAAAAAGCTGAAAGATATATTGAGCAGAGAATAGAAAGGGAGTACCTCATGGAGTATAATGAGAAGGAGCTTGAGAAGCTCCTGCGCAGCCTCAGTGAAGAGGCAGAGGAGGTAATTGCGGAGGAATATCCCCCTCTCGACGACGCCGCACACCAGCGCATATTGATGAAATGCGGCTTGACAGATGAGTTGCCAGACATAAAATTTGAACAGAACGAAATGAAAGAGGAAATAGATGACTTTACCGTCACCGGCACAGAATTATATAAACGCCCGGTATGGTACAAATTCGCAGCCTCTGCCGCAGCTGTTGTGCTTGCGGCTGCCGGTATCGGAGGAGCCATTGCTCTTAGCAGGAACGGCCGCCCCGACATCGACCCAAATCACGGCGCCTCTATGAGCGCCGACACTACCGACCCGGAGGAAAGCACCATCAACGGCGCTGTGAAGGCTACTTCGCCATCGGCTGAGGCAGCTACTGAGAGCGCCACAGTTGAGGACGCTACCGATTACTCGCCTGTGATCTCTACCACTGAGGTCACTACTGAGGCCACTACCTCCTCCACTACGGAAACTACTACCGCTCCGGAAGAGACCACCGATCCCGCTGAGGCAGAGGAGCCCACTGAGACTACGACTACTGCCGCAGAGGAGCCTACCGGTCCGGTGGAGGACGCTAAGCTCCCCGAGGGCTATTGGGTATCCGAAAGCTCTGAAGGCAAGCGCTACTGGGTGTTCTTCTCAGACGGATCCGGCGGCACCTACGTTGACGCAGGATCGGGCATGGGTCTGGGCTTTATGATGGACATCGAGGGCACTTCCCTCACCTTCCACATCGGCTCGATCGATGATGATACCCCCGCTCAGATCACCTGGCACGGCACCGACAGCTTCACTCTCCGCTGGACTGAGCATGACCTGGAGGAAGAGTTCTCACCCGATCCGGAGGAGCACATAAACAACTGACATCTACTATTTTATAGAACCACCTCGCTTAGACGGCACCGCTATTTTTGGTGCCGTCTTTTTTTTGAGTGTTGTATTTCTTGGAAAAATGTGGTATAATGAATGGTAGATCATTCATTATATTTATCTAAATGCCCTTGCAGATCCGCAGATCAGAGATCTGCTCCCTGCACATCGGGCGATCATACCATATGCGCTTCGCTTATATGGTATAATGAGGATGAGTTCCGGAGCCCTGCTCCGCAGAGAAGGAGTGCTATTTATGAACGAAAAAGACATCCAGCAGGCTCAGGCCGTTTTTGAGATCGCCAAGGGCGCATTGGACGACAATGAGTGGAAGTACAAATGCGATGAGGAAAAATTGTCCATCACCTGCTCATCTCAGGGCGAGGATCTCCCCATCGACATCAATATCAGGGTGGACGCAAAAAGGCAGCTGCTCCTCTTCACCTCTCTGATCCCCGTGACCTTCCCTGAGGAAAAGATCGTGGAGGCCGCTGTTGCTATGGCTGAGATCAACTGCCACCTGATCGACGGCTGCTTTGACCTGGATCTCAGCAGCGGAAGAGTGTTTTTCCGCCTGACAGGATCCTTCCTTGAGAGCCTGGTCACAAGAGCTTTTTTCGACTACATAATGGTGACCTCTCTTGACACCGTGGATCAGTTCAACGATAAGCTGCTCATGCTGGCAAAGGGCATGATGAGCCTGAAGGATCTGGGGGATATGTTCAGAGGACCCGACGATCCTCAGGAAAGCGAATGACCTTACAAACAGACAAAAAGGGCGCACATTATGTGCGCCCTTGCTCATTCTTTGACGTATACGCCGGTGATCTCGGCGATGTAGGCTCTGTGATAGGGGTCTGTGCTGAAGAACTTCTCCGGGAGCTTGTCGTCGGTGAGGAAATTTTCCTCCTTCAGGTCGTAGCTGTACAGCTTCCGGCAGACCAGCACCAGGTCGGCCTCGGCAAAGGTCATATCCCCGGTCTCCAGCTCCGCCGGTGTAAGGCCGGCCTCAGCAGGCTTGTCGCAGTCTCTTCCTGAGTGAGATCCGCAGAAGGAGAGCGCCTTGCGGTGATCCTCAGAGAAAAACGATGCGGTGAAGGTGTCCTTCTCCTCCACGAAGCCGTAGGTGTACCTGTTGGGACGAATGTAGCAGGTCAGCACGTTTTTGTTCCAGAGCACGCCAAGCTGTCCCCATGAAGCTGTCATGGTGTTGAACGAGGCGGAGTCTCCGGCAGTAAGGAGCATCCACTCCTTGCCGATCTTCTCAAAGGGGTTGAATGAGAGCTGCGAAATATCTGTTTTGATGAATGACATGGTAATTCCTCCTATTCAGCTCCCACTAAGACTCAGGCTCTTCTCAGAGCCGCCTTGTATCTCAGCCGGAGCTTGTCTGTGATAAGGGCAATGAACTCAGAATTGGTGGGCTTGCCCTTGCCTGTATCGACTGTGTAGCCGAAGAATGAGTTGAGGGTATCCACGTTCCCTCTGTCCCACGCTATCTCAATGGCGTGGCGGATAGCACGCTCCACCCGTGAGGACGTGGTGTCGTAGAGCCCTGCAACGGTGGGATAGAGCAGCTTGGTCACGCTGTCCAGCAGGGTCTTGTCCTTGATCGAGTAGAGGATAGCTGTTCGGAGATAATGATAGCCCTTGATGTGAGCAGGAACTCCCAGCTGGTGGATCATGTCGGTGACCACGATCTCCATATCGTCGCTGAGGCTCCCTCCACGGTCCCCCAGAGCCGAGCTGATAGCTGAGCAAAGATCATCCGCCGAATAAGGCCTCAGCAGGAACTTTGCGGCGCCGTTCTCCATGACCTGACGCTCGATGAACTCATTGTCGTAGGAGCTTGTGATGATGAAGGCCGGGAACTTCACCGATGTCTCCTTCACACGCTTCATAAGACTGATCACGTCACCGTTCTGAGCGCTTATGTCCAGAACTGCGGCGTCCGGCGGATCGTTCCGGATCGAGTCGGCGATCACAGCGCAGTCCTTTCGCCTTGTGTAGGCGTACATCCCACGCTCTCTCAGCTTATTCGCCAGGCTTACGCCTGTACCGGCAGAATCGTCTCCGATAAGTACTTTGATCTTGTTATTCATGATTATTAGACCTCCTTTTGTTCTGCAATACTATATTATCACAGGGAGGCCCCTACATCAACGGTTTATTTAAGGCTTTTTTGCACGATCCGGTCGGGAAAAGCTGATCACCGTCGGGCTGTCGTCTGCCGTCGCAGCCGGTACCCTTCTGTCAATGTGACTTCATTTTTACAAGAAGTCCGTCGACTATGTTGCGCACCCTTGTGCCCGGCGGGAAGAGCTTGTCAGCCAGCCGTCCAAGGGCGTTTTGCTTGGGAGGTGTCAGCCGCACCGGCGCCAGCTTAGGCTCGGTGAAGGCCTCGGTCCAGGCCTCATCGGTCTCCAGGGAGAGCTGCTTCCTCAGCAGGAGCCTGTCTCCGGCAGCAGCGTGCTTCTCCAGAAATCTCAACGGCTCGATACAGCCGCTGGTGTTGAATTTCTCCAGATGTCCGGCAAAGTGGAGCTTGTAGAAGGTGGCGAAGTCCTCCTTGCCGCCGACACACTCAGGGTTGCGCTCCATGGCGTCGATCAGCTCTCTTTGCAGATCAGTCTCCGGGGTGAAGTCCCGTATCATGGAGATCGGTCCCAGCACCATGAAGCCCAGCATATAGGCGTCGCCGCAGAAATCGCTCTGAGGCACCTTGTTTTGGGGAATGTCGAAGCCGTAAGCTGCGTAAAGTCCGAAGGCGCAGTGGAGGTTGAAATACCTTGCGTGGTCGTAGTCGTAAACGTGCAGAGCCTCGATGAAGCCTCTCAGTCTGCCGGACTTGACCATGAGGGGAACTGTCGGCGAAAGGAGAACTGCTCTTGCGCCCTTGAGTATGGGAGTTTCCACATCCGCCTCCACATCTCCGCCGATATGGAGGATCTGGTGGGAGGGCATGGCGGTCTTGGCGATGATCAGATCCATGAGCGCCCCTGCATAGCCCTCATCGGGGAGCTTCTCCTCGGAGGTGACGATGAGCTGGTCGTACTCCTCATAGCCGCAGCTGCGCAGCACCCGGGTCACGACGCTCCGTGGGTAGATGGTGTCCGCCACGATGGTGATGGACTTGCCCAGCTTCTTCGCCTCGCTGTACAGAGCCTTTCCGCACTCTCTCGGGAAGGCGAAGTACCCTGCCAGCTCGCACTCACGCTTCATCAGCTTCTCACGGCTGGTGGGGCTGATCTTGGTGATCTTCTCCAGTATCTTATAGACCCGCTCAAGGCTGGGGTGGGCGGTCTTTTTCTCCGCCTCCTGCTGAGCCTGCAAGCGGTACTGCACGAATGATCCCGTGCCGGTATGGAGCAGTGAGAATTCCACCTCCATAAAGGTGAACAGGTCGTAGATCTCGGCGAAGGGCAGCTGTGCCAGCACGCCCTCCAGCTTGAAGCTGACGGCCTTATATCCGGAGCGACCGATCTCGCCCACAAGCTGGCGCTTCAGGGCGGACTGCTCCGCTGACAGGTGTCTTTTCAGCTGAATACTGCCTTTCATGGCAGGCCTCCTTTCACTCCTGCGCAGCCTTTGTTGGCTCAGCCTCAGCTGCTGCTTCGGAGGTGGTCTCAGTGGGCTTTTCAGTGGCAGCCTCAGTGGGCTCGGCCTTTGTGGTCTCGGTCCCCGCAGGCTCAGTCTCAGTGGGAGCCTGTGTGCTGTGGTCGGCAGGAGCCTCAGGCTCTACCCAGCCGGTGAGCTCTCTGTACTCGTCAAGGGTCAGGGCTCCGTCGGAATTGTACGTCCTGATCAGTGTCTCCTTGGGGCAGTATTTCTCGGAATACTCGCCCTTTTCGTCGGTGAGGTACTTGCCGTACCAGGTGCCGAAGAAGGACCACACAGCGTTGTCACGGAAGGTAATGTCGATGTCCGGCACGCTGCTGCACTCGCTCAGAGCGATCAGCTTGTCCTTGCCCACGATCTTCTGCATTGCGGCGAACTGCTCATAGCGGCTGCCGAAATACTTCTCGGGGCTGAGGTAGATGTCAAGGGAGGCGATGTCGAAGGTCTTGGCGTCCACCATAGAATCGGCGCTCTGGCCGTTCCATACCCAGATCAGGTTGTCCAGCTCAAAATACTCGGTCATGCGGGTGTAGACCAGCTTCCACAGCCATTTATAGGCATCTGTGCCGTCTGCGCCCCACCAGAACCAGTCTCCTGAGCCCTCATGGAGAGGCCTCCACAGCACGGGGATGCCCTTGTTGCGCAGGCTTGTCAGGTGGCCGGCCATGTTGTCGATGTCCAGGATCAGGCCGTAGCACTGCTCTGAGATCTTGCCCTCGCTGAACAGTCCCCGGATCTCCTCCTGAGACTTCTTGGCGATGTCGATGTCGGTCATGGCGTCGGAGAGGCTGAAATCGGTCTCCTTGGCGTAAACTGAGGGCTTTTTCTTGTCGGGAGCCTCCCAGTACCACATCAGGCCAACGATACCGCCCTTCCGGTACCAATCGGCGCAGGCGTCGATGTCCTTGTAGGCGTCATCGAAGGAGGATCCGGAGTTGTGGATCGCTGAGAAGCGGATCACGGGATATTTTCCGGTGGTCTGGTAGATCAGGTCAAGCTCCTTGTTCTCCTCTGAGGAGGCGTACTGGCCGGTGATCACGGTCTCGCCGTAATTCTCAGTGAGGAAGGTCATGAGCTTCTTGGTGTTCTCAGCAGCGTTGGCGTTGACCAGCTGATCCTTTGCGTCATAGCTCAGCTGGCTCAGGGTGGTATTGTTGGACAGCTTCAGGTAGTCCAGCTTAACGTTGCCGTTTTCCGGCCTGATCTCGATCTCAGAGCCGCCGTTGGTCAGGAAGACTCCGTACAGGGTGATTAGGGTGAAGTCCCCGTCACGCTTGGTCTTGAAGCGGCTGATCTCGCTTCCGTTGAGAGAGACCTGGCACTCCACCTCCTTGTCGGAGGCGATACAGAACGACAGGTCGTAGTGCTGGATCGTGGGAGCGTTGACCTTGAACACAACTGAGGTAGAGCCGTCGGGCTTAAAGCCCGTAACATAGCCCTTTCCGCTGTATTCCTTGGGCTCCTCTTCCTCCTGTTTTTCCTCGGTGTCCTCCTCGGGCTCCTCGCCTTCAGCGGGCTGAGGGGGCTCAACGGCAAGGCCCTCGCTGAGCTTTGCGTCCTCGGCTTCATAGAGATCGCCGGTGTCCTTCTTCTCGATCGTGGGGTATGAGATCGGGTAGTCCGGGTAATTCTCCGCCGGAGAAGTGGTCACGGGCTCCGTGGTCTCGCCGGTGGTAGGCTCCACCTCAACGATCGACACGTCGTCATCGGTCTTGGACTTCTTTTTTGCGCAGCCTGAGATCCCGGCGACCGGGACCGTCATAGCAAGCGCCAGTGATATGATTTTTCTAAGATCCATATTTATCCTCCGAAAAATTGCGCATTTCAGGGCTTTACGGTGTATGTGCAGCCGGCTGTTGTGGGGAATGAGATCACTCCGTCCTCAAGCCGTGCGCCAACAGTCTCGCCCTCGCAGGTGACTGCCGCAACGCAGCCTGTTCTCAGGCGGCACTCTCCGCCCATGTGGGATATGAGCTGAGCGCCGGTGAGCTTGCCCTCGTTCCAGCTCATGCTGACCTCGAAGCCGCCCTTGGCACGAAGTCCACGGACGCTTCCCCGGCTCCACTCGTCCGGAAGAGCCGGCAGCAGCAGGATCTCTCCCCGGGTGCTTTGCAGCAGAGCCTCCGCTATCGCCGCAGTTCCGCCGAAGTTTCCGTCTATCTGGAAGGGCGGGTGGTTGTCGAGAAGGTTGGGATTTGTGGAGTGAGCCAGCAGCTTCTTCAAATTCTCATAGACCATGCGCCCGTCATAGAGCCTTGCCCACATATTCGTGATCCAAGCACAGCTCCAGCCGGTGTGTCCGCCGCCGTGGATAAGCCTGCGCACAAGAGTTGCACGGGCAGCGTCCGCCAGCTTCGGCGTGCTGTTGGGGCAGATCAGGTCAGCCGGGTGCAGTGCGAAGAGCTGAGAGATGTGGCGGTGGCCGATCTCCACCTCGTCATAGTCCACAGCCCACTCCTTGATCTGGCCGTACTTGCCGATCTCCGGCTGAGGGAGCCTTTTCAGCATTTCTGCCAGTTTTTCGGCAAATTCGCCGTCCCTGTCCAGGATCTTTGCGGCCTTGATCACGTCGGTGAAGAGCACAGTCAGGATCTGAGAGTCCATGGAAGGCCCCATGCACAGACAGCCCTTCACGCCCTTGTCGGTGAGGTAGGTGTTCTCCGGGGAAACCGAAGGCGAGGTCACAAGGCGGCCTTCACCGTCCTCCACCAGATAGCCGACGAAGAACTCAGCGGCCTCCTTTAATATATGGTACTTGTCGGCCAGGAAGTCCTTGTCGAGAGTGTACTCATAGTGCTCGAAGATGTGCAGCGCCAGCCAAGCTCCGCCCATTGGCCAGATAGTTGCCGGCACCCACATATCCTGAGGGGCTGTATCTCCCCAAATATCGGTGTTATGGTGACAAACGAAGCCCCTGTCGATGCCGTACATCTCCTTGGCGGTGATCCTGCCGTTCTCACAGACCCGCTCAAGCAGGTCGAACAGGGGCAGGTGACATTCGGGAAGGGCGCAGCTCTCCGCCGGCCAATAGTTCATCTCAGTGTTGATGTTCACGGTGTAGCGGCTGCCCCAGGCCGGCCACATATTCTCGTTCCAGATGCCCTGGAGGTTGGCAGGCTGAGTTCCCGGCCGTGAGCATGAGATCAGCAGGTAGCGGCCGAAGTTGAAATACAGCTGGATCAGCTTGTTGTCGTGGATCAGGCGGGCGCAGTCCTTGCTGTCCATTTTGTCGCCCTTCAGTCTAACTATTCGCTGATCCGTGGTGAGCTGGGACAGGTCGGTCTCGCTGTTGTCGCACAGCTCAAGCTCCACACGGTCGAAAAGCTCCTGATAATCGCAGGCGTGGCGGTAGAAGAGCTCATCTGCTGAGCAGCCAAGAGCCATTTCAGCGTCAACCTCTGCGGACTCCTCATAGGTATCGGTGTAGAAGCTGGTGCGGCAGGACAGCACCAGAGTGACCTCATCGGCCTTCACTGCTGAGAGCTTTCCGCCGATCGTGCGGAGCTCTCCGCCAACTGCACTGGCACCAAGGACTGCCGCAAAGAAGATCCCGTCACGGCTGCCTGTTCCGCCGGTGTACAGGAGCATATTCTCGGCACAGGGGCGGTTGTCATCGTAGTAGTCGTCACGGCCGTCGATAGAGGCTGTAAGGGTAACAGACCCGGGCTGGTCGGCGGTGATGTGTACCACCATTACCTCGTCCGGTGCCGAAACGAAGGCCTTTCTGGTGTATCTCACGTCATTCACCGTGAAGCTGACCTCCGTGAAGGCCTGAGCGATGTCCAGTGTGCGGAGGTAGTCTCTGGCCTTGCCGGTGAGCTCCATGTCGATGTGGAGGTCGCCCAGTGGCATATAATGGCGCATATTCGGGGTAACTCCCTGCATTTTCGAGAAGGCAGCCTTCTCCGCAGCAGGTATGTCGCCCTCAGCAAGGAGCCTGCGCACCTCCTTCAGACCCTCCTGAGCGTCGGGGTTGATGCGGTGACGGAGGCCTCCTGACCAAACGGAGTCCTCATTCAGGCGGATCAGCTCAGAGGAGGGATCCCCGAAGACCATTCCGCCGATCCTGCCGTTGCCTATGGGCAGAGCGCTGTTGAAATCAGCAGCAGGCTTTGTGTATCTCAGTAAAGTTTCGCTTTGCATACATTCACTCCTAAAGGTGTTCCGGGCTCTGCCGGGGAAAGGGTATAAATAGCTTATCATAACATTATAGCACAGTTTCGCCGAAACGTCAACCGGCAGAAGCTGACCCCAAAAGAAAAAGCCACAGCTCCGGAGAGTGTGGCTTTGGTCATTACTTGTTGAGAGTTCCGTGGGAAAGTGACTTGAGGTAGGCGTTGATGAAGCCGTCCAGGTCGCCGTCCATAACAGCCTGGATGTTGCCGTTCTCAAAGCCTGTGCGGTGATCCTTCACCAGAGTATAGGGCATGAAGACGTAGGATCTGATCTGAGAGCCCCAGGCGATCTGGTTTTGAACGCCCTTGATGTCCTCGATCTTCTCCAGGTGCTCACGCTCCTTGATCTCGATCAGCTTGGATCTGAGCATCTTCATGGCGTAGTCCTTGTTCTGGTACTGGCTTCGCTGGGTCTGACAGGATACCACGATGCCGGTGGGCTTGTGGATAAGTCTAACGGCAGAACTGGTCTTGTTTACCTTCTGGCCGCCGGCGCCGCTTGAGCGGTAGACCTCCATGATCAGATCCTCGTCACGGATCTCCACCTCGATGGAGTCGTCGATCTCGGGCATTACTTCCAGAGCGGCGAAGGAGGTATGTCTTCTTCCGGAGGCGTCAAAGGGCGAAACTCTTACCAGACGGTGAACGCCTGACTCAGACTTCATATAGCCGTATGCGTTGTCGCCGGAGATCAGGATAGATGCGGATTTCAGGCCTGCGTCGTCGCCGTCCAGGTAGTCCAGCAGCTCCACCTTGAAATCGTGGCGCTCAGCCCAGTGGTTGTACATACGATAAAGCATCTCAGCCCAATCCTGAGCCTCAGTTCCGCCTGCGCCTGCGTGGAAGGTAAGGATAGCGTTGGAGTTGTCGTACTCGCCTGTGAGCAGAGTAGCCAGCTTCTCCTCCTCCAGCTTTTTCTTGAAATCCTCGGCCTCGGCCTTGATCTCGTCCACGGAGGACTCGTCATCCTCCTCGATAGACAGCTCGATGAGGGTGATAAGATCCTCCAGGCTGTTGTTGAGCTTGTTGAATTTATCGATCTTGCGCTCAAGAGCCTTTGACTCCTGGAGCACCTTCTGGGAATTCTCAAGGTCGTCCCAGAAGCCCTCCTTGGCGGTCTCATCGCCCAGCTCCTTGACTCTTTCCTTGGCTTCCTTTATCCTGAGAACGTCGGACAGCTCTTCAACTTCCTTGCGGTATCCGACCATTTCAACTCTGAGTTCATCTAGAATGATCATAAATATATTTCCTTTCTGTGCAATTTTCCAGGTCTATGAACGAAGAATATCAGATCCCCATGCCGTTTCTTTCCTTTCACAGCGTATTCTTTAGTATTATATCACATTTATTGAAATAAAGCAAGCCCCGGCCGGTTATTTCTTTCTGCAAAAGCAAAAGCACGCAGCCTCCCGGAAGAGACTGCGTGGGTATGGAGATAATAGTGGGTATCAGGTCAGACCGGCATCAGCTTTCTGGATCCAGAGTGCATCGCCACCGGAGATCCCCTCGATCCCGTCACAGTCGGCGTTGATGAGCCCCTGCGGCTTCAGCGGATATTTCTTCGGAAGAGCTATGTACTGGAGGACTGCAACTGCATCATTCAAGGTGAGTAAATAGTCTTCATTTGCATCACCGGGAAGGATAGAAGCCATATCCTCGATAGGCGGGATAGCCGGCAAATCTTGGTACGTCTCTTCGCTGGGCGGATCCGTGGTGATCTGTATATCGGGGTCATAGTAGTTCACTGCCCGGACAAAGTCACAGGCTTTCAGCTCCCCGATGACCGTGCGGTCGGCGTACAGGACGATCTCCTGCATCTCGGTGCGCTCTATGATGTCCTCATCAGTGAGGCCAAGGGCAGTCATCCCGGCATCTGCGGTCTCCTTTCGGGCTCTCTCGCCCATATCCCTTGTGCAGTTCAGCTCGTAGAAGTCCAGGATCGTCTCCCAGTTATAGGCGAGCTCCCCCTCCAGGATCTCTTGCAGAGCAGCGGTCTTCTCCTGGGCAGCATTGTAGATCTGACCCTTGTCTACATACTCGAAAGCTACGGTGACACGCAGCTTTTCGCCGCTGTTGTCAGAGAGCTGAACAGGCTCGAAAACCTTCGGAGCTAGCCAGTCCCCCAGAGAGAAGTCTACAGCCGCAATGATGTCCTCGTCGGCCTTCGCCTCTAAGATCTGCTCCGGGGTGAGCTGACATACCATTACCGGCGCAAAGACCGGGTCATCTCTGTAATAGGTCACGTCCTCCAGAGAGATCCCCAGCTGCTTAGCTATCGCCTCACGGGTCTGCTCCCGGGCGGAGAGCTCATCCTCCTCGATCTGAGCGAAATAGAAGCTTTCCCAATAGGACAGAGCCTCAAGGTATTCCTCCTGGCTCTGGAAGGGCTCGCCTTCGAGCTGCTCCTGAGCCGCAGCGATGGCCTCATCACGGGCGTTTTCCAGCGGCCTGAAGCGATAAACGATCATCACCTTGGCAGTGTCCTGCGCCTGTTCAAGCTGGGGAGAAACGTAGGTCGCCGCAAGACTGCTCATCGCCCCGGCACAGGCGCCTAATGCCAGCATCGTACTTGCTATGACAGCCATTATCTTGTTATTTTTCATAGTGATACCTCCTTTTCAATGGGTATTGCCTTTGCATTTCACTTCTTAGTCGCAGTGACCGCCAAAAACTCTTTGCCCTTTTGGAACTTTGTACAGCTGCACAGATCTGGATCTCCCCTATGGTGCAAAGTGCCGGATCTCGCTGACTATTGCGCTTTGGGGGAATTTGTGGTAAAATAGTATTGCAGACCACCGATCCGGCATGAGCCGGTGCTAACATTTCCGGTCTGCAAAAAAGCGAGCTGACCCCATGGGTCATAGGAGGGCTTATGATGAACAAAACTATTTGCGAGCTTTTCGCAGGCGTGGGCGGTTTTCGCCTGGGCTTCGACAGGCTGGGCTCCGGGTGGGAGACCGTGTGGTTCTCTCAGTGGGAGCCCGGCAAGAAAACTCAGTGGGCGCACGACTGCTACGTCAGCCATTTCGGGGACTGCCCCGACCTTAACGGCGAGCTCCACACCGGTGAGGACATCAGCACCGTTGACAAAAACGCTATCCCCCACCACACCCTGCTGGTGGGAGGCTTCCCCTGCCAGGACTACAGCGTGGCGCACACCCTGGCCTCCTCCAAGGGCATCGAGGGCAAGAAGGGCGTTCTCTGGTGGCAGATAAGGGACACTCTCATCGCCAAAAAGCCGCCCTTTTGCCTGCTGGAGAACGTTGACCGGCTCCTCAGATCCCCTGCAAAGCAGCGTGGCCGTGATTTCGGCGTGATCCTGGCCTGCTTTGCCGAACTGGGCTACAGCGTGGAGTGGCGTGTGGTGAACGCTGCCCTGTACGGAGCTGCTCAAAGGCGCCGCCGCACCTTCATTTTCGCCTATAAGACCGCCGATACCGCCTACGGACGGGCAATGTCGGCCCTCTCCCCGGAGCAGATCGTCGGCAGCTCAGGCTTTATGGCAAGCGCCTTCCCGATCGCCTCTGCTGAGGACTTTAGCTATGCGGAGCTTCCCCGGGATATTGTGGAGGTCAGCGAGAAATTCGCCTTCGCCTTCGACAACGCAGGCTTTATGTCCGGCGGAAGGATCGCTACCGCTCACGTCACTGAGCTGGAGGAACGCCCTGTCACTCTGGGGGAGATCCTTGTGGAAAACGCCGACCAGAAATACTTCATCCCCAGCGATAAAATGGAGAAGTGGTCCTACCTGAAGGGCTCAAAAAAGATCGACCGCACCGCTGCAAACGGCCATAAATACACATTTTCCGAGGGACCCGTGGCCTTCCCCGACCCTTGGGACAGACCGGGACGCACCATGCTCACCAGCGAATCCACCCTCAACCGCTCTACCCACGTTGTGTCTGACCGCAGGACAGGAAGTCTCCGGCTGCTGACCCCCGTGGAGGCTGAGAGGCTCCAGGGCTTCGATGACGACTGGACAAATACCGGTATGCCCGACAGGATGCGGTATTTCTGCATGGGAAACGCTCTTGTGGTCCCCATGATCACCAGAATGGGAAGAGTTCTGGACAAGATCATTGAAAAAGAATGATCCGCCGGAAGTTCGCAGAAAAAATTAAATGAAACCTCCGCCAAGATGTGGTATACTCTAAGTACAGCGGAGGCTTCCGCAAAAGGCTCTGACAGCAAGCGTTATATTGTAGGTCATTATTACAGATCTGCGGCATCCGCCCCTTTCCCGCTCCTCAGACGGGAATGAAAGAGCGTAAAGCTCCGGAGAGGATCCGCAGGATATTTCTGAGGGCGCCGCTGATGCGGTTTATTTATAAGAGCCTTGTCAGCCGTCGGGATCACCCGGCGGTTTTGTTTTGCCATAAAAAAAGTGTGCCGACGGGGGCACACTTTTCTTTGTTTTCAGTTCAGCTCACGCTCTGCCAGGGCCTTCTCGACCTCCTTGGCAGCGTACTTTTCACGGCGCTCTCTGCGGCGGATAGCCTTCTTCACCTTCTTGAGGATGAAGCCTACCACGAACTCAAAGGCTCCTGTGGCCATTGCGAAGAGGGCGAAGGGCTGGAACACCTGTGCGCTGATGTAGTACACAAGATGACCGGTGAGAGTGCTTGCGATGGCGGCTCCGCCAAGGACTGCGAAACCTGCCAGGAACACGATCAGGCCGCTCCACAGGAAGATATTTCCGTAGAATGAAGCCAGATGACGGCCACGCCTGTCAACGATAACTGCGATCCAGATCAGCAGCACCACGATCAGGGCTGCGAAGATCCCCAGAGTGATGAAGGAGAACAGGTAGCTCATGCTCTTCATGTTGAAGCCGGACTTGCTGCTCCACTCCTCAACGGAGAGAGCCTCCTCCACGTTGTTGTTCTCCAGCTGTTTGCGGATCGAGCCGTACTCGGTATTGCCCAGGGCTCTTCCGAATGTCTCAGCGGCAACGCTGTCGTTGTTCTCAAAGAATGAGGTTATGTCCTTCACGGAAACTGAGGGGTCAGAGCCCTTGCCGTTCACCAGGTATTCCGCATAGTCAGCGGCTCTGTCGGCGGAGAAATACAGCAGGTTGGTCTGAGCCATGTACTCACGGAAGTTGTACTTGTCAGCGGCGCCGTCGGTGATCTCGCCGAATTTCAGGCTCTTGAAAATGTCGTTGGAAACAGTATCGCCGTCCAGCTCAGCATCAAGAACGGTACCGATCTTCATGCCCTCCACACGCTTTCTCACGGTGTCGCCGGAAACGCCCAGCTTCACGGAAAAGGCTATGCTCAGGGCGATGAGGAACAGCGATGCAAGGATCGAGATGATGAATGCGCCGGTAAGTCTTCCTGCGCCCACCTTTACGGGAGCCTCTTCCTCCACAGGGGCTTCTGCAGCCTCTTCTACAGGCGCCTCAACAGGTGCCGGAACAGGAGGCGGAGCGGTCTCTCTGCGATGGAGAGGGGGAAGCTCCTCATTTTTCGGCTCAGCAGCAGTCTCAGGGCTGGGGCTCTCGGGAGACTTTCCGTGGATCGCCGAGGCTTTCTTCTCGGGAGCCTTCACCGGCTCGGGAGAGAAGTCGTTCTCCGGAGGGGGGATCACAGGCTTATCTGAGGTATCCCCGATAGTATCAAGGAGCTCCTTTGCCTTTTCGCCCAATTCCTCCTGGGTAACAGTCTGGTTCAGGGGCTTATCCTCGGCAGGTGTTTCCTCCGGGACAGCCGGGTCGGGTACAAGGTCCTCGGTCTTAGCTCCGCAGGTAGTGCAGAACTTAGCGTTATCGTCAAGGACTGCTCCGCATTTTTTACATATCATAATACGTCCTCCAATTTCAAGAATGAATGGAAATGCTGCTTACCGCAGCGCCGTCTTACGGCGGCCATTGGGGTTACACTTATTATACACCCGGCGGAGAGATATGTCAACAAAAAACGGACATTCCACCCGGGAACGTCCGTTTTATGTACAGAAAAGGCCTGTTTATTCCTTCTTATTGTTCTGAGCCTTGAGCAGATCTCTGATCTCAGTAAGAAGAACTTCTTCCTTGGGGGGCTCAGCAGGCTTCTCTTCTTCCTTCTTCTTGCCGATCGCCATAGCCTTGTTCACAGCCTTGATCAGGCAGAACAGGATAAGAGCGATGATCAGGAAGTTGATAACGGCCGAGATGAACGCACCGTAGGAAAACTCTACGCCTCTGATGGTAAATGTACCTCCGACAACCTGCATTACGCCGTTCTCGTCCTTCTTAGCGCCGCCAGTGATAACAGCGATAAGAGGATTGATAAAGCTGTCAGTAAGAGCTGTTACGATAGCGCCGAAGGCTGCACCGATGATGACACCGATGGCCATATCCATAACATTGCCCTTAAGCGCAAAGGCCTTGAATTCCTCTAAAAACTTCTTCAATTTCTTCTTCTCCTTTCTTTGGATTTATATAAGCAGACGTATCTGCCTATAGACTTTTACGTTCCGGACTTAGTGAAGTCCAGGTCAGGAAGATCCGGGATAGTTGGGTCGTTGGACTTGATGGTCTTCTTGGCCTTCATGTGCTCAGGGAGCTCGATCAGATCCAGCTCGTCAACATACTTCTCCTTCTTCTTGGGGAGAGCTTCAACGGCGTGATCGGCCTGAGCCATCATAGCAGCCTTGTGCTCGGGGACATAGGCCTCAAGCTGGTCTGGGTCTGCTTCTCCGGCAGTGTGCATGGTTATGCGTGAGCGGAGCCTGTCATCGTTTGCTGAGGACAGCTTGTCAACGTCCACCTCTTTGGTGACGCCCATGCTGTCATGCACCTTCTCATGGTGGTTAGCCTCTAAGTCGTCAGCGTTGACCATATCGGTCTTGCGCATATACATCTTGCTGAACTTATCGACGTCATTGGGGCGAAGGTCCCCTGCGTCAACGATAGGAGTATCGTTCATATATGAACGCTTTTTGCCGCTCTGCTTGCCCATATTGCTCATATCACGGCTGCCGAAGGAGATGTCACCCATATCGCCGTGGTTAGAGCGTCCGAAGAAGTCATCGGAGGTCTCTCTGTGCTTGGTAGCCTTGCCGCCGTCGAAGAATTCCCAGAAATCATCGGGAACGTCGATACGCTCCTCCTTCTGGGGCTCCGGCTGAGGCTGAGGATTTGCGGGCATACCGGGCATACCGCCCATCTGGGGAGCTCCGGCCATTCCGGGCTGCTGATAGCCGATCGCAGGCATACCGCCGGGCTGAGCCACATTTCCGTCGATCACAGGAGGCTGGCCGTACATCATAGGCTGAGGCTGGCTGTAGATCGGCATACCGCTTGGGTCATAGCCGATGATCTGGGGCTGGGCATACATCATAGGCTGAGGAGCCTGGCCGTAGATCGGCATACCGCTTGGGTCATAGCCGATGATCTGGGGCTGAGCGTACATCATAGGCTGAGGAGCCTGGCCGTAGATCGGCATACCGCTGGGGTCATAGCCGATGATCTGGGGCTGGGCATACATCATAGGCTGAGGAGCCTGGCCGTAGATCGGCATTCCGCTGGGATCATAGCCGATGATCTGGGGCTGAGCCATTCCCATAGGAGCTGCTCCCATAGGTGCAGGCATACCGCCCATCTGGGGCTGGCCGTACATCTGGCCGCCAACGGGGGGCATCCCACCCATAGCAGGCATACCCTGCGCAGGAGCTGCGGCCATTCCCGGCATACCGGGCATACCGGCAGGCGGCTGTCCAAAGGGCTGCTGCTCCTGAGGCTGCTGCGGCAAAGAAACTCGCTCTGTATCCAGCTTCGGGATAAAGGGCTCGTCATACATACTAAAGTCAAATTCCTCTTCGCTCTCGTTGAGCTCATCTGCTGTGTAAATATCTGATGATGACTCTGCTGGTGCTCTGTCACTAATTGTAAATGTTCCACTTCCAAATGTAAATCCCCCATCGGCTTCCTCTTCTGTATGGTAGCCGCCCATATCGACCTGCTCGTAATTGACTTCCTGCGGGTTTTCAAGGTTGCTTCCGCATTTTACGCAGAATTTGAAGCCTTTTTCGTTCTCTGTACCGCACGCTTTGCAGATCATATTTATCACTCCTTCTCCACATAATAATAACGCACATTCTAAATTCACATATAGTCCTACATTATTATTATAACATTCAGGTATCCTTTTTTCAAGGGGTTTGAAAAAGATCGTGCAATTAGCGACAATTCGGGCTGGTTTTTTGTATGTCACGGACACTATGGCTAATTTTCCAGGTGCCAGATCGTATGATCTGCACAAAAATCAGCAAAAATCAAGGCTGCCACAAAACTGCGGCAGCCTCTTGTTATCAGAGCCTATTCTTTTCGTCCTCGATCATCTTCAGAAGGTCGTCAACTGACATATTTGACGCTGACTTCTTGCGCTGAGCGTTCTCCGACTTGCTGATGATGTCGGAGATGTCAGGCGAGCTGCTCTTTCTGGGAGCGGCAGAGGGCTGTGCCGACTGGCTTCTCAGGGGAGCTGTTCTCGGGATCTCGTCACGGGACATCTCTGCAAGCTGAGACTTGGAGAGAACGCCTGTGTTGTCCGGAACGCTCTCAGGCTGAGCTGCGTTATCGGACTTTATGCTGAATGAGCCGGTGCGCTCGGCCTCGGCGGTCTTTCTGAGCATTTCCTCACGAAGAGCGTCCGCTGTGGGAGCTGTAGAGGACTGGCCGCCCATATTTCTTGCGGCAAATGAGCTCTCAGCAGAGCCTGTGCTGCCGATAGCCGGGAAGGTGCCTGTTGCGCCACGCTGAGCCTTGAACTGCATGGTGCGCTCTTTTTCCTTCTGATAGGGAGAATCGTGGTTGACCTCCTTCTGGCTGAAATTCTCGGCAATGGACATCTTCTTGCGCTCGAATTCGTTGCTGGGCTGGATCTCCTGAGAGGGCTCAAAGAGAGGCGTACCGGAGGGCTTTGCATGAGAATGATTTTCAGCAGGAGCTCCGCCGTTTCTCTCATCGTACTCGTAGAAGTCGTAGTTCTCGTCGAACTCCTCGTCCTTGGAGGAAGCCAGCTTTGCGATGAAGAGGATCAGCAGCAGTGCGCAGGGCACGATCAGCATACAAACGATGCCCTTGATGCCCTTTGCGAAGGTTATCAGGGCGCCCATCTCAGCGCTCTCGGGGTAGCCTGTGCAGACTGCGGCGATCTTGTCCTTTGTGATAGAATCCGTGTTGTCCTCATGGGCATCGTCACGGGTGTAGTATTTCTCGACTCCGTTGTCATCGGTAACGATAGCGCCGATGCTGCGGAGGGTGAGTGTATCCGGCTGATTTGCGGGATAGCAGAGAACGATGTCGCCCACTGCGATGCTTATCCCGGAGGCCTCCTTGGAAATGAGGGCCGAGCCGACGGAAACGTCGCTTGCCAGCGGATTGGGCTCAGAAACGACGTAGATGTATCTGTCGAAGAATTTGGGAGTTCTGTTCTTGGAGAATGCGATGTTGATCACCACTGCCACAATGATCGAGACCAGACAGATGATCATGATGAGCAGCTTCAGGATCGAGAAGCCTTTTTTCTTTTCCATAATATCATTCCTTTTCTTGTTTTTCTACACATCCTCCGGGCTGTTTTTCTGCCAGAAGGGGCTTGTAGAACTATTATAACACATATTTACCGAAATTTCAAACATTTTTACGGTTAAATTATTTGAAAATATAGCCTCTCTCAGCAGAGTCGCCAGCCTTCGTCATTGTGTACCAAAAAATTTATATTTATTTCATACTTTGTGCAGTCTGCACAACAAATCAGTCCTTCCAGAGCATTTTCAAGGGCGGCTTTTGCAGAATTTTTGTGTATATTAAGTAATATATACGATCGGTGGAATAATTTTTGTTGAAATATACAGTTGCAAAAAATAATAAAACGTGATAAAATAATATATACCGGTTGTAAATCGATTTAACGTAGTATAGGAATTTATTGCCAGGTATATATTAACATAATTATACAGAAAGTTATTATTGCCCTCAGGGGCGGAACAGGAGTTTATTATGGCAGCGAAAAAGACCAATCCCTTGATGACCAAAATAAAGGAGGAGTTCCCTAAGAAGCTCCAGGCTCTCTACAGCGTTACTCCGGAGGAGGCCTCCGATAAGCAGGTATACCAGGTGCTCTCTCAGATCATCGTGGACATACTCGGTGCTAAGAGACAGAGCTTCATCAACCACACCCACTCTGTGGGCGGCAAGCAGGTCTACTACCTGTCAATGGAGTTCCTCATGGGACGCTCCCTCAAGACAAGCATCTATAACCTTGAGCTGGCTGACGACATCCGTGCTATGCTCAAGGAGCATACTATAAATATGGATAAGGTCTTCGAGTATGAGCCCGACGCAGGCCTGGGCAACGGCGGCCTCGGAAGACTGGCTGCCTGCTATCTGGACGGCCTTGCAACTACCGGCTTCCCCGCAATGGGCTACTCTATCTGCTATGAGTACGGCATCTTCCAGCAGAAGCTGGAGGACGGCTGGCAGACCGAGCTCCCCGATAACTGGCTCCCCGGCGGCAGCGTTTGGCTGGTGCCTAAGCCTGAGCTGGCTATCGACATCCACTTCGAGGGCGACCTTCAGGAGTATTGGGACAATCAGTACCACTATATCTCCCATGTGAACTACAACACAGTTGTGGCTACTCCTTATGATATGTACGTTTCCGGATACGGCGGCGAGGGAGTTTCCGTGCTGCGTCTGTGGTCCGCAAAGGCTCCTTCCTTCGATATGAGTATGTTCAACAAGGGCGACTATGCAAGCGCTCTTGCTCAGAATTCTATCGCAAACGCTATCTCTAAGATCCTCTACCCCAACGATAACCACCTTGAGGGCAAGAGCCTCCGTCTGCGTCAGCAGTATTTCCTGTGTGCAGCCTCTGTCGGCGACATCGTAAACAACCACATGATGGTATACGGCACTCTGGACAATCTGGCCGAGAAGGTAGCTATCCACATCAATGATACTCACCCCACTCTGGCTATCCCCGAGCTCATGCGTATCCTTCTGGACGACTGCGGCTACAGCTGGGATAAGGCTTGGGACATCGTTACTAAGACCTTCGCTTACACTAACCACACTGTTATGGCTGAGGCTCTGGAGAAGTGGGATGTCAACCTTGTAAAGCACGTCGTTCCCAGAATTTTCTCCATCATCGTTGAGATCAACAACCGCTACTGCCGTGACCTCATGGAGAAAAACGGCTACGACAGCGCTAAGACCACCCGTATGTCTATCATCAAGGACAACATGATCCACATGGCAACTCTCTGCGTGGTCGCTTCTCACAGCGTAAACGGCGTTTCTAAGCTCCATTCTGAGATCATCAAGGAGAGCGTTTTCCACGATGAGTATGAGAATAATCCCGAGAAGTTCAAGAACGTTACTAACGGTATCGCTTACCGCAGATGGCTGTATCAGTCCAACCCCGGCCTCACAAAGCTCCTCTCCGACACTATCGGCAGGAAGTTCATCAAGGACGGCGCTGAGCTGTCTAAGCTGAGAAAATTCGAGAACGATGAGGAGGTCCTCAGCAAGCTCCTTGACGTCAAGAAGCAGGCTAAGGAGAGCTTCGCTAAGTACGTCAAGAAAGACGGCATCATCCTCAACACAGACAGCATCTTCGACGTTCAGGTAAAGCGCCTCCACGAGTACAAGAGACAGCACCTCAACGTTATGAATATCCTTGCAGATTACGCTTATCTCATGGCAAACCCCGACGCTCCCTACACTCCTAAGACCTATATCTTCGCTGCGAAGGCTGCTCCCGGCTACTATCTGGCTAAACAGATCATCAAGCTCATCTGGGCTATCTCTGAGGAGATCAGGAAAAATCCCAAGATCAGCCAGAAGCTCCAGGTGGTATTCCTTGAGAACTACTGCGTAACTCTCTCTGAGCACCTTATGCCTGCTGCTGACATCTCCGAGCAGATCTCTCTGGCAGGAACTGAGGCTTCCGGTACAGGCAACATGAAGCTCATGCTCAACGGCGCTATCACCCTGGGAACTCTGGACGGCGCTAATATCGAGATCAAGGAGGCTGCCGGCGATGACAACATCGTTATCTTCGGCATGACAACTCCCGAGGTCAACGAGCTCAAGGCAAGAGGCTATGATCCTCAGCAGTATTTCAAGAACGACAGCCGCATCAACGAGGCTATCGAGCGTATGTATCACGGCATCAACGGCTGCACATTCGTTGACGTTGCGGATTCCCTCCGCCTGCGTGATCCTTACATGGTACTGGCTGACTTCGACAGCTACAGAAAGGCTCAGCAGTACATCACTGAGTGCTACAACGACCGCATGAAGTGGGCTAAGATGTCTCTGAACAACATCGCCGGAGCAGGTATCTTCTCCGCAGACCGTGCTGTTACAGAGTACGCCGACAACATCTGGCACCTTAGATAAAAAGCGAAAGGACGGCATCTGCCGTCCTTTTTTTGCGGTAAAAACATTCTCGGGACGCCGAGGGCGGCGTCCCCTGCAAGTACGATTGCAGATCTGCCGTCCTTTTTTTTGCGCACAAAAAATAATGACCTGCGCTTGGCGCAGGCCTGAGAGGGGGAAACAGATCAGATAAAATAGTTTTCGGGATTTGGGAGGGATCACTTAACTGACTATATGATACCGCCCCAGTCTTAAAATAATCTTAGATCTGCAAAAAAATTCGCAAAAAAAGGACGCCTGAAACCAGACGTCCCTTTGGATCAGCCCTTGAGCTTGTTGATCAGACCCTTAATGCCGCCTGCTGCGTCATCAAGGTTTATCTTTGCCTTTACAGCCTCGATGATCTCGTTGATCTTGTCATCAGGGAGGTCAACGCCAACTGCGCCTTCAACGGTCTTGACAGGGTCGCTCTTGAACTTGCTTCCGAAGTCCTTGTCGTTCTTGATCTTAGCGATAAGGTCTTCGATGATCTTCTTGATATCCATAGTGGTGGCCTTCTTTCATTAAAATATACATATATTATAGCATGGGCGGAAGAAAAAATCAAGAGTTTTAGATAAATTTGCACAAATATGGACAAATGAGGATCCTCCCCTTGACAAAAAACGGAATGTGGTGTATAATGTGTAAAGTGATTTTAGATTACACCTACCGAACGGAGCTCGTTTTATGGCTAAGGAACTGCAATTCGTCATGCTCCTGGACTGCTACGGTGACCTTCTCACCCAGCATCAGAGGAACGTAATGGAGCTTTATTACTGCGAGGATCTCTCTCTTGCCGAGATAGGCCAGCCTCTGGGCATCACCCGTCAGGCCGTGAGAGCTATGATCAAGCGCACTGAGGCCATTCTCCTGAATTATGAGGAAAAGCTCAGATTTGCCGAAAAACTGGCAATGCTCCGTGAGTGCTTCGACAGCATCTCACAGACAGCTGAAAAGATCCCCGATCAGGAGCTCCGCCGTATAATAAATGAACAGACCGAAAAGGGCAGAGAGCTGCTCTGATCGGACGAAAGGAACAAGCTATGGCTTTTGAAGGACTTTCCGAAAAACTGAATAACGTTTTCAAAAAGCTCAAATCCCGTGGAAAGCTCACCGAGGCCGACGTTAAGGAGGCTATGCGTGAGGTAAAGCTGGCTCTGCTGGAAGCCGATGTCAGCTACAAGGTCGTTAAGGATTTCGTGGCTAAGGTCTCTGAAAGAGCCGTGGGCGAGGAAGTGCTGGCTAGCCTGACCCCCGCTCAGCAGGTCATCAAGATCGTCAACGAGGAGCTCTGCTCCCTCATGGGCAACAGCAATGCCCGCATAAATTACGCCTCAAAGCCCCCCACGGTCATCATGATGTGCGGACTTCAGGGCTCAGGTAAGACTACTCACTCCGCTAAGCTGGCAAAGCTGCTGAAAAAGGAGGGCCACCGTCCTCTGCTGGCAGCCTGCGATATCTACCGTCCTGCTGCTATCAATCAGCTACAGGTAGTGGGTCAGAAGGCTGACGTAAAGGTCTTTGAAATGGGACAGATCAGCCCTGTGACTATCGCCGGCGAAGCCCTTAAATACGCCAAGGACTACGGCTATGACATCCTCATCATAGATACCGCCGGCCGTCTTCACGTTGACGAGGCTCTCATGCAGGAGCTCAAGGACATCAAGGAGCTGACTAAGCCTGATGAGATCATGCTGGTCGTAGACGCTATGACCGGTCAGGACGCTGTAAACGTGGCTAAGGCCTTCGATGAGGCTGTCGGCATCACCAGCGTGCTCATGTCTAAGCTGGACTCCGATACAAGAGGCGGTGCTGCACTGTCTGTTCTCTCCGTTACCGGCAAGCCTATCAAGTACGTCGGTATGGGCGAGAAGCTGGACGACTTCGAGCAGTTCCACCCCGAGAGAATGGCCTCCCGTATCCTGGGTATGGGCGATGTGCTCACCCTCATCGAAAAGGCCGAGAACGTTATGTCCCAAAAGGACGCAGAAAAGCTCACCAAGAAGTTCAAGGAGAACAAGTTCGATATGGACGACCTCCTTGAGCAGATGAAACAGATAAAGCGCATGGGCAGCATGAAGTCCATCATCGGTATGCTCCCCGGCATCGGCGACAAGATCAAGGACGCCGACATCGACGAGAGCCAGCTTGGCAGAGTCGAGGCAATCATCACCTCAATGACTAAGGCTGAGCGTGCTAAGCCCTCGATCATCAACCCGTCAAGAAAAAGACGTATCGCTGCCGGCTCAGGCACTAAAGTTGAGGACGTCAACCGCCTCCTGAAGCAGTTTGAGCAGATGCAGAAGATGATGAAGCAGTTCACCGGAAAAAGCGGCAAGATGTCCCTGAGAAAGGCAAGAAAGCAGCTGGCCGGCATGAACTTCGACAAAATGACAGGCAAGGGCGGCGGAGATCTCCCATTCTAAATGGAGATCGGCATCATTTTGGCCGGAGCGTTCTGTATTTGCGCAGGAGTCTTCGACTGGGACTTCTTCTTCCGCAATTACAAGGCGGCTCCCCTTGTCAGACTGCTGGGACGCCAGGGCGCCAGAAAGTTCTACATCGGACTTGGCGTGATCCTCGTGCTGGCAGCTATATTCCTATGATCCAATGCGGTCTCCCGCCGCTTGAGATATTATCCTTTGAAGGAGGTGAATACGATGGCAGTAAAGATCAGACTCAGAAGAATGGGCGCTAAGAAGGCTCCCTTCTACCGTGTTGTTGTTGCTGATGCTAGATACCCCAGAGACGGACGTTTCGTTGAGGAGCTCGGTTACTATGATCCTACTAAGGAGCCTTCAGTTGTTAAGATCGACGCTGATAAGGCTAAGGAGTGGATCGGCAAGGGTGCTCAGCCCACTGACACAGTAAAGGCTCTTCTCAAGAAGGAGGGTATCCTTTGATCACCGGCTTTTACGGAGGAGGAGAGACTTTGTCTCTGCCTCTGTTCCGGAGAGCGCATGGAGGTAAGTTATGAAAGATCTGCTTTATGCTATCGCAGCAGGACTCGTTGAGGACAAGACTGCTATAAAGATCGTTGAGGACGAGCCCGATGCAGAGGGTGTTATCGTTTTCCACCTGTCTGTGGCTCCCGACGATATGGGCCGTGTAATCGGCAAGCAGGGCAGGATCGCTAAGGCACTCAGAACTATCATGAGAGCCGGCGCTGCCAAGAAGGACCTCAAGGTCTCTGTTACCATAGAATAAGAAAATGCCCGCTGATCTCTCGGCGGGTCTTGTTTTTTCTTCAGGAGCCGTGATCCGGCTCTAACAAGGGGGATCTCTCCACTTTTGAAAAACCACTTTTGGACGGTGATATTTTTGCTCAAAAAGATCCTCTCAGGCAAGGCCTGCGCTGAGTGCCGGCTCTGCTGTATCTTCGACCGCTATGAGGTCTGGGAAACTCCCGTCTTCACTCAGGAGATCCGTGACCGCATAAGCAAGGCTGTCCCCTCGGCCAAGTTCATCCCAAAGGACGGCGGCTTTATCTTCCGTGTGGAGGAATTCGGCCCCGACGGGCTCTTCACCTGCCCCGCCCTCACCGAAAAGGGCTGTATGCTGGGCGACGACAAGCCCTTCGACTGCCGGATCTGGCCTTACCGGATCATGAACGTGGGCGGCCGCCGGGCGATCACCATCGCTTCTCTCTGTGAGGAGCTCTACAACAGGCCCCTTTCTCAGCTGGTGGACTTCCTCAAGGAAGGGCTGGCCGAGAAGATCTTCGCCTACGCTGAGGCTCACCCGGAGATCGTCAAGCCCTACTACGAGGGCTATCCGGTGCTGCTTTTCCAGCCTCAGAACAGCCTCGACAACAAGTGAACAGCAATGCACAGCGCTCCCCCCACGGCGGTGGGAAGGGCTATGCTCAGGGCGGTCCATTTCAGGCTGCCCGTTTCTTTTTTTATGGTGAGGCAGGTGGTGGCGCAGGGAAAGTGGAACAGGGTGAACACCACCATGCACAGCCCCCGGACGCTCCCCCAGCCGTTTACGATCAGCAGCTCACGGATCTGGGGAAGTCCCGGCGCTTCCGCCAGACCGCTCTGAGAAAGATAGGTCATCAGGATGATCGGCAGCACGATCTCGTTGGCCGGAAAGCCCAGAATGAAGGCCAGAAGCACGGCTCCGTCCAGCCCCATGAGCTCCCCCAAGGGCGCCAGCAGCTCCGCCGCCCGGGACAGGAGGCTTTCTCCCCCCGGCGAGATGTTGGCCAGACACCAGATCAGCAGTCCGCAGGGCGCCGCCGCAGCGCAGGCTCTCCCCAGGACAAAGACTGTCCTGTCCAGCAGCGACCTGACCAGCACTCTCCCGATCTGTGGCCGGCGATAGGGCGGCAGCTCCAGGGTAAAGGCCGATGTTTCGCCCTTTAGGACGGTCTTGCTCAGCAGTCTGGACACCGCCAGGGTCATGAGTGCTCCCAGCAGCAGGCAGCACAGCACCAGCCCGGCGCTGCACAGGGAGTTCCCCGAAAAAAACATGGCGATCACCGCAATGATCACCGGAAATCGGCCGTTGCAGGGCATGAAGCTGTTGGTAAGGATCCCGATCAGCCGCTCTCTCGGGGAGTCGATCGTTCGGCAGCCCGTGACTCCGCAGGCGTTGCAGCCCAGCCCCATGGCCATGGTGATCGCCTGTTTTCCGCAGGCTCCGGCGCACCGAAAGCAGCCGTCCAGGCTAAAGGCCATCCTCGGAAGGTAGCCGAAGTCCTCCAGCAGGGTGAACATGGGGAAAAAGATCGCCATGGGCGGCAGCATCACCGAAACCACCCAGGACACCGTCCGGTAGACCCCTTGGATCAGGGCGCCCTCCAGCCAGCTTGGAGCTCCCAGGCGGAAAAGTCCCCGTGAGAGGAGCTCCCCCAGAGCCGAAAAGCCTCGTGAAAGCAGCTCTGAGGGGTAGTTTGCGCCGGTTATGGTCAGCCAGAGCACTGCTCCCAGCAGCAGGATCATCACAGGGATCCCGGTCAGCGGACTGAGGAACAGCCGATCCAGCCTTCGGTCACGGCTGACTGCGGAGGTCTCCCGACAGGTCACGGCGGCCTGAGCTGCCTCCCCTGCCCGGCTCATGTAGGCAAGGCTCACCTCGTCTGAGATCTGGCCGCAGTCCATGGACAGCTCCCTGCGAAGCGCTGTGATCTGCGGTGTTTCGGGAAGCTCCGGGTCGCCCTCCAAGGCACGGAGAGCGTGGATCCTTCCGCAGCCAAGGAGCTGGGCGGCTCTGTCAGCGGCGGCAGAAAGCTCTTCCGGCAGCTCCGTGGGAGAGATCTCAGGCGGCGGAGAGCTCATCATGCGGCAGATCTCCTCCCTGAGCAGGTCAAGGCCCTGACCACTGCGGGCAACTACTCCCACAACAGGAACTCCCAGCTCACGGCTGAGGGCGGCGGTGTCGACCTCTATCCCTCGGGAGGCGGCCTCGTCCAGCAGATTTACGCAGATCAGCGTCCGGGGCTGCACCTCCATCACCTGAAGGGCAAGGCTCAAATTCCGCTGTAGACAGCCGGCATCGCAGACCACCACGACTCCCTCAGCGCCCCCGGAAACGATCTCGTCACGGGCGGCCTTTTCCTCCGCAGAGCTGCCCCTGAGCGAGTAAAGGCCGGGAATGTCCACCAGCACGAAACGGCGGTCTCCGGCAGAAAAATGCCCCTCCGCCGCAGAAACCGTCTTCCCCGACCAGTTGCCCGTATGCTGATCCATGCCTGTCAGGGCGTTGAAAACCGTGGATTTCCCCACATTTGGGTTTCCGGCAAGAGCTATCCTCAGCTCATGATCTTCCTTCAAAAGAACTCCCCCTTTCAGTCAATTCTATTCCGGGGAAGCTCCATAAATGCAAAAAAAGGACGCTCCCGGGGGAACGTCCTTGTGTTTTATCTTACTTCTGGCGGGCAGAAAGCTCGTCCTTTGTGATAGGAAGCTCGTCTAACTTGATAAGTGTAGCGTCAATCATCTGAACTGCCAGAGCATCGAAGCCGTTTACTCCGCTGGCACCGTTGTCAACGATGTCTGCGTTTACAGCACCCTTATCAGTCAGGGGATACTTTGCAGGAAGTGCAACGTACTGAAGGATCGCAACTGCGTCGTTCAGATTTACGTTGGTATCGTCGTTTGCGTCGCCCCAGATCGCATCAACAGGAGCGTCTGTGGGAGGAGCTGTCGTGGGCTCTGTGGGAGGCTCTGTAGTGGGATCTGTAACAGGCTCAACGTCCTCAACAACGCCGTCGATGTAGACCTTCACCAGCTGAGGGTAATCCTCCTCAGTCAGGTTCTTCCACTCGATCCAGGTGTCGCCGTCCATTACGTTATAGCCGGCCCAGTAAAGGTCGATGTATGCGTTTGCAGGAGCAACATCGCCGGGGATATTGATGTAGCCTGTTGTGACTACGGGACGATCTCCATTCTCGTCCTCCTCGCCCAGCTCGTTAGCTGCAAGCTCGCCTGTCATATCGTTCCAGCCGATGCTGAAGCTGATAGCGTTCTGCTTATTTGTTCCGGAAACTGAATCCCAGTAGCTCATAGCGCCGCCTGCGCCGAGGGTCTTAGCGTACTGGCTGTCGAACACCAGCTTAACTCTTGTGGAGTTGCCGATCTGGAAGATCTGCTTGCCCTGGTCGTTCTCAACGATCTCAGCCTCTACCCAATCTATAGTGGGAGCCTTATAGCCTGTCTTTGAGATGTCGGAGTAGATGTCGCCGATCTTCTCATCGAACCACTTCAGGTTAGTTCTGCTGAAATACTTGTGTCCGCCGGCATCGCTGTCGTCCCAGAGGAAGCCTGAGATACCGTCCATTGAGTAAGCTGTGCCGGCAACTGTCTCGATGAATGCCTCGATAGAAGCCTGATCCTTGCCCTCGTTGGTGAGGACGCCGTACTCGCCGATGATAACGGGAACGTTGTTGTCAACGAATCTGCTCTTGAGCTTGTTGAGGTCTGTAGCAACAGCGGCCTTCTCAGCAGCTGTTCCCCAAGTAGTCTGAGGAGTTACGCCGCCCCAGTTCTCATTTGCCTTCATTACGCAGAACTGCGGAGGAGTATAGTAGTGGATGTCAACAGCGATCATGTCGTCCTCAGGGAGAACGTATGAGGTGCTGAGGGTCTTTGTAAGGTCAGCGTTTGCGCCGGCCAGCAGGAGAAGACGGTCTGCGTTGTTTCCGCCTGTAGCTCTAACTGCGTCAACGAAGTCCTGGTTGAGGGTATTGAGCACGTTGTAGGAAGTTGACTTAGCGTTTGTATAGTTATTGCCCCACCATACCTCGTTCATATCCTGGAATACAACGTGGTTGTCGTAGGACTTGAAGTAGTTTGCGATCTGGGTCCACATGGACTTGAACTGAGCCTCAGCATCAAGGCCGTTGTTCAGCCAGAGGCCTGCGTTATTTGAGGGATCTACCCAATCCCAGTGCATATCGATGATGGCATACATACCCTCGTTCATGCAGTAGTCAACGACTTCCTTGATGCGTGCAAGGTAGTCCTCGCTGATCACGAAGGTAGAGGGATCTGTACATTTGTAGAATGTTACGGGGATACGAACGCTGTTGAAGCCGTACTTGTGGATCTCAGAGATCATTTCCTGAGTGGTCTTAGCGTTGCCCCACATAGTCTCGTACCTGTCTGCGGGACAGTTTCCGTTCTTATACTCAGTTCCCCAAGCATCGAAGGTATTGCCCAGGTTCCAGCCCAGACCCATGTCGTTTACCAGTTCGATAGCTGCTTTTGAGCCTGCTGCGTCTGCTGTACCGATAGTGCCTATATTGACAGCACAAGCAGAAGCGGCCATTATCGCTGCTGTAGCGGCAGAGATAGCCTTCTGTACCATTTTCATGTTTATCAAACTCCTTTTTAGCATAACAACAAACAGCCATGCTGCGAGCGGGTGCCTACTCCCGAGCGCTGCTGTCTGAGCTGCCGATATTTTACACCTATAATTTACCACAAATCCCGATAAATGTCAATAATTTGGGAATATTTTATAAGTCTGAGGAAATAATTTGTGGATCTCTAACAACGACTATATTGCTTTTTTGTAACAAATTGCCGATCAGGAGATGACTATTTTTCCCTATGCTGGTCGATGATCAGCCGAACAGCATCGTACAGATATGGCTTTAGCTGATCCAGTGAGCAGGGGTCGCTGTAGAGGATCGCCGAATAGCAGGTCGAGGACACCAGCTCAACGATCATGAACAGCATCACCTCGGGGTCACGGAACTTATATGGCGCCTCCTCCAGCATCTGGTGATAGACGTGGGAGAAGTTGATGTCCTCATCAAAGGTGGGCGAGGTCAGTGCGGATTTGAAGATCCCCCAGCTCAAATTCTTGGAGATGAAGGTCAGGAGGGACTTGTCCTCATTGAGCTGATCGATGATGTTGTCAAGGATCTTCAGCAGCCTCTCCTCAAAGGAAAGCTCCGGCAGCACGGGGGCAAGCTCCTCCAGGGCGCTGCGGAAAAGCTGGCTGGACTTATGTGAGATGAGCCTGTTGCGGACGTCGTACTTGTCCTTGAAATAAAGATAGAATGTGCCCTTTGCTACG
The DNA here is from genome assembly GCA_902760805.1 of Ruminococcus flavefaciens. GTDB lineage: Bacteria > Bacillota > Clostridia > Oscillospirales > Ruminococcaceae > Ruminococcus. Next base: position 81,567 of record CACWHY010000008.1, on the reverse strand, counting down.
CCTGCCTTGCCTACGATGTCGGAGATAGATGTCTTGCTGAAGCCCTTGGTGGTGAAAAACTCGAATGCAGTCCTCAGCAGAGAGGACTCCTTCAGCTGCTTATTAGCGTCTATTTTTCCCATTATGAACACCTTTCTGTAACGGAGAGATCTCCCCGTGATACTGTGTCCGAGCGAGCCCGAACGGTCATTATCCTTATTATAGCTGAAAGGAGGAGCCCTGTCAAGAGAGCAAAATTGACCATTAGTCATTGTTTTGGCGAGGGGCAATTTGTGCAGGGCGACGAATTTCTGACCAAAAGTCATTTTCTTTCCGGAAAACTATTGACCTTTGGTCATTTTTGGCATATACTATCTTATATAGAAAAACTTCTACCAAGAAAGGATCGATGATATGCTGAAATTCGGTGAATTTATCGTCAAGCACAGGGCTCTGATCCTCATTATCGGAGTTCTGCTGATCATACCCTCGGCACTGGGCTACATGAATACCCGTGTCAACTACGACATACTCTCCTACCTCCCTAAGGACCTGAGCACAATGGTGGGTCAGGACATACTCAAGGACGACTTCGGGAAGGGCGGCTTCTCCTTTGTCATAACTGAGGGCATGACGCCAAAACAGATCAAGGAGACTGCCGATAAGATCGCTGAGGTGGATCACGTTGCTGATGTGGTCTGCTACGACTCCCTCACTGACCTGAATATCCCCCGTGAGGTACTGCCGGAGAAGGTCTTCGACGCCTTCAACAAGGGCGACTCCTCCATAATGGCGGTGTTCTTCGACGACACTACCTCCGCTGACGGAACTCTCGCCGCTATCGACGAGATGCGCCGGATCACCTCAAAGCAGTGCTTCATCAGCGGTATGTCCGCCATAACCACCGATATGAAGCACCTCTCAGACAGCGAATCCGTGATCTATGCGGTCATCGCCGTTATCCTCACAAGCGCCGTGCTGGTGCTGGCTATGGACTCATTCCTGATACCAGTCTTCTTCATGCTGAGCATCGGTCTGGCGATCGTGTGGAATTTGGGATCCAACTTCTTCCTTGGCGAGATCTCATTCATCACTCAGGCGCTGGCGCTGGTATTGCAGCTGGGCGTCACTATGGACTACTCCATTTTCCTCTGGCACAGCTACAAGGAGCAGCAGAGATATTTCTCCGATCACAATGAGGCTATGGCTCACGCTATCGCCGCTACGATCGTTTCCGTTGTGGGAAGCTCCTTCACCACTATCGCCGGCTTCCTGGCAATGTGCTTCATGAGCTTCACCCTGGGACTTGACCTGGGCATCGTCATGGCAAAGGGCGTTGTCTGCGGAGTTATCGCCTGCGTAACAGTTCTCCCGGCAATGATCCTGGTCTTCGACAGAGCCATCGAGCGCACCTCCCACAAGAACCTGCTCCCCGAATTCAAGCGCACATCTGCCTTCATCATGAAGCGCTCATGGATCTTTCTGGTGGCAGCTGTCGTGCTGCTGATCCCGGCAGCTTACGGCAATCACAACTACGACGTTTACTACAACCTGGACAGCACTCTTCCTGCTGATCTGGACAGCGTTGTTGCCAACACCAAGCTCTCAGAGGAGTTCGACATGAACAGCACTCACCTGCTGCTCGTGCGCTCCGATATGGAGGCGAAGTCCGCAAGAAAAATGGTGGACGAGATCAAAAATACCGACGGCGTGCAGTTCGCCCTCAGCTTCGATTCGCTGGTGGGCTCCGCTATCCCGGAGGAGATCATCCCCGACAGCGTAAAGAGCATCCTCAAGAGCGACGACTGGCAGCTGATGCTGATCGGCTCTGAGTACAAGGTGGCCACGGATCAGGCCACTCAACAGATCAAGGCTATCAACAGTATAGTTTCACGCTACGACCCCGACGGTATGCTGATCGGTGAGGCTCCTGCCACACAGGACCTGATCGAGATCACCGACCACGATTTCAAGGTGGTCAGCGTGCTCTCCATTGCGGCAGTGTTCCTGATCATCGCCTTCACATTAAAGTCGTTCTCGCTGCCGGTGATCCTGGTAGCAGTTATCGAGCTGGCGATCATGATCAACCTTGGCCTTGCCTACTACATGGGCACGAGCCTCCCCTTCATCGCTTCGGTAGTCATCGGCACGATCCAGCTTGGCGCAACTGTTGACTACGCTATCCTCATGACCACCAGATACCGCACTGAGCGCTCCTCCGGAAAGGCCAAAAAGGAGGCCGTTTCCATAGCGCTGAGCACCTCGGTGAAGTCGATCGTCACCTCGGGTCTGGGCTTCTTCGCCGCTACAGTTGGCGTTGCGGTGTACTCTAAGATCGGAATGATCTCGTCACTGTGCGTCCTCCTGTCAAGAGGAGCTCTGATCTCCATGGCAGTGGTCATCGGTGTGCTGCCCTCGATGTTCATGGTGTTCGACGGACTTATCTGCCGCACCAGCAAGGGATTTCTCCCGGAAAATGAAAATACTTCCCATAAACATAGGATCAAGCTCGCATGAGCTGAAAGGAGCTATAGTTATGAAAACATATAAGAAGATCTTAGCCGGAGTTCTCGCAGCAGCCGTTTCCGCCGGTGCTACGGGCTCTATCGCATACGCAAAAAGCCTTGGCAAGGAGGAGGGAGCTCCCCAGCTGAAGGAAAAGGCTCAGGCCGGAGCTTCCGCCGAGAGAACGGCCTCCTCCTCTGCGGCCTGCAAGGACGAGACTGTGTACGTCCTGTGCAATACGGACTCCTCAGTGAAGAACGTGGTGGTCAGCGACTGGCTGAAAAACGCCAAGGCTGCCGGAACTCTCAGCGATATTTCCACACTTTCCGACATAGTGAACGTGAAGGGCGACGAGATCTTCGCTCAGTCCGGTGACGAGCTGGACTGGAGCGCTCAGGGCAATGACATCTACTACAAGGGAACTACCGACAAGGAGCTGCCCGTGGACGTCACGATCAGCTATTTTCTGGACGGCAAGGAGGTCTCCCCTAAGGAGATCACCGGCAAGAGCGGTCATCTGACGATCCGCTGGAGCTACACCAACAAGCAGAAGTCCACAGCCGTCATAAACGGCGAAAAACAGGACATTTACGTTCCATTTATGGCCGCAAGCGCTGCTGTGCTGGACACCGGGAAATTCCTCAACGTGGAGGTCACAAACGGTAAGGTGATCTCAGACGGTGAGCGCCTTATCGTGGTGGGTGCCGCCTTCCCCGGACTTTCCGAGAGCCTTGGCCTTGATGACCTGGGCGGCAGTGACCTCTCACTTCCCGACAGCTTCGAGCTCAGCGCCGATGTTACGGACTTCTCCATGAACACCTCTGTCACCGTGGTCTCAAACGAGATCTTCTCTCAGCTGGACCTGGACGATGACAGCCTCTCATTCGGGGAGCTCTCCGACAAGCTGAAGGAGCTCTCAGACGGCGCAAACAGGCTCTGTGACGGCGCTGCACAGCTCTACGACGGGATCTCCACACTTTCTGACAAGTCCGGCGATCTGACTGACGGTATCGACAAGCTGCTCTCCGGCTCTGAGGAGCTGAAAAACGGCGCCGCAAAGCTCAGCGACGGCTCTGGCAAGCTGGCTGGGGGCGCAAAGAGCCTTTCCGAGGGCGCTTCTACCCTGGATAATGGCGTGAAGTCCGCAAAGGATGGCTCCGCACAGCTCTATGAGGGGCTGGGTCAGGCAGGAGAGGGTGCCGCTCAGCTCACGGACGGACTCAAAAAGGCAGATGAAGGTGCTGCTTCCCTGTCAAACGGCCTTTCAGAAGCGAAAAACGGCTCCGCAGAGCTGGTAAAAGGCTTTGAAAGGGTCACGGAAGGCACTTCTTCCCTAAATGAGGGCGCATCGGCTCTTGGAAGCGGTGCTGCTTCCCTGTCTGAGGGCAGCGCACAGCTCCGTGAGGGCTCGGCACAGGTAGCTCAGGGCGCTGAGGCACTCTCCGGCGGCGCTTCTCAGCTCTCAGGCTCGGCAGATCAGCTCAGCCAGGGGATCTCCTCCGCTTCGACCGGCGCAGGTGCTCTGGCAGAGGGCGTAGCTTCGGCAAAAACCGGCGCAGATCAGCTCTCCGGCGGCGCAGATCTTCTCTCACAGGGAGCAGGCTCTCTGGCTGAGGGCGTGGGCTCCGCAGCAGGCAGCCTTGACGCAACTATCGCCGCAAACCAGCAGGCTCTCGCAGCTTTGCAGGCGCTCTACGAGGCTTCTCCCTCTGAGGAGCTTGGCACTGCTGTGGCAACTCTCCAGCAGACGATCGCCGCTCAGCAGCAGATCTCCGGCGCATTGTCCGGCGACCTCTCAGACGGGGCTACGGCTGTTCAGTCCGGCGCAGATCAGCTTTACGCAGGGCTCGGCCAGCTCTCTGCCGGTCTGGAAACTGCTCAGGAGGGCTCCGAATCACTGGCTGACGGTCTGGGTCAGCTGGACGAGGGCGGAAAGGCTCTGGCAACCGGCGCTTCTCAGCTCTCGGGATCAGCCGCTGAGCTGGCAAAGGGCGCAGGCAGCGTTTCCGCAGGTGCAGTTCAGCTTGACGGCGGCATCGGCCAATTCTCAGCAGGCGGAAAGGACCTTGTTTCCGGCATAGACCAGCTGGTGAAGGGCATCGAGGCTCTCTCCGGCGGCGCTTCCGCTCTGGACGGCGGTCTGGGTCAGCTCTCGGCAGGCGCAGTTGACCTGAAGGCAGGCACAGCCCAGCTCACTGCCGGTGCTGACGCTCTGGGAAGCGGCTTCGACCAGCTTTACGCAGGCTCCTACGCTCTGGACAACGGCCTTGGCCAGCTCCTTGGGGGAAGCGGCCAGCTCTCCGCCGGCGCAGGCACTCTCTACCAGTCGATCCTCACCCTCCAGAAGGGCGCAGGAGATCTCTCCACCGGCGCAAATACCCTTTGGGGCGGCGTGGGGACTCTCAAGACCGGCAGCGCTGCCCTTATCGACGGCGTTGGCCAGCTGAAGGACGGCTCCAAGGAACTGAAGGACGGCATGAACAAGTTCAATGACGAGGGCATTTCCAAGCTGACAGGGGCTCTGGATGAGGAGCTCCCCAACATCACCGAGCGTTTCAAGGCTGTCCGTGATGCCTCCAAGGGCTACACCACCTTCTCCGGAAAATCACAGGATATGGACGGCACTGTGAAGTTCATCTATATGTTCGACGGAACAGACTGATCTTCCGCAAAACTCCATAAAAATTGCCCCGAAGCGGTGATACGCCTCGGGGCTTTGTGTTTTTATTTGCTTGTGGGAGTTGTCTCGCTGTTGTGTTTTCGGTCGATAACACAGGCCGCCGCCGTGCATAGCAGCATTAACAGACATAGGAAAAATCCGAATTTCGATTTGACCTTTATGTAGTCCGCATAATCGCCGGTCAGGTCGTAGTAGCTGCGGAAGGTCAGTCTGAACAGCACAAGGGCTGCGGCTGAGGCTGCGGAAACGATCGATGCCAGCTTCATATTGTTCTTGCGGAAGATGATGAAGGCTGTAGCGGCTGCTCCTGCAAATGTCACCATAAGAAGGAAATTCGGCCTGGGATCTGAGCTTGTCTGGCCTGCAACAGAGTCGTCGCTCTTCTCGATGCAGAACATCAGGCGGAGGCCGGAATAGCTCTCATGAACGGACTTGTCCTCGGTGCATGATACCGAAACGAAGGGGAAAAGGAAGGCCACCATTGCGATGAGGACGCATACCTTTGCGATAAGTCCCATGGGAAGGCCTTTCGTTCTTTCGGCGGCGATATCGGTGACTGTGTTGGCCAGCTCCTTCACGCCGGAATCGGGCTTCTTGGGAGCGGCAGGCTGTGGGGAAGGTGCGGCTTCGGGCGCAGGAGCGGCTTTTTTGGCAAGCTCTCCTCCGCAGGACGGACATTTCTCAGAGTCATCAGGGATCTGAGCTCCGCAGTGTCTGCAAAACATAGTAATACCTCCTAATAAAATATTATTCATATTTTAACATTATTTTCGCAATATGTCAAGACATTTTGAGATCGTATGCGGAGATGTAGGGGAGGCCGCCCTCGGCCTCCCGGCCATTTGCAAAACGTAGGGAAAATGTAGGGGCGGATATTATCCGCCCGTGCCGTCACGAACAAAAACCGTAGGGGCGTACCCGTGTGTCCGCCCGTGCCGTCACGAACAACAAAATGTAGGGGCGGATATTATCCGCCCGCAATAACGAACACCAAAACCCAGCAGACCCGTAAGGGTTCTGCGAAGAACAGTCAAAAGCCGGTGCAGGTGGGGAGTGAGGGAAAAGAGAGTGCAGAGAGGAAAACCGTATAGAAGGGAGTGGCGCACCGGCTTTTGCACCGGTTTTGTTTTAGCCCCTCCCCTCTAGGAGGTGTTCCTCTTTGCATTGCGAGGCGTAGGTCTGACGAATAACGAGGGCGGAAAACGGATCTCGTGGCCGTTTTGTTTGGGTATGTGGCAGGGCGCCAACACCAAAACGTAGGGGGCGATGCCCACATCGCCCCGCCAATATCGTTTCCGCACAGTTTGTCCCAAAGGCCGGGACGTCGAGAATGGTCGGGACGTCGAGGACGCCGTCCCCTACAATTTGTTTCGGCAGATGCTGCCAGATTGGCCGGGAGGCCGAGGGCGGCCTCCCCTACAATTCGTTAAACGATACGTTTTTTCAAATGCCCGGGCGCCACGAACAAAAACCGTAGGGGCGGACCCATGTGTCCGCCCGTGTTGTTTTCCGCATACGTTGTCCGAACCTCCGGGAGGCCGAGGGCGGCCTCCCCTACAATTCGTTTTCGGAAACGTCATTCAAAAGGCCGGGCGGATAATATCCGCCCCTACATTTACGCATACATTTTCCCCATGGCCGGGACGTCGAGGACAACCTCCCCTACAATTCGTTTCGGCAAATATTGCATTTTCCCCTATAGTATGGTATAATTGCTATTATGATAATTTTACAGCGGTAACGCTTTAAAGGGGTATGTTTTATGGAAAATATCGTCAGCCTTAAAAACATCGTTGTGGAGTTCGAGGACAGCGAGCGGATCCTCAAAAATATCAGCCTGGACATCAAGGACAAGGAGTTCGTCACCTTCCTGGGGCCCTCTGGCTGCGGAAAAACTACCACCCTCCGCATAATCGCAGGCTTCCTGGAGCCCACCAGCGGTGACGTTTACTTCGACGGAAAGCGCATAAACGGCCTTCCTCCCCACAAAAGAAACGTCAACACCGTCTTCCAGAGATACGCTCTCTTCCCTCACCTCAACGTCTATGAGAACATCGCATTCGGCCTGAGAGTCAACAATGTTCCCGAAAAGGAGATCGTCAGCAGAGTCGGCCAGATGCTGGAAATGGTCAACCTTATGGGCTTCGAGAAGCGCTCGGTCAACCGGCTCTCCGGCGGCCAGCAGCAGCGTGTGGCCATTGCAAGAGCTCTGGTCAACCGCCCAAAGGTGCTCCTTCTGGACGAGCCCCTGGGCGCCCTCGACCTGAAGCTGAGAAAGGAGATGCAGATCGAGCTCAGAAAGATCCAGCAGGAGCTTGAGCTGACCTTCGTTTACGTTACCCACGATCAGGAGGAGGCCCTCACCATGAGCGACAGCATCGTGGTCATGAACAACGGAAATATCCAGCAGATCGGCTCCCCTACGGATATTTACAACGAGCCCGTCAACGCCTTCGTTGCGGACTTTATCGGCGAGAGCAACATCGTCAACGGCTGTATGCCTCAGGACTGCGTGGTGGAGTTCACCGGCAGACGCTTTGAGTGCGTGGACAAGGGATTTTCTCCAAATGAGACCGTCGATGTGGTGATCCGCCCCGAGGACGTTAAGGTGATCCCTGCGGACAAGGCCAAGCTCACCGGTATCGTGGAATCTGTGGTATTCAAGGGCGTTCACTATGAGATGATCGTGGACGGAGTTGACCACAAGTGGGTGATCCACTCCACCAAGGCCGAGCCCGTCGGCTCAATGATCGGCATGACCTTCGATCCCTTCGACATCCACATCATGAAGAAGACGGAGGAGGCATAACATGAAGCTGAAATATTTCTCTGCACCCTATCTTGTGTGGATGGTGGTGTTCATAGTCGTGCCGCTTCTGATGATAGCGTACTTCGCCTTCACCAACGACGATGGCGGCCTTACCATAAAGCACATCTCTGACGTGGGTCAGTACGCAAACATCTTCGTTCGGTCGATCTGGCTGTCCCTTGTGGCAACGGCGATCTGCCTTGTGGTGGCTTATCCGGTGTCATTCATCCTCTCAAGAATGGAAAAACACAAGCAGGGCACCATGCTGATGATCGTTATGCTGCCCATGTGGATGAACTTCCTGCTGAGGACCTACGCTTGGATGACTCTCCTTGGCAACAACGGCATCATCAACCACCTTTTCGGACTTGTGGGAATGGGTCCCTTCAAGCTGATCAACACCTCCGGCGCCGTTGTCCTGGGAATGGTCTACAACTACCTGCCCTTCATGATACTGCCCCTTTACTCGGTGATGGAGAAGATCGACAAGAGCCTTTTCGAGGCCGCCTCTGACCTGGGGTGCAGCTCCGGAAAGACCCTCTTGCGGGTAGTTATCCCCCTGAGTATGCCGGGGATCACCTCCGGCATCACCATGGTATTCGTGCCGGCGATCTCCACGTTCATCATTTCCAGAATGCTGGGCGGAGGCTCAAATCTGCTGATCGGCGACCTTATCGAGATGCAGTTCCTGGGAAACGCCTACAACCCACACCTGGGCGCAGCGATCTCGCTGGTGCTCATGGTGATAATCCTGGTGATCATGACCGTCATGAACCAATTCGACCCGGACGATCAGGTCCTGATGTGACTGAAAAGGAGGAGAAACATTGAAAAAACTGGGAAAGATCTACCTGCTGCTGGTGCTGGCGTTCCTCTATGTGCCGATATTCGTGCTCATCGTGTTCTCATTCAATGAGACCAAGAGCCGCAGCGTTTTCAGCGGCTTCACCTTTGACTGGTACGTTCGGCTGTTCCACAACAGGATCATCATCTCATCACTGATAAATACGATCATCATCGCCGTCTGCGCAAGCGTGATCTCAACCGTGCTGGGCACCCTCGCTGCGATCGGCATAAACAGCATGAGGAAGGTCCCCAAGTCAGTTGTAATGAACGTCACCAATATCCCGATCATCAACCCTGAGATCGTTACCGGTGTCTCGCTGATGCTGCTGTTCGTTTTCTTCGCAGCCAGAATGAAGCTGGAATTCGGCTTCGTTACGCTGCTCATCGCCCACATCACCTTCGATGTGCCCTATGTTATCCTGAACGTTATGCCTAAGTTCAATCAGATGGACCCCCATATCTTTGAGGCCGCTCAGGACCTGGGCTGCTCGCCCATTAAGGCCTTCCGGAAGGTGGTCCTCCCGGAGATCATGCCCGGCGTTGTCAGCGGCTTCCTCATGAGCTTCACCTACTCACTGGACGACTTCGTTGTCAGCTACTTCACCACAGGCTCGACCTCACAGACCCTGCCGATCACGATCTACTCCATGACAAGGCGCAAGGTCTCGCCGGAGATCAACGCTCTTTCCACCATTATCTTCGTGGTAGTTGTGATCGTGCTGATCGTGAAGCACGCTATCGAGAACAAGGCTGCCAGAAAAAACGCTGCGTAAGGAGGAATGGCTATGTTTAGAAGAATTTTCCTTTCGGCTGCGGCGGCTCTTACCGCTGTGACAGCGCTCACGGCCTGCTCCTCCGGCGCCCCTGAGGAGGCTCCCGAGGAAGAGGAAGAGGGCTCTGCACAGACCCTCACCGTCAGCGACCCGGATTACTACACACGCTTCAAGGGAAAGGGGCTCTCCATAAACGTCTATAACTGGGGAGAATACATCTCCACCGGCGCCGATGAGGGTACTCTCGACGTGAACGGCGAATTCGAGAAGCTCACCGGGATCAAGGTCAACTACACCAACTACGCCACCAATGAGGAGCTCTACGCTAAGCTGAAGGGCGGCGGTGCGGCCTACGATGTGATCATCCCCTCGGACTACATGATCTCCAAAATGATCAAGGAGAAAATGATCCAGCCCCTGGATTTCTCCAACATACCCAATTTTGAGTACATCATGGAGAACTTCCGCAACCAGGCCTATGACCCGGAAAATGCCTATACTGTGCCCTATACCTGGGGAACTGTGGGCATCATCTACGACACCACCATGATCGACATCCCTCCCGAGGAGATCGACTGGGATCTGCTTTGGAACGAGGACTACGCCGACCAGATCCTCATGTTCGACAACCCCCGTGACGCCTTTGCTATCGCCGAGCTCATGCTGGGATATTCCCTGAACACCGAGGATCCCGAGGAGCTTGAGCAGGCTGCCTTCAAGCTCCGCCAGCAGAAGCGCATCGTTCAGGGCTACGTTATGGACGAGGTATTCGACAAAATGGAGGCCGGCGACGCTCTGATCGCCCCCTACTACGCAGGGGACGCCCTCACGATCCTTGAGGGCAACGAGGACCTGGATTTCGTGGTCCCCAAAAGCGGCACCAACCTCTTCGTGGACGCTATGTGCATCCCCTCCAACGCCCGCCAGAAGGAGGCTGCGGAAATGTACATAAACTTCATGTGCGAGCCCGACATCGCCTTCGCAAATATCGACTATATCTGCTATTCTACGCCACATTCGGCTGCCTTCGAGATGCTTGACGAGGAGACCCGTGAGAGCCATGTTTCCTACCCGGACGAGGATTTCATCAGGGACAAGACCACCGTTTTCGTCAACCTCTCAGACGAGGCCAACAAGAAAATGCAGGACCTTTGGACTGAGATGAAGTCCGCTGAGGACGAGAACACCAACAAGTGGATCACTCCGATCTTCCTCATTTTCTGCGTGGCACTGATGATCTTCGTCCTGATCCGGCGCCATATCAAGGCCAAGAAGGACATCTTCTGAGGCGGCGGCTATGTTTTTGAGTGACCTTTTATTCAGCCTCAATGCCACCGTCCCTGTGTTTCTGATGATGGTGTTCGGCTTCTTCTGCCGAAGGATCGGGCTTTTGGACGACCACACCACCTCTCAGCTCAACCGCTTCGTCTTCCGGACGACCCTCCCTGCGCTGCTGTTTGCGGACCTTTCAAAGGCGGACTTCCGCTCAGTGTGGGACGGGAAATTCGTCCTCTTCTGCGTGATCATCACCCTGGTGAGCGTGGGCGCAGCCTGGCTGTTTTCCCTCCTCCACAAGGACAAGGCCGAGCGTGGCGAGATCATACAGGCGGCCTACCGGAGCAGCGCTGCGGTGCTGGGTATCGCCTTCGTCAACAACATCTACGGCAAGGCAACTATGGCGGCGCTGATGATCGTGGCAACTGTTCCGCTGTACAACATTGCGGCGGTGACGGTGCTTTCCCTGACCTCCCCTGAGGGCAAAAAAAGCGGCAGATCCCTGCTGCTCTCCACAGTGAAGGGGATCATCACAAATCCCATAATACTGGGAATTATCGTGGGTATCCTCTGGTCTTTGGCCAAGATCCCTCAGCCGGCGATCCTGTCACGGTCGGTCTCCTACCTGGCAGGCATGGCCACGCCCCTTTCCCTGATAGCCCTGGGCGCCTCATTCAAGACCGCCGACGCCAAGGACGACCTGCCGGTGTGCCTTGGGATAGCCTTCATCAAGCTGGTGCTGTTCTGCGGAGCCTTCCTGCCAATTGCGGTACATTTGGGCTTCCGGGGAGAAAAGCTGGTGGCGGCGCTGGTGATGCTGGGCAGTGCAACTACGGGGAGCTGCTTCGTAATGGCGAAAAATCTGGGACACAAGGGCTCGATCACGGCTCTTGCGGTAATGCTGACCACGCTGCTGAGCGCCTTCACGCTGACGGGGTGGCTGTTCATACTGAAACGACTGGACCACATTTAGTAAGTAAGTGCTAACTGAAAGGAAGTTTCCACCGGTTAACAACTGAACTTAAACATACTAAAATGGTATATAATAAAATTTGGACAAAAGGAGTGAGTCTTATCAAGACTGTTGAGATCTTTACCGACGGCGCTTGCAGCGGAAATCCCGGCCCCGGCGGCTACGGCGCTATCCTCCGCTACGGAAAGTTCGTCAAGGAGCTGTCCGGCGGCGAGAGCGCTACCACCAACAACCGCATGGAGCTCATGGGCGTCATTGCGGCGCTTTCCGCTCTGAAGGAGCCCTGCAAGGTCACTCTCACCACCGACAGCAAGTACGTCGTGGACAGCGTGACTAAGGGCTGGGTCTACGGGTGGAAGAAAAAGGGCTGGATCAAGTCCGACAAAAAGCCTGCCCTCAACGTTGACCTGTGGGAGCGGCTGCTTCCCCTTCTGGAACAGCATGAGGTCACATTCGTTTGGGTCAAGGGCCATGCCGGCCATCCCGAAAACGAGCGCTGCGATCAGCTGGCTGTTGAGCAGCGTGACAGGTATTCGGCTCACTGAAATAGTATAAAGGTAGGTATCCCTATGGAAAAGAAATTCATCTATGCCGATAACGCCGCAACTACGGCTGTTTCTCAGGAGGTGCTGGAGGCCATGCTCCCCCACTTCACCACAGCCTACGGCAACGCCTCAAGTATCTACAAGCTGGGACGTGACGCTCAGCGTGACGTTGAGGAGGCCAGAGAAAAGGTGGCTAAGGCTCTGGGTGCTGAGCCCAGAGAGATCTTCTTCACAAGCTGCGGCTCTGAGTCCGACAACTGGGCTATCAAGGGCATCGCAGAGCGCCTTGGCAAGAAGGGCAAGAAGCACATCATCACCTCAGTTTTCGAGCACCACGCTGTTCTCCACACCTGCGAATACCTGGAAAAACAGGGCTATGAGGTGACATACGTACCTGTCAGCGACAAGGGTCTCATCGATCCCGAGGACGTGCGCAAGGCTATCCGTGAGGACACGGCTCTGGTAACTATCATGTACGCTAACAACGAGATCGGTACGATCCAGCCTATCGAGGAGATCGCTGCGATCTGTCACGAAAAGGGCGTGATCTTCCACACTGACGCTGTTCAGGCTGTTGGCCATGTGGAGATCGACGTCCACAAGCAGGGCATAGATATGCTGTCCCTCTCAGGACACAAGATCCACGCTCAGAAGGGTATCGGCGCACTTTATGTGAAGAAGGGCATCGTTCTGCCGAACCTGATCCACGGCGGCGGTCAGGAGCGTGGCAAGCGTGCCGGCACTGAGAACGTTCCTGCGATCGTTGGCCTGGGAGTCGCTATCGAGGCTGCTACAAGGAACATCGCTGAGAAGGCTGCGGTCATCACTCCCCGGAGGAACCGCCTTATCGACGGCATTTTGAAGCTGCCCTACACAAGGCTCAACGGCGACCGTGACAAGAGACTTCCCGGAAATCTGAACATCTCCATCGAGGGCATCGAGGGCGAGTCCCTGCTCCTCATGCTGGATATGAACGGCATTTGCGCTTCATCGGGATCCGCCTGCACATCGGGATCCCTGGATCCGTCACACGTTCTGCTGTCTATCGGCCTAAAGCACGAGATCGCTCACGGCTCTCTCCGCCTCTCTATCGAGGAGGACGTCACCGACGAGGACGTTGACTACATCTTAGAAGTGATCCCCAAGGTGGTGGACAGGCTCAGATCCATGTCACCTGTTTGGGAGAAAATGATGAAGGGCGAAAAGTACGAATAAGGAGCGACATTATGGGACTGTTGGGAAAGCTGCTAAACAAAAACAAGGAGTCAGACGACCAGAAGGAGCTGCGGCTCTATGAGGAGAGCCGGGCAAATGAGGCTCCCCAGACCGAAGGCTCGGCCTGCTTCATCGCAGATGACGCCTTCCCCATTGCCGGGCGAGGTCTTGTTGTCACGGGACAGGTCACAGAGGGCACATTCTCTGTGGGAGATAAGGTCATGCTGGACGATCTTTCCGGAGATCTCCGTGAGACCCAGATACTTGGGATCGAGATGTTCCGCAAGATCAAGTCCGCTGCTACAGAGGGCGAATATGCCGGGTTCCTGCTGAAAGGGCTACAGCGCAAGGATATAAAAAAGGGCGATCTGATAATCAAATAAAGGAGAATTACTATCATGATGTACAGTGAAAAGGTACTGGACCATTTTTCAAATCCCAGAAATGTGGGAGAAATAGAGGACGCTGACGGCGTTGGCGAGATCGGCAACGCAAAGTGCGGCGACATAATGAAGATGTATCTGAAGATCGACGGCGGTATCATCACCGACGCAAAATTCAAGACCTTCGGCTGCGGTGCGGCTGTGGCTACCTCATCAATGGCAACTGAGCTGATCAAGGGCAAGTCCATTGACGACGCCCTCAAGCTGACAAATGACGCAGTTGTGGAGGCTCTTGACGGACTTCCGGCTGTGAAGATCCACTGCTCAGTTCTGGCAGAGCAGGCCGTAAGAGCGGCGCTGTCGGACTACTACACACGTCAGGGCATCGATCCTCTCCCCATTGTTGGCGAGATCCACGAGCCCGAAGAATAAAATGACCGCCGCAGAGAGTTTCCTCCCTGCGGCTTTTCTTTATGCAAAAAAACGGGCGGCCAATGGCCGCCCAAAAGGAGTGGTGATATATTATAACTCAGCCGGGACAAAGCCGCGTCTGCGGACTTTTTCCTCGGTGAGAAGGGGGTCTAGGTGGATGCAGTGTACCATGTCTCTTTTATCCTGTGGGATGATCCGGTACAGATCCTCGATGTTCAGGTGTACCCTCCCGGGGATCCGCTCGCCGCAGGTGTCCTGATAAAGGGCAGTATAGCCCCCGGCCAGAAATTTATCCAGCACGGACTTGGGGATCGCTCCGGAGTCGCCGCTGTAGTAGATCTCGCCCTCTCCGGGAATGGAGAGCTCGAAGGAATAGCAGTTTATGGTGTCCACATGGGAGGACTCCATATAGCGCACTCTTACGCCCTCGGGGAGCTCGGCGCCTCGTCCGGGGATATGGTCGTACATATCCGGCCCTACGCCGGTGATCCGCAGCAGCTCTCTCACGTCACGGTCCGGGAAAACTATGGTTGGCTTCACGCCGCACTTGTACAGCAGATACATCACAAGCTGGCTGAGGCTCCCACAGTGATCCATGTGGAGATGAGTTAGTATGATGCAGACACGACTTGCTCCCTCAAAGATACGCTTTCTGAGAGCGCACTTGAAGGCGGTGCTGCCGCAGTCGATCATGAAGAGGGTCTCTCCCCGGCGGAAGTAGGCGCTGGTGTCACAGCGGAAGGCGTCGAAGGCGCTGCCGGTGCCTAAAAATCTGAGCACAGCTCCACGCTCCTCTCCTCCGCCATGAGCCGGCGGTACTTTTGTCTGTAGTGGATAAGGTTGAGTATACATCTCACCGATTCGTCAAGGATCAGGGTGATGTATATGCTCAGAAGTCCCATTTGGAGCTTCTCGATGAGTATATATGCACTTGAGATCACGATCACGCTGCCGATCACCTGTGTGAACAGCATCCACTTTGTGTCGCCGGCTGCCCTGATCCCTGAGCCAACTATGGAGTTGAGAGACTTGGGCAGTATGCAGACTGCGGTGAAGTAAACGTAGATCCGGCTGTCCATGACCACCTGCCTGTCGTGGATGAAGGCGCTGAGGATCTGGGGAGCTAAGGCCACGGAAACTCCGCAGACAGCTGCCCAGAAGAAAACGTCCGCCGTCATAAGGCTGACGCCCTTGCTGTAGGCTCTGTCATAGCGCCGCTGACCGATACTGCAGCCGGCTGCGGTGACAAGTCCCTTTGCGTAGCCGTAGTAAACTCGGTAAACGGTGATCTCAAGGTTGTAGATAAGGGTATATATGCCCACGGAAAGATCGTCAAGGCTGTTCATAAAGCGCACCAGCACAAGGTTGCTTATATGCCAGATAAAGGTCTCGATACTGGCCGGAAGTCCGGTCTGTACCACCTCTTTGAAGCGCTCGGGGCTGCGGCGCTTTATGCAGCCGACGATCTTTAGGTCGAAATAGTTCAGCTTCTTTATTGCGATGATGGTGAGTATGTTAGCGATGATGTTAGCAAGACTCGTTCCGAGGGCTGCGCCAATGACTCCCAGCTGCGGGAGCCCCAGCTTGCCGAAAATGAATACGATGTCGAAGACCACGTTGAGCACTACCTTTATGACTCCCACGCCGAAGATTAGCCGGGTCTGTCCAAGTCCCTGCAAGGTGGCCTGAACAGCGCTGTCCAGTCCCAGCAGGAGCACGAAAAGGCAGAGCACTCTGACGTATTTGGTGCAGTAGGGCAGAAGCTCGGCGCTGACGCCCATTCCCCGGAAGATGACTCCGGCAAATACCGCCCAGGCTGCGGCGATGACTACTCCGATCATCGTGTTGTAGATGAGGATCCTGTTGCAGTAGTCCTCAACGCCCTTCTCCCTATCCTTGGAGCTCTGGGCGATCTTTATGGTGATACCTATGCCGAAGGCGGAGATCACGGCTGTGGTGATATTGAAGGGGAAGATCGTGTTTCCCACCACGGATAGGTATTTTATGTCAAGGTTTCCGAGAAATTTCCTGTCGGTCAGGGTCTGGAGCTGATATACCAGACCCTGAAAAACAAGGGGAAGTGCAATGACGCTTATGCCCTTCAGGTCGTGAAGGAGCGCCTTTATGTAACGTCTTATCATCAGTGGTCGAAGGAGTCCAGACACTCCTCAAGAATATCCATCATTTCCTCGCACTGATCCATGGTGATGTTCAGTGCCGGACGGATCTTCAGCACGTTTCCGAAGCCGTAAAGGGAGCTTCTCAGCATGAGGCCGTACTGGTCAAGGGCTCTGTGTACGATCTGGAGAGTCAGCTCACGGTCGGCCTTCTTGGTCTTGCGGTCCTTTACGATCTCGAAGCCGATCATCAGGCCTACGCCACGGACGTCGCCGATGAACTCGTACTTATCCTGCATTTTTCTCAGTCTGTCCATGATGTACTGGCCGCATACTGTTACGTTGTTGAGGAACTTGGGGTCGTCGATTATGCTGAGGGTCTTCAGGGCGGCAGTTACGCTGAGGATATTTGTGCCGTAGGTGAAGGAGTGCAGGAAGCTCTCCATGCGGTTGAACTTCTCCTCCATGAGTATGCCTGCGATCTGGAAGCCTGTTCCGCCGAGGCCCTTTGCGGTGGTGATGATGTTGGGCTGAACATCGAAATACTGGGCTGCGTACATCTTGCCTGTACGTCCGACGCCTGTCTGGATCTCGTCAAAGATCAGCACGATGCCGTTGTCGTCACAGATCTTTTTCAGCTCCTTGAAATAAGCCTTGGGAGGCACCTGGTTGCCGCCGTTGCCCTGGATAGGCTCGATGATGAGGCAGGCGATGTCTCCGCTGGAGCCGTATGCGATGTAGTTTTTCAGCTCATTGAGGCACTCAAGTCCGCAGTTCTCGCAGTTGCCGTGACCGTAGGGGCATCTGTAGCAGTAGGGGTACTGAACGTGGGAAATGCCGCCGATACCGAAGTCGAACTTGGATCTGCGGAAGGAAAGTCCTGAGGCCTCCTGCATGAAGATCGTCTGGCCGACGTGGCTCATGTAGTAGCTGATCACCTCACGCTTGCCGGTGTAATACTGTGACAGCTTCACAGCGCCCTCGTTGGCTGTTGAGCCTCCGCTGACCTTGAGATGAGCTCTTGTCAGATTCTCAGGAGATACCTCCACCAGCTTCTTTGCCAGCTGGAGAACGTTCTCATTGAAATAAGATGAGGAAAGGTGGATCATCTTGTCGCACTGCTCCTTGGCAGTCTCAACGACCTCCTTGTTGGTGTAGCCAAGGCTCAGGTTGAATGTGCCGGCGGCTGTGTCGATGTATCTTCTGCCGTCAGTGTCCCAGAGATAGATTCCCTCACACCTGTCGAATGTCAGGTCGTGTATGTCGTACTCTCCTCTGAAAAGATACTTTTTAAGCTCTGCGTTTTCTGGTGAAGCTGTCTGTGTAGATGTTGTTGTTGCTGTAGTTGTACTCACTTTTCATTCTCCTCTTGATCATCCAATGATATTAGTTAGACTTTGCCTGCCGTGGTCAACAGCCTGTCGTTGATCTCCATTATGTGGATCTCGGTAAGCAGCTTTGTTACATCGTTGTTGTGTTTGTGGTGGAAATATTCCAGATTGTTCCTGTCGCTCTTCTTTTGTTCCTTGGGGTCGTGGTCGTGGGGGTAGTGGAGAGAGATCGTCTCCTGGCCGAAGTGGAACTTAGCTCCCTGGCAGAAAAGCCTGTAGCCCAGCTCCAGATCCTCGGCTCCCCATGAGGTGAAGGCCTCATCGAAGCAGCCGGCCTTTTTCAGCATCTCCGTGGAAACTGCAACGTGGCAGGTCCAGAAGAAGACCCATGGTGCCGGCAGCCGTGAGATGTCTCCGCCGTATTTCTCGTAGTGGGGGATCCTTGTGTCCTTGTAGAAGCCGGTGTCAACGCACTCCCGGAGAGTTGCTCCGATACCGATCTCGGAAAGGCGCTCTCTCAGGGAGAAGCGGTAGTCCTGCTTTGAGGAAAAGCCGTAGACGTTGCCGATGACCACGTCCCACTTCTCCTGCTCATAAAGGCGGATGTGCTCCTCAAGGCAATTCCTGTCAAGGTACACGCCTGAGTCCACGAAAAGACACAGGGGCGCCTCAGCTGAGGCGATGCCCATGTTTCTGGCCTTTGCCACACGGAAGCCCATGTCCTCCTGATACTGGTACTTTATGTCAAGCCAGCGGTAGTATTCCTCAAGGATCTCTCTTGTGTTGTCGGAGGAGCCGTCGTCTGCCACGATGACCTCAAATTCCTCGGACGGAAGGGTCTGGTCGCAGAGGGAATTGAGTGTCACGGAAAGCAGGAAGCTCCTGTTGTATGTGGGTATGATGACTGAGATCTTTTTCATTTTGCCTCCTTCCTCAGCCCATAAGGTCAGCAAGACAAGCCTGGCCCAGACCGCTGTCGATAAAGCGCCTTCTCAGGTACTCCGTATCAAGAGCGTCCCCGAAGAAGCTGCGGTATTTCTTGGCCCTTACGATGTCGTCGTGGTAGTCTGTGCGGCTGAGCGAATACAGCTCACAGATCAGGTCCTCAGGCGGCATCAGCGGGATCCTTCCGGCTGACCTTGCCAGCATCTCGCTGTCGATCAGGATCTTGTAGCCCTTTGCGTAGTCCGCCATGGTGGAGAATTCCACCTCATAGCCGGCGAAGCTGTAGCTGCAATAGCTGTAGGTGCCGAAGCTCTTCTCAGCACGCTTTATTTTCAGGCCGAGCCGCTCTGCGATCGCCTCAAGAGCGCCGGTGGTGCAGATCACGTCGATGTCGTCGGGAAGACACTTGTAGCCGTAAAGCCTTGCGGCGGTGCTTCCGCCGATGAAGAAGCCCCCGATGCCCTCCAGTCTGCCAAGGAGCCCGGTAACAGCGTCAATAAGGCTGGTCTGCTGCTCCCAGCCTGACCGTGTGGCGGCTGAGCAGGCGATGATGAAGCGCTCCTGAGCTGAGGCGCCGTACTTTTCCAGCTCCTCCGCAGCAGTTTCATCTCCCCGGAGGAAGGCCGAGATCAGCTTTCTCTCAGGTGAGGGAGCCTGCTCCGCCAAGGTGCGAAGCTCTCCGATGCAAGCGCCGTAAAGCTCGGCTGAGCCCTCGAAATTGCCGGGATCTGTGTTTATCTCCTTGCCAAGGATCCTGCCCATGACCTTCAGGAAGGTGTAGGCTCCATTGTGGCGGAGCTCAGGCTCGCCCTGAGAAAAGTCCTCGCAGGGAACAGCCTTCCCCGTGAAGGGTGCCTTCAGCAGGCCGTAGCACTCAGCAGCAGTCAGCTCACGGATCATCTCCGGCACGTCGTCGCTGGTATGTATCAGGTTGCACACCGCATTGTCGCAGAAAAAGTGTCCACGGACGGTATCCGCTGCGGCTCTTGCAGGGTGGCTCTTGCCCTTGACAGCGTTCAGTTTGTCCAGAGCCTCCTCACCGTACCAGAATGTGATCAGTGAGGGGCCGCCGGTGAAGAAGTCCACCACATGATGCCAGTTGGGAACGTTCTTGTGTACGCCGGTGGCATAAAATCTCTCTATAGATGCGGAGCTGTGGCAGAGCTTATGGCGAAGCACCGGGATCAGACCTGTGCGCCTTGCGATGAACTCGTCTATGTCTCCGCTTATCCCCGAGGCGTAAACGTCCGGGGAGTATACGGTCATGCCCAGAAGGCCGCTTTCCAGCTTGCTTTCAAGATTGACCATGGCTCACTCTCCCTTGATGAAGGTGCCGATGGTCTTCTTGCCCTGAACGATGTCGATGATACGCTCGGGGGAGCTTCCATTCACGATCCAGCAGTTGATGCCGTTTTCCTTCAAGAAGGGCGCTGTGCAGGCGTCAACGGCGTTGTGGCCGTACTTCATAAGATCGGTTGCCGAGATCTCAGTGATCAGAGCTCCCTCCTGGCCGATCTTGTCGGAGGGGTAAACTCCGTCAACGTTGGTGATGATGATGATGTTCTTGCTGTGTACGAACCAGCTGTACCAGGCTGCCATTGCGTCAGAGGTGATCTCCCAGCAGCGCTCGAAGGGGTCGCAGGCGAAGATCGTGTAGGAGGGCAGCAGCACAGGCACCTTCCCCGCAGCAGTTGCCTCGTTGACCTCCTCGAAGGTCTGGCAGGGAGTGAAGGTGTCGCCGAATACCGGGTCACAGATCATAAGGCCGGTCTGGTCCTGAGCACGGGCGCAGGCCTTGTGGTGGGTGAAGGGCACGAAGTGAGCTGTCTTGTCAAGGCGCTCGATAGTGTTGTCTGTGGGGCCGCCGCCGGGCACAACAAGCACCTTCACGCCCAGTGCAGGCAGCTGTGAGATCGCCTTTACGGTCTTCTGGCAGGCCTCGAAGTCCTCCAGGATACTGCCGCCGAATTTGATAACGTAGTCGATGTTATAGTCGATAAATCCTTTCATTGATTCCTTCCTTTCATGCTCTGCAAACGCTCTTCACTGAGCTCTTTGAGGCGTACTCCATGAGAGGAGCCCAATTGATCAGCAGAGTCTTATATGCGCTTACGCTGTCTTTTACCTTGTCGATGATGTTGTCTATGTTGTCCTCGATAACGCCGGCTGCACCGATATAGTTATCGTTGCCGCTCTCCTTGTAAAGCTCTGACATACGGTGGAGCATCTCTGTCTGCTGTGAGCGGATACCGTTCCAGTCGATGTGGTCAAGCTCCTCGGCCATGGTCATGGAGATCGTTGCGTAATCCTTCTCCTGACTTCCGGAGAAAACGTCCTTCAGCTTCTTGTTCACCGGGTACCATGCACGGTACTCCGCAAGGCCGATGTGGTATTTTTCGTTCCACCTGTGCTCCTGGCGCTCGTCGGTGTAGACGTGGTGGACACGGCGGTTGTGATAGACAATGGGGCTGTCTGAGCACTCAAGCATGAAGTTTATCATGTAGTCAAGGCCTGAGGTCTGCTCTGCCGGGGGTATGGGCAGGTACTGGAATACCTTATATATAGCCTGCGAGCCCACCTCCACCATATCCTTGGAGTAGTGCTCCACCTTGTCCTTCTTGTAGACCTCTGAGCAGCCCTTGATCATCTTTTTCTGGACGAAATCTACGATCTGGGCGTCGGACTCCTCCGGGCGGCCGTTTTTGATCAGCTTGTAGACGATGCTCAGGTCCTTTGCGGCGATGTCCTGATAGCTGATCGGCCAATTCCCACGGTAGGCTCCTCCCACCATGTAGACCATGCTGTCGTCATCGCTGAGCTTTTTGGAAACGCTGCTCAGGGGCTTGCCCAGGTACTTCATCTCCATTTCAAAGGGACTCAAATTCACTCCGTCGATGTGCTGAGTGTATACGTCGGAATCCCGGCGGTGTATGTAATCAGCTCCCAGAAGAGCTGCGATGATGAAGATCCGGTTATATGTCATGCCATATGAGTAAACGCTGCTGAAACACTCAGCGGCCTCCTCCGGATCCATATTCCTTGTCTTCACCAGGTATTTTACGCAGAAGCTGTCGATGTCCTCGGCATAGATGTGGTACATATGGATGTTGGGGTACTGCTTCTGGTATTCCTTGAGAGCCCTGCCATTGGCGGCAGAGATCTTGTCTCGGTTTTGCTCAAGAAGAACAAAATCTACACTTTCGTCCTCCTCCAGCTGATACTGGCTTATCTCCTCCAGAGCGCTCTCAACAGGGGCGCTGCACTGACGTGTGGTGGGGATAAAAAATGCGTGCTTTCTGATCGTGATCATCCTTCCTTTGCTTTGGTATTCTCCGCACGATGCGGAAGGAAGGCCTTAGGGCCTCCCAAACAGCGATCTTAAAATATCCCAGATCATTGCATATTCTCTCTTTCTTTGATTTTTACCTTTACCATTATATCATTATCCCTTTTTTTGTAAACGGATTTTTTGTGAGCGGTACTTATTTTTTGTGAACGGTCCTTTTTCTTGACATGAGAGCAAGAAAATGCTATAATATGAATGTTGACGTTTTTTGAAATTGCTAATTATTTAACTTTCATAACAGTTTTTTTATCATTCCCATGCCGCAGGACTGCTGCGGCATACATTATGCACTTCACACTGCACTTTTTTACCTTACAATTCTTCAGGAGTAGATATATGATTATTGCGATTTGCGATGACGAAAGGATCTTCCGGGAACGCCTCGTCCAGCTCATAAGGCTGTATTCTGCCGAAAGCGGCGTCCCCGTGGAATACTGCACTTTTTCAAGCGGAAAGGAGCTGCTTGGCTCAGATAGGAGCTTCGATGTGATCATCCTGGACTATATGATGGACGGGATCAACGGCATCGACACGATCAAGGAGATCAGGGCTCGGTCTCAGTCTGCAAGGATCATCTTCGCAAGCAGCTATCCCGATATTGTTTTCGAGAGCATCAAGTACAATATCTTCCGCTTTTTGGTCAAGCCCGTGGAAAAGGATAAGCTCTTTGAGGCGCTGGACTCTGCCGTGAAGGAGATGTCTGACCTGCGCAGGATCCTCCTCAGAGATATGGACGGCGACAGGAATGTTTCCGTGCTTGAGCGTGAAATAATCTACGCTCAGGCCGACAACGTTTACTCGATCGTTACCGCCGGTGACTGCGCCTATCGCTACATGAACAGCATTTCCTCCCTGCAAAACGCTCTGGACCCGGCTCGCTTCTGCCGGACAAACCGCTCATTCCTGGTGAACATGGACCAGATAGCCTCCTACACCAAGTCTGAGATCCTGCTGAAAAACGGCCACCGTGCCCTTATCTCACGAGGCAGGTTCAAGGACTTCCAAAGCCGATATTTCGCCTTTTTGAGAAAAAATGACGCTACTTGAAAGACTTCCGGCTATAGTGTCGGTGACAGCACATATCCTCTACGGCTTCGACATCATGGGGATAGCGGCTGCAATACACTTCCCGGAAAAAATAAAAAAAGTGAGCCTGCTGCTCCTTGTGCCCTACGGGGCGCTGTCCTGCCTGTTTTACTTTGACGGACTGCCGCTGAAGGTGAGGATCCTGACCTTCGCCGCAATGTACGCCGTGCTGTTCCTGGCCATAATACTGGTCTGTAAAAAGGAAAAAATGAAGGCCATCTACTGCTCGGTGATGTTCCTTATGTCAGACTCGCTGCTGTCCTCGCTGACGGCGCTGCTGCTTAAGCTGTTCGGCGTCCGGGACGACAGTATGCTCCCGGCAAAGATCGTGTCGCTGGTGTTTGATGCGGCCTTCCTGCTGGTGCTGCTCAAAATGCGCAGGCGCCAGAAGATCAGCCTTGCTACCTACATCGGCTCTCTGCCAAGGAGTATCGCAGCAGTTGCTCTGGCGCTGGTTTTCCTGCTGAGCCTGCTGAGCGCCTTTGTTTCCGCAGTTTTTATCCCCTCTTCAGTGAGAGCTCCCATGATCATCATACTGGTGATCTTCCTGATCATACTCTCCTGCCTGACTGTGATCTATATGCTGAAAATGTTCTTCTCAGCAATGCAGTACAAGCAGACCTCTGAGATCCTGTCGGGGCAGATGCTCTCTCAGGCGGAATACTACAAAAAGTCCGGCCTAATGGCCAACGAGATCAGGAGCTTCCGCCACGACTACAAAAACCACTTGCAGTGCCTTAACGCTCTGCTGAAAAAGAAAAAGACCGACGAGGCTGTGGAGTACCTCCACGCTATGATCGAGGGCTCGCCCTTCCGCACCGACACTATCAAGAGCGGAAACGATTTCGCCGACGCTATCCTCAACAGCAAAGCTGCCCTCGCTGCGGAGCAAGGCTGCACCCTTGAGTACAGCGGTGTCATCAGCGAGGATATACCGATCCTCAGCCTTTGCACGATACTTTTCAACGCTGTTGACAACGCTGTTGAGGCCTGCTGCCGATATGAGGGCGAGGCCGAAAAGCGGATCTCTATTCACTGCGGAGTTAGGGGCGGCGTGCAGATGATCACGGTCACTAATCCCTGCGGCACTGTTGCCGAGACCGGCTCCACCTCAAAGCCGGACAAGAAAAATCACGGCTTCGGCATGAGGAATATGAAGAGGGCTGTCCGGGAGCTGGACGGCTCGCTTTCAGCAGAGGCCAAGGGCGGAGTTTTCCGCCTTGAGGTGGATTTCAGGATACCCGATCAGATCTAGGGACGGCTTTTGGCCGTCCTTTTTTTATTTCATATCAAGAAAATGCAAAAAGTCCACCAATTTCTGTTAAAAAGATGTTGAATTTTTTGTGAATGTGTGTTATCATTAAACTGAATAAATATACGGCAGGTCTGTCCCCTTTGCAGACCACCGGGAAGAGGTTTTGGGTATGGATATAAAAAGACATCTGGCAGCAGCTGCTGTTGCAGCCGGAGTGGCCTTGTCCGGCGCTCCGCCAGCTCAGGCTGCTCCGCAAAAAGACCAGCCGGTGAGCATACCGCTGGCCGACAGCTTCGGCGATGTGCTGTCCGGGGCTGAGTATACCATTATGGTAAGGCTCAGCGGAAAGCTCATCACGGCAGATCAGGATAACGTGATCCAGTGGGAGGACATGGCGGGATCCTCTCAGCGCTGGAGGATCATCAGCACGGGAAACGGAAGCTGTGCTATCCTCTCCGCACAGACCGGTCAGGCTCTCACGGTGGAGGGGGGCGACAGTCAAAACGGCCGGAATATCTTCCTCTCGGACTATGAGGACTCGCCTGCTCAGCATTTCATCCTCCACCGCACTGACGATGCTTACTACATCACGGCGGAGTGCTCCGGAAAGACCGCCCTGGACGTTTACGACATCAGCTACGAAAACGGCGCCAACATCGACCAGTGGGACTACTGGGGCGGCGAGGGTCAGAAATTCTACATAAGACCGGCAGACGGTCAGTACAAATTCCTCCGGGGCGACCTTACCCTGGACGGGAAAATAGACGTTTTCGACCGGATCATGATGCAGACCGGACTTGAACAGGGCTTCGACAGCAGCGCCTCCGCTATCGCTGACATGAACGGCGACGGCCTGTGCAGCAGCAAGGATCTGGCCTTGATCACTGACTTCCTCCTGGGAAAGGAGACCCATATGGAGCCCTGGTGCAGTATCCCCTGCGAAAAGCCCGATGTGGCCTATCTTTTCGCATATTTCCTGGGCAATGCCCCCGAGCAGGAGCGGCTGTCCTACGCTGTCAGCCTGGACGGTTACCATTTCAAGGCTCTGGCCGGAGGAAAAGCCGTCTGGAAGTCCTCCGTGGGAACTGAGTGTATCAGGGATCCCTACATCTTTAAAGGAGAGGACGGCCTGTATCACCTTCTGGCAACTGACATGAAGTCCTTACTGGGCTGGAACAGCAACCGGAATTTGATCTCCGCCAAGTCCACCGATCTGGTACACTGGTTTGATGAGTCGCTTATCGAGATCGCCAACAAGTTCCCCAACATGATGAATGCGGACAGGGCTTGGGCGCCTCAGGCTATCTACGACCCCGAAAAGCAGAGCTACATGATCTACTTTGCGGCCAGAGTTCCCGGAACTGACGACAGAACGATCATGTACTGCGCTTACAGCAAGGACCTGAAAACTCTGGATACGGCGCCGACCCTGCTGTTTGCTCCGAAAAACGGCAACGATGCTATCGACTCCGATATAATTTTCGAGAACGGCACCTACTATATGTACTACAAGAACGAGACTAACAAGCGGATCTATCTGGCTAAGGCGGAGCACGCCTCAGGCCCTTATGAGGAGATCAGGCAGGTCTCTGAGGGAAATATCGGCGTGGAAGGCCCCAATATCTACAAGCTGATCGGTCAGGACAAGTGGCTGATGATGTCCGACGCTTACGGCAACGGCTACTACGTTATGCAGGAGACCGGCAACCTTGAGAGCTTCACCACTGTCGGACGGGACAGCTACAGCTTCGACTTCACCCCTCGTCACGGCTATGTTATCCCCATAAATGCCGACCAGTATACGGCTCTGGTGAACGCCTATCCCTCCGACGGGCTCACCGCCGTGAATATCGGTATCGAGCCGAAAACTGTTCACGCTAACATCGGCGTGAAGTCCATTCACCCCGGCAAGGTCACTGCCCTCTACTCCGACGGAGGAAGAGCTGAGATGAGCGTGGATTGGGATATGGACGAGGTCTACGGCATCGACACCTCAAAGCCCGGCACCTACACGATCCACGGAAAGCTCCACTCCTCCGGGGACATCTACTCTGACCCATTCATCCAGGAGAGAGCCGACCCCTTCATCACAACTGACGGTATGTATTACTACTTCACGGCCTCATATCCGGCCTACGGCAGCGTGGACAAGGGCTACGACAGGATCATTCTCCGGCGCAGCGACACCGTTGCGGGACTTGCTCAGGCGGAGGAAAAAACGATCTGGAAGGCTCATTCCTCCGGCATTATGGCCAAGCACATCTGGGCTCCCGAAATGCACCAGATCGGCGGCTATTGGTATATGTTCTTCGCAGCCGGCGCCAGCGACAACATCTGGGCCATAAGGCCTTATGTGCTCAAGTGCGACGGCGACCCATGGACGGGGAATTGGACGGAATGCGGCCAGATGCAGGCCTCCTCCGGGGACAGCGAGTCCTTCGCCAATTTCTCGCTGGATATGACCTACTTCGAGCACAACGGCAAGCACTATGTGATCTGGGCGGAGATCAAGGGCGACTCTTCCCTGTTTATGGCGGAGATCGACCCGGCTCAGCCCTGGAAGCTCACAAGCAAGCCTATTCTTCTCACCAAGCCGGAATACTCCTGGGAGCTGGTGAACAACCGTGTGAACGAAGGTCCGGCTGTCATGAAGGCTAACGGAAAGGTGTACGTTTTCTTCTCGGCATCGGGCACGGGCTCGGAATACTGCGTGGGACGGCTGGAGGCTGACGAGAACGCCGACCTGATGGACGTTTCCAGCTGGAAGAAGCTGGATCGGCCGGTGCTGAAAACTGCCGACCTTGACGGGCCTTCCGGTCCGGGACACAACAGCTTCGTCACTGACGAGCACGGCGACCTGCTGATCATCTACCACGCAAGGCCGGAGAGCCATGCTTCTCAGAGCTGCGGCACCTACAACAAGGATCCGCTTTACGATCCCTGCCGCCACACCCGCATCAAAAGAGTGGTCTTCGATGGGAACGGAGACCCTGTCATAAACCTCAGCGACAGCGCTGAGCTGGCTGACTGCTATAAAACAGTGACCGCTAAAGTCATTGTGGGATAATCAGAATGAAAAGGAGTTAAGATCATGAAAACCTTCAAGAAGATCGCTGCCGCTGCTGTTGCAGCAGGTCTGGCAGTATCCGGGATCACTGTTCCCGGAAAGGCTGACGCAGCCACAACTGTTTCGGTCTCGCCACTGAACAAGTACGAGATCAATGACGGAGTTTTCCAGGGCTGGGGAACTTCACTGTGCTGGTGGGCAAACCGTGTGGGCTACTCTGACACCCTCGCTCAGAAGACCGCAGACCTGTTCTACGGACAGGACGGTCTGAGAATGAACATCGCAAGATTTAACATCGGCGGAGGCGATGATCCTACTCACAAGCACATCACCCGTACTGACTCAAATATGCCGGGCTACACCGTGTACAAAAACGGCACCGTCACCTACGACTGGAACGCCGACTACAATCAGAGGAACGTTCTCATGAAGTGTATACAGGCCGCCGGAGATGACATGATCGTGGAGATGTTCTCAAACTCTCCCCCGTACTACATGACAAACAGCGGCTGCTCTACCGGAAACACTGACGCAAACAAGGACAATCTCCGCAGCGATCAGTATACTGCCTTTGCGGAATATCTGGCTGAGGTCTGCTATCACTACGAGAACACCTGGGGAGTAGATGTTCAGAGCATAGATCCCATGAACGAGCCCTACACAAACTTCTGGGGAGCTAACTCCTACAAGCAGGAGGGCTGCCACTTCGACCAGGGAAATTCTGAGTCAAAGATCCTAGTCGAGCTGAAAAAGTCTATGGACGCCCGTGGAATGAACGACGTTATCATCAGTGGAACTGATGAGACCTCTATCGACACACAGATCAGCTCCTACAACAAGCTGTCCAATGAGGCCAAAAACGCTCTTGGACGTATCGACACCCACACCTACGGCGGAAGCAACAGAGGCGGCCTGAGAGATCTTGCTCTCTCTGCCGGCAAAAACCTGTGGATGAGCGAGGTGGACAGCGGATCGGTCGCCGGAACGAATGCAGGCGAAATGGGCGCTGGTCTTTGGCTGGCTGACCGCATAGTTTTAGACTGCAACGGCATGAGCCCCTCCGCTTGGATCCTCTGGCAGGCTATCGACAACCATATCTCCTCCGTTGGCTACAATGGCAACAAGGATAAGGGCATGGTCAATGTCAACGGCGGCTACTGGGGACTGGCTGTGGCCGACCACGATAAGAACGAGGTCATCCTCACAAAGAAGTATTACACCTTCGGACAGTTCTCAAGATACATCCGCCCGGGCATGACTATGCTGAAGTGCTCAGGCAACTCCATGGCTGCCTATGACGACAAGAACGGACAGCTGGTGATCGTTGCGGTGAACGACGGCTCCGGCAGCAGCGCCTATACCTTCGACCTCTCCGGCTTCACTGAGGTTGGCGCAAAGGCTCAGACTATCCGCACCAGCAATTCCGAGAGCTGGAAGAACGTGGGCGATGTTGCTCTGAACGGAAAGACCCTCAAGGTGGATCTGGCTGCACAGTCCGTCACCACCTTCATCATCGACGGCGTTAAGGGCAAAATGACTCTGGAAAACAAGATCGACCTGAGCAAGGCAGCACTCAGCGGTTCTGACTCATGGCACAGCGACTCTGCCACCTCCTACAGCAAGGCCTTCGACGGCAGCACCTCCACCTACTTCGACGGTGTTGGAAATGGCTGGGTACAGGCAGACCTGGGTCAGGTCTACGACATCGAGGCTATCGGCTACTGCCCAAGAAGCGGCTACGAGGCCCGTGCAGTTGACAGCTTCTTCCAGTTCTCTGAGGACGGCACCAATTGGACCACTGTTGCGACTATCGCTGGTCAGCCGCCCTTCGGCATGAACTACATCACTTCTCTTTCTGGAACTGCCTCCGCACGGTACGTTCGCTATTCAGTTCCGGAGGGCGCTCCTCAGAACAGCTACAACAAGGACAGCGTTTACTGCTGTAATATCGCCGAGATCGAGCTCTACGGAGTGCCCTCAGCTATGACCGGTCTCACAAAGCTGGATCCCGCTTCTATCGACGGATCCGCACCTTATCAGAATTCCTCCAACGGCCCGGCTAAGGCCTTTGACGGAAACAACGCCTCATTCTTCGACGGAGTTGGCGCAGGCTGGGTACAGGCTGACCTGGGCGGACTTTACTCCATCGACGCTATCGGTTTCTGCCCAAGAAAGGGCTTCGAGGCTCGCATGGTGGAGGGCTGGTTCTCAGTTTCTGCTGACGGCGAGAATTGGACAGACATCTATACGATCCCAACTCCTCCTCAGTTCAGGATGAACTACGTCACCGACCTGCCTGAGACTACCGCAAGGTACGTTCGCTATCAGGTGCCGGAGGGAACTCCCGATAACGGCTACAATACCGACAATGTTTACTGCTGCAATGTGGCTGAGATCCAGATCTTCGGAACAGAAGCTCCCACTGAGCCGCCTACAGAGCCCCCCACGGAGCCTACCACGGAGCCTACCACGGAGCCTACCACTGCTCCTACCACCGGACTTCCAGTTTCTCTGATCGGCGACGCCAATGTGAACGGCAGCGTTGACCTGACGGACGCAGTTGCTATCCTTCAGTACACGGCTCTTCCGAAAAAGTACGCCCTCTCTGAGCAGGGTCTGGTAAATGCCGATTGCTACAACCCCGGCGACGGCATCACCGGCATGGACGCCTTGGCGATCCAGATGCTTGACGCAGGATCTGTGAAGGCTCTCCCTGTCTACTCCGAATAAAAAAATGGAAGCGGTCATTTTGGCCGCTTCTTTTTTATCCAACGTTATTTACAACTCCAACAGAAACAAACTTATCAACTACCGCCCGGAAGTCAGTTCCCTCCTCGGCGTCCTCGTTGTACAGGCCGTTCACCTCGTAGCGAGTGCCGCCGCCGGGGAGCTCCTCCACCACCTTGTAGCGGTCCCGGTAGAACATCCCGGCTGAGACCGTCCGCTCGTAGAGGACTCCTCCGCATTCCGCCAAGGGACAGGCCGGGAAGTTCACGTTCCAGATCTGACCGGGCAGAAGAGGCTCTCCCATGAGCTCCTCCAGAATGTCGTCAAGATAGGCCTCCACTACCTCGTGGCAGTCCCTGTCCTGCTCGGATAGGGCTATCGACAGGCAGCCCTGGAAGGCTCCCTCAAAGGCGGCGCCGACTGTTCCGGAATACTGGATGTCAGTGGCGGTGTTGTAGCCCTTGTTGATCCCGGAGAGCACCACGTCCGGCTTTCGGGGAAGTATGGTCAGGGCTCCGATCCTCACGCAGTCAGAGGGTGTTCCCGTGCAGGAGAAGGCCTTCACGCCCTTTACCGGAAACTCTGCCGGAAAAACATCGAAGCTGCCGTGGAGAGTTATGGCGTGAGAGACTGCACTGCGCTGGTTGTCAGGGGCAACTACCCACACCTCTCCCAGCCTAGAGGCGGCCTCCGCCAGCATGATCAGCCGCTCAGAAGCGATCCCGTCGTCGTTTGTGATAAGTATAAGTCTGCTCAAATTTCTCACCTCAAGGTAATTATACTACACTTTCGGGAAAAGTGCAAGGCTCTGCTGCCTTTCCTTGAGGAACTGTTTTGCGGAGGAAGATCATTGCCGTGACCGCTGAGAGAATTTCCGCAATGGGAAATGTGAGCCACACCAGCCAGCTCAGATCCGTGTTTTTCTTTGCGATAAGTGCAAACCCAAAGGCCACCGGCAAAACCAGCAGCAGCTGTCTCAGCACGGAGATCACCAGAGAATAGCCGCCTTTGTCCAGCGCCTGGAATATTCCCTGGGCGGCGATGTTTATTCCCGCACACACAAAGCTCAGGGAAATGATCCTTATTGCACTTATGCACAGCCCCTGGGTATTTCCCGAAAGGCCGAACACTCCCGCAAGGGGCACGGCGAAGATCTCCAGACCGATCAGTCCGGCGGCCATGATGATGAGGGTGTAGATCATGCCGTACCTCACGCCCTGGCGGACACGTTCATTGCTGCCCATTCCGTGACTAAAGGAAACGATCGGCGTGATAGCGTCCCTCAGACCGAAGGCTGCGAAGAGAATGAACTGCTGGATCTTGTAGTACAGTCCGTAGGCAGTGACCATGGACTCGTCAACTCCGCCAAGGATCAGGTTCAGCCCGTAGGTCATCACCGACATGAGAGCCTGGGCGATGATCGCCGGCAGTCCGATAGCGTAGATCCCCCGGATCACGATCTTGTCCGGCTTCATGAAGCGCAGGCCGTTCTCCACAGCGGTGTTCTTCCTCAGGTGGAAAACGAAGGCCATGAGGAATGATGCGATCTGGCCTATGACTGTTGCGTAGGCGGCGCCTCTCACTCCCAGCTTCGGCAGTTCGAAAAGTCCGTAGATCAGGATCGGGTCGAAGATCATGTTGATCACCGCTCCGCTGATCTGGGCGATAGTGGAGTAAAGTGACAGGCCGGTGGCTTGCAGCAGCTTCTCAAAGACCGAGAAGAAAACTATTCCCGGAGAAAGCACGCAGCAGATCCGCAGGTAGCTCACCGCCATTTCTGTTATCACCGGGTTTGAGGTCTGGCTCATGATGTAGGAGCGGACTCCCACTATGCCAAAGAGCAGGCAGGCTCCGAAGATCACCAGCCCAAGGAACTCAGCGTTGCCGGCCACCTTTGCCGCCCGTTTTTTGTCCCCTTGGCCAAGGCTCTTGGCAAGAAGTGCATTTGTGCCAACGCCTGTGCCGATACTCACAGCCACCATGAGCATCTGTATGGGGAAGGCCAGGGTCAGTGCGTTGAGAGCTTCCTCTCCGCCGGTCTTCATGTTTGAAACGAATGCGCTGTCAACGATGTTGTAGAAGGCTTGCAGCACCATTGAAACGATCATGGGGATCCCCATTGACAGCATCAGCTTGTTCACGGGAGTCTCCGCCATTCGGGTGAGGGTCTTGTCTTTTTCCATGTTTATTCTCCTTTCTCCGTGCAACAAAAAAAGCGCAAGCCCGGATATCCGGACTTACGCTTTCGCTACACGACAGTAAACATTTTACCACTTTTGAAAAAAACTGTCAATGGTCACCTTGGACAAATTTTTCCACTATCAGCAGCAGGAAAGACCCCCTCCCCGGGCGCTTTTACCCCCTCTCCCCTCCTCCCCCCCGACGGTAAATAGGGCTTTTTCAGCTGCGGGGGAGGAGCCGCAAATGAGAGTTTCACCATTGTGCAGATCAGCAATAGCCACAAAGAAAATTTTTCAATTTGTTGCAAATGCCACTATTATTTTGGGCAGGATCGTGGTATAATAAAGTTATCAAATTTGATCGAAACGAGGTATTTTTATGACTAACATAACTAAGGATATTTTTTACATAGGCGTAAACGACCACGACCTGGACCTCTTTGAGGGACAGTACATCGTGCCAAACGGCATGGCCTACAACTCCTACGTCATCATGGACGAGAAGGTGGCTGTGTTCGATACAGTTGACAAAAACTTCACCGATCAGTGGCTGGGCAACCTGAAGGAGGCTCTGGGCGGACGCACTCCCGACTACCTCATCGTTCAGCACATGGAGCCTGACCACTCCGCAAACATCATGAGCTTCATCAAGGAGTACCCCGACACTGTGATCGTTGGCAACGCAAAGACCTTCGCCATGATGGATAATTTCTTCGAGGGTCTTGACCTGGGCGACAAGAAGCTCATCGTCAAGGACGGCGAGAAGCTCTCTCTGGGAAGCCACGAGCTGACCTTCGTTTTCGCTCCCATGATACACTGGCCTGAGGTAATGATGACCTACGACAGCACCGACAAGGTGTTCTTCTCCGCAGACGCTTTCGGTAAGTTCGGCGCTCTGGACACTGAGGAGGATTGGGCTTGCGAGGCCAGAAGATACTACTTCGGCATCGTTGGCAAGTACGGCGCTCAGGTGCAGGCTCTGCTGAAGAAGGCAGGCGCTCTTGACATCCAGACGATTTGTCCCCTCCACGGACCCGTCCTCAAGGAGGATCTGGGCTACTACCTGGGACTTTACAACACATGGTCAAGCTACGGCGTGGAGAGCGAGGGCGTGTTCATCGCCTACACCTCAGTTTACGGCAACACCAAGGAGGCCGCCGAGCTCCTTGCGCAGAAGCTCACCGAGAAGGGCTGCCCCAAAGTGGCTATCGCCGACCTTGCTAGAGAGGACATGGCTGAGTCCGTGGAGGACGCTTTCCGCTACGGAAAGCTGGTGCTGGCAACTACCACCTACAACGCCGACATCTTCCCCTTCATGAAGCACTTCATTCTCGACCTCACCGAGAGAAACTACCAGAACAAGACCATCGGCCTCATCGAGAACGGCAGCTGGGCTCCCACTGCTGCTAAGGTGATGAAGGGTATGTTCGAGAAGTCCAAGAACATCACCTGGACTGAGACAACTGTTTCCATAAAGTCCGCTGTGAAGTCTGAGAACATCGCTCAGATCGAGGCTCTGGCTGAGGAGCTGATGAAGTAATGAAGATCACGCTCAACCCCGACGAGAAGGTCGTTGCAAGGGTAAAGGAGGGGCTCAAGGCCAAGGACGGCTACTGCCCCTGCCGTATCCCCCGCACACCTGAATATAAATGTATGTGCAAGGAGTTCCGTGACCAGATCGCCGATCCGGAATTTGAGGGCTTCTGCCACTGTATGCTCTACTACAAGTCAAAGGAGGACTAATATGGCTGAGATCACTATCACTAAGGAAAACTTCGACGAGCAGGTCCGCAACTACAAGGGCGAGCCCATGCTCATCGACCTGTGGGCTGGCTGGTGCGGCCCCTGCATGATGCTCTCCCCTATCATCGAAGAGATCGCAGACGAGCTGGACGGAAAGCTGAGAGTCGGCAAGATCAACGTTGACGAGCAGCCCGAGCTGGCTATGGCCTTCCGTGCCGAAAGCATCCCCATGCTGGTCCTTGTAAAGGACGGCGTCATCCAGCGCTACACCGTGGGCTACCACGACAAAAAAGCCCTCCTGGAATTCATCGGCCTCTGAGGCTCTTCCGGTCGAGGCTATCCCCCCTGGGTGAAACCCTTTCTGAGGAAAGGGCTTTCCCCCAGACCCCCTTCCCAAAGACTTTTAACTGCAAAATTCCCCCCACAAGGGCATGGCTGCTGTCAAAGATCAGCACCGTGTCGGAGCCCTTGTGTGGGGAATTTTGAAATAAGGCTTGGGCAGAGTTCTGAGAAAGGCTTACTTAGAGAGATCTCATCAGGGGAAAAACCTCCAATCGGTTACTGTAGGGGCGAACATTTCTCTCCGGAAAATTGATTTTCACTGTATCAAAGCTCAGATCTGGGGCATACTATATGTGAGGTGGTCATTATGCTGCAATTTTTCCTGGGAACTCTATTCGGCGGAACTGTTGGTATGGCTGTCATGTGCTTTTGTACTGTGGCTTCCCAAAGTGATGAAAAGTTAACAGATCGTAAAACTCCAAAAAAATATCATGAATTGTAGTTTTTTTAAGACTATTTTAAGATAAGCTGAATATAATCATAATAGATATAGAGTACGAGGAAATTTTTGAGTGCTAAAGAGGTGAAAAAAATGCTGGTTTCCATAATCGCAATAGCAGGCGGCGGACTTTCCTTCCTGTCCTTCTGTATGTGCGCTGCTGCAAAAAAAGCAGACGAAAGCCCTACCAACTACGAGATCTGATTTTCCTAATAAACCTTTCCTAACATGGGAAAAGCGGCTGATTTACGTCAGCCGCTTTTTCTTTACTTTTTCTCAGGCACCTTGATGATGTCCTTGCGCATATAAGGCTGGAGTGCCTTGGGGATCCTGATCGAGCCGTCCTCGTTCAGGTTGTTCTCCAGGAATGCGATGAGCATTCTGGGCGGTGCAACTACAGTATTGTTGAGAGTGTGGGCGAAATACTTGCTGCCGTCCTCGCCCTTTACACGGATACCAAGGCGTCTTGCCTGAGCATCGCCAAGGTTTGAACAGCTTCCAACCTCGAAATACTTCTTCTGTCTGGGCGACCATGCCTCAACGTCAAGGCTCTTCACCTTCAGGTCAGCCAGGTCTCCGGAGCAGCACTCAAGAGTTCTAACGGGAATATCCAGTGTGCGGAAGAACTCAACAGTGTAGCCGTAGAGCTTGTGGAACCAGTCCATGCTCTCCTCCGGCTTGCAGACAACGATCATTTCCTGCTTCTCGAACTGATGGATACGGTAAACTCCACGCTCCTCGATGCCGTGAGCGCCTACCTCCTTACGGAAGCAGGGAGAATAGCTGGTGAGGGTCTTGGGGAGCTCGCCCTCGGGAATGATAGTGTCGATGAACTTACCGATCATAGAGTGCTCGCTGGTACCGATGAGGTACAGGTCCTCGCCCTCGATCTTGTACATCATTCCTTCCATTTCAGCGAAGCTCATAACGCCGGTAACAACGTCGCTGCGGATCATGAAAGGCGGGATGTAGTATGTGAAGCCCTTATCGATCATGAAATCTCTTGCGTAAGAGAGGATACATGACTGGAGCTGAGCGATGTCTCCGCAGAGGTAGTAGAAGCCGTTTCCGCTGGTCTTTCTGGCGCTGTCAAGGTCGATACCGTTGACCTTCTCCATGATGTCAACGTGGTAGGGCACCTCAAACTCCGGAACAGCAGGCTCGCCGAAGCGCTCCACCTCAACGTTCTCGCTGTCGTCCTTACCGATCGGTACGGACTCGTCGATGATGTTGGGGATGACCAGCATGATCTGGCGGATATCGGCCTCCAGCTTGACCTCCAGAGCCTCCATTTCCTCCAGTTTCTGGCCGATCGCAGCCACCTCAGCCTTCACCTTCTCGGCCTCGTCCTTCTGACCCTTAGCCATGTAGCCGCCGATCTCCTTGGACTTGGTCTTTCTCTGATTGCGGAGGCTGTCGCACTCCACCTTAGTCTCACGGAACTGCTTGTCCAGCTCAACTACCTTGTCTACCAGTTCCAGCTTCTCGTCCTGGAACTTCTTCTTGATGTTTTCCTTTACCAGCTCAGGGTTAGTTCTGATAAGTTTAATGTCGATCATTTTACTAAAACTCCTTTATTCTTCTCCTGCCAGCTTTTCTGCAATGCCAGCCAGGTCTTCTTTATCATAAAATTCAAGAATGAGAGCGCCCTTGTTCTTGCCGTACTCAACCTTGACCTTTCGGCCAAGTCTTTCCTTCAGGGAGATCTCCATTTCGGTGAAATAGCTGTCGATCTTAGCGTTAGTTCTCTCGGCAGCCTCGTCGGGCTCCTGTGATTTTTGAGCAGCCTTTTCCACCTGACGAACGGTCAAACCGCCATTGCAGGCCTTTACTGCTGTCGCAATGAGCAGCTCCTCGTTGGCAAATCCCAGCAGTGCACGTCCGTGACCTGCCGAAATACCGCCGTTTTCCAGCATTTTAACAACTCTTTCGGGAAGGTCGAGCAGCCTTACTGCGTTTGCAACTGCGGAACGAGAACGTCCCACCATTTTTGCCACCTTGTCCTGAGTCATGTTGAATTTATCTATGAGCTGACGATAACCCTCGGCTTCTTCGATAGGGTTGAGGTTTTCTCTCTGCAAATTCTCGATGATTGCGATCTGCATGGTCTCAGCGTCTGTGAGCTCACGGATATTCACCGGCACCTCGTCCAGACCAAGCATACGGGCAGCACGCCAGCGACGTTCGCCGGCAACGATCTGGTATCCGCCGGAGCTGAGAGGCCGCACAACAATGGGCTGGAGCATACCGTGCTCCCTTATTGAGTCAGCCAGAGCAGCAATAGCCTCGTCACTGAAGGACTTTCGGGGCTGTTCACGGTTTGGCTCGATCTCTGACAGACGAAGGGTCTTTTTCACCTGCACGTCGTTGGAATTATCGTCGAACAGGCTGTCAAGGCCTCCGCCCAAGCCTCCTTTTGCCATATATTATCTCCTTTCGGTCATTTTTTGAACGTAAAGATCCCTCTGCGCTTTTTCGGGGGAAGCTCTAAGGGCTCTCCCAGAAGCTCATGTGCAAGGAGCTCGTAGGCCTCTGCACCCTTTGAGGATCTGTCGTAATACATAACCGGTTTTCCATGACTTGGAGCCTCAGAAGTACGGACATTTCTCGGGATCTTTGTCTCAAAGACCTTGTCCGGGAAATATTTTTTCACTTCCTCCACAACGTCATTTGCAACGTTGAGGCGCCCGTCGAACATTGTGAAAAGAATACCCTCGATCTCAAGGGAAGGATTATAGCTCTTCTTCACTATTTTAATAGTATTGACCAGCTGCGAAAGGCCCTCCAGAGCGTAAAATTCCGCAAGCATAGGCACGATTACGCTATCGCAGGCCACCAAACAGTTGATGGTGAGTGTTCCAAGAGCCGGCGGGCAGTCAATTATAATGTAGTCGAAGTCATTTTTGCAGGTCAAAAGCTGCATTTTCAGGCGATTGACACGGTTTTCCATGTTCACAAGCTCGATCTCAGCGCCTGCTAAGTCTTCTGTAGCCGGCAAAATCGAGACATTTTTGAATTCAGTCTCAACTATGGCCTCCTGAACTCTGGTATTGCCGATCAGCACGTCATAGGTGGTCTTTTTGACCAGTTTTTTCTTCAGACCATAGCCTGTTGTACTGTTTCCCTGTGGATCAGAGTCTACGATGAGCACTTTGAGATCCCTAGAGCCAAGGTAAGCCGCCAGATTTACGGCCGTTGTGGACTTTCCCACGCCGCCTTTCTGATTGGCAACAGCTATAATTTTGCCCATAAAATCTTCCTTTCATCCGGTTATGATACTATTATAGCACTTCTCAGGCCATTTGTAAATACGGAAACAGCATTTTTAGTGAATTTTTCTTGGAAATTTGTTTCACATGAAACATTTTAGCTGGATTTGTTTCACATGAAACAATTTGTTGGACAGCAATAAAAAATGTTTCACATGAAACACTTTAAGGAATGTTTCATGTGAAACAATTTGTCATTTCAAACTGGTTATCGGGATCCTGACACGATATTCGATGTAGTCCTCGCTCTGAATC
Source organism: Ruminococcus flavefaciens (assembly GCA_902760805.1). GTDB lineage: Bacteria > Bacillota > Clostridia > Oscillospirales > Ruminococcaceae > Ruminococcus. The sequence continues at coordinate 43,050 of CACWHY010000008.1, read as the reverse complement.
TTTCTAGAATCAGCGGAGATTCCCGCAGCCTGCATGGTCTCCACCGCCTTATTTATAGTGTTCACGAAGAGTTTGACATTCTGAAAGACCTTTGAGCGCTTCTTATAGCTGTTTTTCACACGCTGCTGACCAATATACTCATCGATCAAATGCTCTGTTTTTTCCACGTTTAGCTTCCCTTTCACAACTTTTTCAAGGATCACCAGTCTATCAGCAGCGCTGCCCAGCTTCAATAAAGCTCTCGCATGTCGCTCCGTAAGAGCAAACTTCATGATGAGCTCCCGCTCGTCACTGCTAAGTCGAAGCAGCCGAAGCTTGTTTGCAATCGTGCTTTGTGCTTTTCCCAGCTTCATAGCAGCGTCTTCCTGGGTCATCCCATAGTAAGTGATCAGCTTCTCGATAGCAACAGCCTCATCGAAAAACGAAAGATCTTGCCGCTGAATGTTCTCAACTAGAGCCAAAATTGCGGAATTTCTGTCACTTATCTCATGAACTATGCAGGGAACGACCTGAAATGAGCACAATTTTGCTGCTCTGAGCCTGCGCTCGCCTGCTATCAGCTCAAACTTTTCACCAATTTTCCTGACAGATAAAGGCTGGAGAATTCCGTTTTGAGCAATGGAGTCCGCCAGAGAAATAATGTCCTCATCAGCAAAATCCGTCCTTGGCTGGTGTGGATTTGGCAAAATATCGTTGATATCCACCTCAATCACCTTGTTTATCTGCTTTTCTTTTGCAAAATTCAAAAATCCTGACATATTATCTTCCTCAAAAATTACTCGGGCTAAGCCCTGTAAAATAATAATAGCATATTTGGGAAATAGTTTCTAGCAAAAAGATCCGCCAATTTTCGTCAAATCAGCGGATCTCTATATAGATTTTTGCAATTTTAGAGTGGTTTCTTCTTTATCTGAGCGCTATTGCGAGGGTATTTTGGCGGAGTTTGCGATATTTTTTCAATACAAATAAGTCGCCTTTCATCTTTTTCAAGAGAATATTCATTCACACTTGCTATTTTTCCGCCAAGGATCGTAACAGCATTGTTTGCAGGATCAAGGTCTTCACCTGGCCCTTTTAGAGAAATGAACGTACCACCCACCCTTACAAATGGCAGGCACAATTCTGTCAATGTACTCAGTTCAGCTACAGCCCTTGCACAAGAGAAGTCGAATTTTTCCCTAAATTCATGCATTTTTGAGAAGTCCTCGGCACGACCATGGATGAACTCAGCCTCAATTTCCAGCATATCACAAAGCTGCTGAAGAAAAACGATCCTCTTATTGAGACTGTCTAGCAGAGTCAGTTTAAGGTCTGGTCGGATGATTATCAGCGGAACTGAAGGAAATCCGGCGCCTGTTCCAACATCAATAATAGACGATTTTTCGGGGAGATCAATAAATTTTGTGACCAAACAACTGTCGATGAAGTGCTTCACAAGGATCTCATCTGGCGCCGTTATCGCTGTCAGGTTGACTTTTTGATTATACTCTACTAAAAAATCTGCGTATTTATCAAATTTGCGGTACTGAATTTCAGTTAATTCAATTTTATATTCAGCAAATTTAGAGCAACATAGTTCAAAATCAGGCAGCATATCATTCTCCTTTATACCTTTGCAGCCAAACTACCAGCATAGAAATATCCGCAGGTGACACACCTGAGATCCTCGATGCCTGTCCCACACTGTGGGGCTGGAGCTTGTTCAGCTTCTCTATCGCCTCTAACCTCAAGCCGTATACTTGGCTATAATCCATATTATTTGGCAATACTTTCTGTTCGAGTTTCCGCATTTGTTCTATTTGTTCTAGCTGTTTTTCAATATAGCCTTCATACTTGATCTGCAATTCGACTTGCTCTGCAACCTCGTCGGAAAGATCCGGTCTTGCCTCATCAATAAAAGCAATATCGTTATAATTTATCTGAGGTCTCCTTATCAGATCAGCCATTTTACAGCCTGTGGAAAGCGGCGAAGTTCCCTTTGAAATGAGAAGATCGTTCAACTCCTGGCTCGGGGGAACATTTAAGTGCTTGAGCCGCTCTATCTCGGCGGAAACTTCTTCCAGTTTCTTGTTTAGGGCATTCATCCGGGCATCAGAGATCAGCCCCACCCTGTTTCCAATTGGCGTAAGCCGCTGGTCGGCGTTATCCTGCCGAAGAATTAGACGATATTCGCTTCGAGAGGTCATCATTCTGTAGGGGTCGCTGCAGCCTTTCGTCACAAGGTCGTCCACAAGTGTTCCGATGTAAGAGCTGGCACGGTCAAGGATCATAGGCTCACGGCGCTGAATCTTCAGCGCTGCATTTATTCCGGCAACGATGCCCTGGGCGGCCGCCTCTTCATATCCTGAGCTCCCGTTAAACTGGCCGGCTCCGAAAAGTCCCGAAATTTTGCGGAATTCCAGGGTCGGCGAAAGTTGAGTCGGGTCGCAGCAGTCATACTCGATGGCATACGCCGGACGCATGATCTCAACGTCCTCCAAGCCGTCGATCGTTCGCAAAAACGCCAGCTGAACATCTTCCGGAAGCGAAGAGGACATTCCCTGTAGGTAGTATTCCTCTGTTGAAAGTCCCATTGGCTCAACGAAGAGCTGATGTCGCGGCTTATCCGAAAACCTTACCACCTTGTCCTCGATTGACGGACAGTATCTTGGGCCAACGCCCTCTATCTTTCCTGAGTACATTGGCGAGCGGTGCAGATTTGACTTTATGACCTCATGAGTTTTACTATTTGTATAAGTAACGAAGCAGCTGACCTGGTTTTCAAGCCCATTTGGGTCAGTTTCAAAAGAGAACGGAACGATTTTTTCGTCACCGTCCTGACGTTCCATAATGTCAAAATTTATACTTCTCTTATTAACTCGACAGGGCGTTCCGGTCTTAAAACGGCGGAGAACAATGCCATTTTCCAGCAGACTTTTAGAGAGTCCCCTGCTTGGAAGAGCCGCATCGGGTCCACTTTCATAGGAATGCTCACCGATAAAGATCTTGCCCTTCAGGTAAGTTCCGGTGGCAATTATCACTGCCTGACAGGAATATTCAGCTCCGAGGGAAGTTCTTAGCCCTGTGATCTTACCGTTTTCAGTCAAAATTTCCGTGACCTCGGCCTGTTTCACAAAGAGATTTTTCTGGTTTTCGACCACATTTTTCATGTACTCATGATACTTCATTCTGTCCGCTTGAACTCGGAGACTGTGAACAGCGGGGCCTTTTCCTCGGTTTAGCATACGGCTTTGGATAAAACACTTGTCCGCAGCACGTCCCATTTCGCCGCCCAAAGCGTCTATCTCACGCACGAGATGACCCTTTGCAGTGCCTCCAATTGACGGATTACAGGGCATATTCGCAATTTGATCAAGGGAAATAGTGAACATGACAGTTCGGCAGCCCAGTCTTGCTGAGGCCAGCGCTGCCTCAACTCCGGCGTGTCCGGCTCCCACAACAGCAACATCGAAGTCGCCCATTTTGTAACTCATAATTACTCCTCAAATTGTTTCACATGAAACATTATTTTCCAACACAAAATCTGGAGAAGACCTCATCCACAACAGCATCAGTCACCTTTTCACCGGTCAGCCTGAGCAGTTCCTGCTGAGCTTCGTCCAAAAGTACGTTCACTGCGTCCAGCATTTCTCCGTAATTTATAGCTGCAACGGCCTGATCAATTGCGGAAATTGCTCCGGAAATACATTTTCTCTGACGCTCATTTGCTGCACAAAGTGAGTTCTCAGACAGCTTTTTAACCTGACAGACCTCTTCCACAGCCTGACGAAGCTGATCCAGACCCTGATTTTCCTTAGCCGATAAATATACAGTCTGTAGAAATTTAGACCTTATCACTTGCTCGTCAATACGCTGCTGAACATCGGATTTATTGATAACAGCTATAGACTTTTTATTGTTAATTTTGTTAATCAGTTCCAGATCGTCCTGAGAGAGCTCCTCACCTCCGTCGAAAACTGCGATCACCAGCTCGGCGGACTCGATCTGCTGCTGAGCCATTTTCACGCCGATCTCCTCGATAAGGTCATCGGTCTGACGGATCCCGGCGGTGTCGGTCAGGCGGAGAACGATGTCCCCCAGCCGCACAGACTCCTCAACAAGATCACGGGTAGTTCCCGCAATATCGGTGACTATGCTCCTCTCGCAGCCGCTTAGGGCGTTGAAAAGGGTGGATTTTCCCACGTTTGGCCGGCCAACGATTGCCGCCGGGATACCCTCACGCAGGATCCGGCCGCTGTCGTAATTCTCGATGAGAGTTGCCAGCTCGGCAGAAATGCTCTCCAGCTCGGGCACAAGGTTTTCCGGCTGGACCTCGGGAATGTCCTCGTCGGGGTAATCGGCCCAAGCAGCCAGGCTTCCCAGGATCCTCATAAGGCGCTGAGAGCAGGCCCTGGCCTTTTTGAAAGCGCTGCCGCTGCGGAGCTCCTCGGCCATTTTCAGCTCAAGGCTTCCCTTTGCAGAGATCACGTCCATGACCGCCTCGGCCTGGGTCAGATCCAGCTTTCCGTTGAGAAAGGCACGCTTGGTGAACTCGCCGGGGCCGGCATTTTCCGCACCGTTATCCAGGGCAGCCCGGAGAACTCTCCGTGAAACGTAAAGTCCGCCATGGCATGAGATCTCCGCAATATCCTCGCCGGTGTAGCTGTGAGGAGCCCGAAATACAGTCAGTATACAGTCGTCGATGCGCTCTCCGCCGTCGTGGGCAAGGCCATATGCGCAGGTGTAGCCCTCCATTTCACTGACAGGCTTTCCGCTGAAGGGCCGAAAGATCTTCTCCGCAACGGACAGAGCCTTTTCTCCGGAGATCCTTATAACTGCGATACCTCCGGCGTATTCGGGAGTTGATATTGCTGCAATAGTTGACATAATTCCTCCACAAAACGTAAAGCGCACAGCAGCCGGAGCCGCCATGCGCTGGTGTTGATCAAAGCTCGATCTTTCCGTAAAGTCCGCCTTCCATGCTGTCCTCCGGCTTGGGCTTCTTGTAGTCCTTCTCGAAGCTGGTGGACAGGTCGATAGCTCTTGGCTCGAAGGGCTCACGGCGTCCGCCACGGCGGTCGTTTCTTCTGTTTCCTCTGTTATCGCCACGGCGGTCATTATTGCGGCGGCGTCCTCCGTTCTTGGGGTTATTGGAGGAAATGATGATCTTTCTGTAGGGCTCCTCGCCAACTGAGCGTGAGGAAACTCCCTCGATCTTAGAAACTGCTGAGTGGATAACTCTTCTCTCGTAGGGATTCATGGGCTCAAGGGGCTGTGAACGGCCAGTTCTGAGAACTGACTTAGCAACCTTAGCGGCCAGCTGCTCAAGAGTTTCCTTTCTCTTCTTGCGGTAGCCCAGGCAGTCGATAGTGATGCGGAAGTAGTCCTTATCGCCCTTATTAGCGATTATAGAGCACAGGTACTGGATAGAGTCGAGGGTCTCACCACGGCGGCCGATGATGGTGCCGTTGTTGTTGCTCTCAACGTTGATAACAGCGCCTGTTTCGTTCTGATAAACAGTGAACTCAGCGTCCACGTCCATTGCACGAAGGATGCTGGTGATGTAGTCCTTAGCGATCTTGACCTTGGGGTTAAGGAGAGCCTCATCCTCGATAAGTGTGAAGTTATCCAGTGAGTAATCAGCCTCATCGTCCTCAGCGGACTCAGCAGGCTTCTCCTCGGCCTTAGGAGCGGTCTGTACAGGAGCCTCCTTAGCAGCAGGAGCCTCATTCTTGATCTCAGCCTTAGGAGCTTCAGGAGCGGGTGCAGCAGCAGGAGCCTTTACGGGCTCAGCCTTAACAGCAGCAGCAGGAGCGCTGTCCTTAACAGTTGCACGGATCTTGGCGTTCTTCTTGCCGAAGCCCAGGATACCGGACTTTTCTCTCTCGATGATCTCATAGGTGAACTCGCCGGGCTTTTTCCCGAACTTCTTGGCTGCGAGAGCTACAGCCTCTTCAACTGTTCTTGCCTCAAAAACTTCAGTCATTTTATATACCTCCTGAGGGATCAATCCTCATTATCATTCTCATCGTAAACATCGCCGTACTTCTCGGCCATTCTCTTTCTGGCCTCATTGATACGGTCACGGTTTTGCTTGTTCTGTTCCGAACGAGAGATCTTCTCGCCGTTTTCATTCACTCTCTTGGAGCCGTTCTGCTGCTCTTCAAGTGCAGCCTGCTGCTCCATCATTCTCTGCATAAAAGTTTTCTTGCCGGGGTGCTTTTCAGCGTAGATGCGGGCCTTTTCCTTCTCCTTCTCGTTGATCTCCTTGATCCTCTCCTTAGAGAAATACTGGTTGAGGCCGAAGGTTATCATGAATGAGAATACAGATGACCAGATCCAGTAGAAGCCGACACCGGCAGGCACCTGGAATGCCAGCCAAATGGACCAGATAGGCATCAGCAGCATCATAGCCATCATACAGCCGCCGCCCTGCATAGTAGGATTGGTCTTTTTCTGGTGGATCTGGCTGTAAACTGAGAAGAGCAGCTGAGCCAGACCTGCAAGGAAGGGGATAGCGAAAAGGATCACAGCCTCCTTGTTCCATGTCTCGGGGTGAAACTGGGGAGTTTTGCCCAGGTTAGCGCCGAAAAGGGTGAATTTTGATGAAAACTCGTGTACTCTTGCAGCGAAATCCTCCGCAACGTTTGAAAACTTCTCCGGATCTTTTTCAAGCTGCTCCATAGTAAGGAGCTCACAGCGGAGGTTCTTCATGCTGATGCCCTTGCCGCCCACCATATCGGAAGCGATCTGGACAGCGGCCTTTGTGACGCTCTTGGAGATATGGAGGATATGTGTGATAGGCTTATAAACAACGTCGATAACTCCGAAGAGCAGGAACATCTGGATAAAGGTGGGCAGGCATGAAGCCATGGGGTTGATGCCCTCCTGCTGATACAGCTTCTGCTGTTCCTCCTGGAGCCGCTGCTGATTGCTGCCGTAGCTCTTCTTGAGCTTTTCCAGCTTACCGCTGAGCAGCTGCATTCTTGCTGCGTTTTTCTGGGTCTTATAGTTTACCGGGAAAAGCAGCAGCTTGGTAACAATAGTGAAGATGATGATGGAAACCGCATAGTTTCCGCAAAATTTGTAGATGAAACTCATCAGGTATCCGAAGGGGACACCAATAATATCGTAAAGACTCAATTTAAATATACCTCTCAGTTGTTCGTATCGTCCTTACTGTTGTCCTCATACGGCCATTCATCTGGCGGATCAGCCAGATCGCCCACGTTTTTCACCTTAAATGTAAATCTCTCCGGGACATAGTCGATACCGCCCAGTGACCAGGGGTTGCAGCGGAGTATCCTCCACACAGCCAGAGCCGAGCCTCGTATTGCGCCGAATTTTTGCAGAGCATCGATAGCGTAGCTGCTGCACGATGGATAGAACTTGCATTTTGGCGCACTCAGGGGAGATATGAACTTTTTATACAGCTTGACCAAAGAGATCAGTATGAATTTCATAAGCGATCAGCCTGAGAGCTTCCTAACGTTTTTTATTATTTCAGGCACGCCGTATTTTTCCATATAATGGCAGAATTCATCTGACTTTACCTCACACAGTCTCGTCCTGGCCACGATAACGATGTCGATGCCCACAGGCAGCGAGATCTCGGCATTTCTATAGGCAAGTCTGATGAGGCGCTTAGCCCGGTTTCTGCAAACGGCATTACCTACTTTTTTTCCGGCAGTTATCCCAAGGCGGTTATAGGGCCGGCCGTTGGGTCTAACGTATATCACCGAGTATTTTGAGGCGATATATCTGCCCTTCTTATAAAGACGCAGGAAGTCTTTATTATCATTCAAAATTTCCGTATAAAGCATAACAGCACCAAAGCGGGAGAAAAAGGCTTCCCAAAAAATCAACTCATGTTCTTTTTAATAAAAAAGACCACAAAAAATAATTTTTTGTGGTCAGCGTCGTCAGTGAGTTAATCTTGCTCTAAAACCTTTCTGCCGTTCTTAGTAGCCATTCTCTTCATGAAGCCGTGCTCCTTCTTTCTGTGGAGCTTCTTAGGCTGATATGTTCTTTTCATATTCAGGTCCTCCTCTCTGCGCAAATATAACAAGAGCCATGTATTTGTAACTGACTCCGATCTGTGAAACAATAGGTCATACAGACACACCTGTCCGCATTACACTGTAATATTATACTTCATAAATCCCGTTCTGTCAAGGGATTTGAGGAATTTTTTTTAGGCAAAATGATTTTTCATAAATTTTACCAATGCAGGCCGGATCTTTCCTGTATTTTTTTCAACAAGTTGTATGCAGTTGTTGAAAAGTCAGATCCTTAGGGCTTTTCCGGACTATTCCCGAATATTTCCGTTGAAAAAGTTGAAAAAAGCCATGTTAGATCCTTGACAGGCCATACATTTCCCATTATCTCCGGGGCAAAAAATGAGTTTTCAACAGCCGAAGCTGCCCGAAATGCGGACAAACCAACAGTTTTTTGTCAAAACGAATGTTAATTCAACACTGTTTTCAACAATTTGCCGATTTATTGTTGAGAAACCCTCCGATTTTCTATACTTATTATAATAGTATTCCTCTTGCAATTTTGGCCGCCTTGTGATATAATATACTATGTATTAGTATAGGAGAGTATCGTTATTTTTCCAAGGTTTTGTTTGCACTCGTCCTATATTAAGGAAGACAGCTTGCTCTTCCTATGGTAAATTATGTTATGGAGGTAAATTATGAACTCTTTTGAGGAAGTTTTTGAGAATGTAAAAAATTACTGTCTTGAGAACAAGAAGATCCCGGAAATTGGCATCAAAACATGGATAACCCCCATGAAGCCCATCTCATTCAACGGTACTGACGCAGTTTTCAGCGTTCAGACTGAATTCCAGAAAAATATCGTCATGGGCTCTTATTCCGCCATCCTCAGTGAGGCCTTCCTGAATGTCCTTGGCCTCAAGGTTAATATCACCATCAATGTGGAATCTGAGGACAAGCCCTCAACAGGCATCCCCACTGACGCTGAGCTCGACAAGAAGAACGAAGAGCTTGAGCAGTCTTACAAATTCGCCAACTATGACTATACCTTCGATACCTTCATCGAGGGCCCGTCAAATACCTTTGCCCTGGCTTGCAGCAAGTCAGTTGCCAAGAACGTTGGATCTAAGGACAATTCCGCATACAACCCCAATCCCCTGTTCATCTACGGCCCCTCCGGAATGGGCAAGACCCACCTTATCACTGCTATCGCTAATGAGATCCGCAGCAACCACCCGGAGTTCAACATCGTTTATGTTACCAGTGAGACCTTCGGAAACGACCTTATCACTGCGTTGAAGACCAACCTGATCACGGATTTCCACGATAAGTACCGCACAGCCGATGTGCTCCTTATCGACGATATCCAGTTCTTTGCCGGCAAGGAGAGTATGCAGGAGGAGTTCTTCCACACCTTCTATCAGCTCCACCAGGAGGGCAAGCAGGTAGTCATCACCTCAGATAAGCCCCCCAAGGAACTGGTCACTCTGGAGGAAAGGCTCCGCACAAGATTTGAAGGCGGCCTTATCGCAGATATTTCCGCCCCTGATTACGAGACAAGGCTTGCGATCATCAACCGCAAGAGCGAGCTCCTCAGCCTGAAAATGCCCTCTGAGGTCTCTGAGTTCATGGCAAACCGCCTTAAATCCAATATCCGTCAGCTGGAGGGCGCCGTTATCAGGCTCAAGGCCCTCAATCACTTCGCCGGAAGCCCCATCACTATCTCAATGGCTCAGAGCGTTATCCGTGATGTACTTACAGACGAGCAGCCTATCCCGATCACAGTGGAGAAGATCATCTCTGACGTGTGCAACGTTTACGGCGTAACTCCCGATGATCTGCGCTCTACAAAGCGCTCACAGCAGATCGCTATCGCAAGAAAGGTGGCTATCTACGTTGTGAGAGAGATCACTCAGATGCCTCTTGCTGCTATCGGTACCGAATTCGGCAACCGTGACCATTCAACTATCGTCTATTCCGTAAACAGCGTTGCTGCTGCTATCAAGAAGGACGCTAACCTGAATAATCTTGTAAACGACATCATCAAGAACATCAAGGACAAGAGCAAATCCTGACGATCTTTCAATGTTAAAATCGTTGAAAACCTGTGGTTCAACATAGTTTTCAACAGGCTGTTGAATAACCTACCCGGCAGAGGGGGATAATGATTTTTCCGGAAACTGCGTTCACATTTCCGAAAACCATGAGCTGCCGGAAATGCCTGTCCACATATTTCCACTTATCCACATGGAGGAAAGTGTCAGAAAAAATGTTAGAAGATCTTCCTTTCCACGAAAGATCCAACTTTTCCTGTGATCTCCCTCCACATCCTTCAACCGGATCAACATCGGAAATATGCCAGGGAATTTAAACTCAACTTCTCCCGGATCTTTCAAGACAGGCTCTGTGGAGGCTCAGGACAAGCTATTTCGGGAAATTTCAGCCTTCCTGACTTTTCAACAGCCCCTACTATTACTACTAATTTATCTTTAACTTATCTTATCTTAGTCTCAGCCTTCGGCTGAACTTGGAAATTTTCTTCGGAGGTCATCCCTGCAATGAAATTCATTTGTAATAAGATCGAGCTCAGTGAAGCTATCAATAATGTTTCAAGAGCCGTTTCACCTAAATCAACTATCGCTGCTCTTGAAGGCATCAAGGTCAGCGTAAGACCAGGAGAGGTAGAGCTCACCGCTTACAACCTTGAAATGGGCATCAGGACCACTATCAAGGCCGATACTCAGGACAGCGGCGAGTTCGTTGCTTCATCTAAGCTGTTCAGCGAGCTCACCAGAAGAATGAACAGCGATCAGATCACCCTTACCGTTGACGACAATCTGGTCATCACTATCCTCGGCGACAACACCGACTGCTCATTCTCGGCAATGAGCGCTGAGGAATACCCAGATCTTCCCGTTGTTGATTCCCAGAGATCCTTTGCGGTCAAGCAGAGCGTTCTCCGCTCAATGATCAATCAGACCAGCTATGCTGCCTCTACCAATGAGAGCAAGCCCGTTCTCACCGGCGAGCTCTTCGACATCGAGGACGGCAAGTTCAACCTGGTGGCTATCGACGGATTTCGCCTTGCTATCAGATCCGAGCTTACCGATTGCAGCGAGAGCTATCACTTCGTAGTTCCTAAGAAGGCTCTTCAGGAGGTATCCACCCTCATCAAGGAGGACGCTGCTAAGGACTGCACGGTCTGCGTGAATGACCGCCACATCATCTTTGAGATCAACAACGTTTTTGTTATCTCCCGTCTGCTGGAGGGAAATTTCCACAACTACAAGCTCAGTATCCCCACCAGCTACAAGACTGAGGTGATCGTCAGCAAGAAGGATCTGGCAAACAGCCTTGAAAGATGCTCGCTGATCATCGACGACAAGAACAAGTCCCCTATCCGCTGTGAGATCGGCGGAGGAACCGTCAAGATCAACTGCAAGACCGGTATCGGAAGAGTCAGCGATACGATCTCTGCTGACACTACCGGCGACGCTGTAACTATCGGCTTCAACAACCGCCTTATGCTGGACGCTCTTCGTGTGGCTGAGGGCGACAAGGTAAAGATCAGGCTCAACGGCGCCATGAAGGTAATCGAGCTCCTTCCCCTTGACGGTGAGAGCTATATCTTCCTGGTAATGCCTATCCAGCTCAAGAATTGAGAGGTAAACTAAAATGGTTTTTGTATACAGAAATTATCCCTACGCTCCTAAGGCAACAATTTTCTCAGCAGCTATGAGCCTTATTGCTGTTATCGCTCTTGTTATAGCTATCGCTCAGATCGCTATGATAAAGAATTCAGCTCTCCACATCATCCCTGCGATCATTTGCGGAGTCGCTGCGTATTTCTTCTTCTTCGAGCTGGGCAGAAAAAAGGCCGACAAAATGGCTGAGAAGGAAACTGACCTGAATATCCGCACAAAGGCAAACTACGCCCTTATGTACTGCAATCAGAACCCCGAGGCTTACGACCAGCTTATCCAGGAAAATCCTGCTTTTGCTGCTAAATACGAGAAAAACGAAGAAGGAAAGATCGTAAAGATCAAGAAAAAATGACCGGAGGCTCACATTATGGCCAATGAGATAAAAATTACTACCGAGTTCATCAAGCTGGACGCTCTGCTGAAATTCTCGGGTCTTGCAGACACCGGCGGCGAGGCTAAGATCCTTGTTCAGGAGGGTCAGGTCACAGTCAACGGCGAGGTCTGCACCATGCGTGGAAAAAAGATCCGCCCCGGCGACAGGGTGGCAATAATCGGTGAGGAAGAGGTAATCGTGGTTTGATCATAACCTTTGCCGAGATCGACGGCTTCAAAAATCTTTCCGGGATCTCATTCCAGCCTGACGTTAAATATAACATCATCGTCGGACCCAACGCCCAGGGCAAGACAAATCTCCTTGAGGCGCTGTGGATACTGTCGGGCTGTAGGAGCTTTCGTGGCTCAAAGGAAAGAGACTACATCGCTCTAAACGGGAACAGGATGTCCGCTAAGATAAAGATCTATGACTCTCTGAGAGAGCAGAAGATCGAGATGACCATGTCAAGAAGTGCCGCTTCACCGAAAACTATCATGCTCAACGGCGTCAAGCAGAAGGGCAGCCGTGCCCTCTTCGACGTGTTCAAGTGCATCGCCTTTATCCCCGACGATACCGAGATCATCAAGGGCTCGCCGGAAAGAAGGCGCAGCTTCATTGATATGGCGGCTTCTCAGCTCAACCCCGTTTTCGTGGTGCATATCAACAAGAACAACGCTATCATGAATCAGCGCAACGCCCTGCTGAAGGAGATCATGCAGGGCAATGCTCCGGCCTCTGTGCTGGAGGTCTGGGACAGACAGGCCGCTCATGAGGGTGCGCTGATCTCCTATATGCGAAACGAATACGTCGGCAAGATCAATGAGATCTGCGGAAGACTGTACAAGACCATTTCCGGCGGCAGCGAGGAGCTTGAGCTGGAGTATAAGTCCAATGTTTTCCGGCCGGAGGACTTTGAAAAGCCCTGCGGTGAGGAGGCCTTTGAGCAGTATTACCAGAAGCTGCGTGATAACGCCGACTATGACATCCGCACAGGCGTCACTCATGCCGGCGTCAACCGGGACGAGATCCTGATCAAGATAAACGGCGTCAGCGCCCGTGATTACGGCTCTCAGGGACAGATCAAAAGCGCTGCCCTTGTAATGAAGCTGGCACAGGCCGAGATCTACAAGAAGCGCTCAAAGGAGGCTCCTGTGATCTTCCTGGACGACGTTATGGGCGAGCTCGATGAGAGCCGTCAGCGATTTGTATTCGACATCATCAGAGGTATGCAGACCTTCATCACTACCCCGAACGAAAGCGCTCTTCTCCCGGAGATCGAGGGGAAGATCATGCGGATCAGTCAGGGTAAGCTCACGGAGGAATGACCATGTATCTTCACATTGGGAACGACTATTCCGTGGATATTCGTGACATTATCGGCATTTTCGATATGGATAACACCACAGTTACCGGCACCACAAAGAAACTCCTGGACCGGGCAGAAAAGGAAAAGCTGTGTATCTATACCACCTATGAGCTGCCTAAGAGCTTCATCATCACGGAGAAAAAGGGCAGAGTCAGGGTGTATATCTCCCAGCTTGCCGCCTCTACGCTGAAAAAAAGACTCAGTCAGGGGGAATATCTGTGAATCATGAGAAAAGGATCGGAAGGACTGCACTTTCAGCAGCGGCCGTTTTCCTGGCTTATACCGGACTTATGCTGGTCCTGTGCTTCAGGCCGGAGATACTGACGAATATCCCATATTTTGAGTATCTTGAGGAATACTACGACGGCAATACCTGGTATCATTCATTGGAGGATGATATCATCGACTTCGGTTGTATGATCCTTCCGGCTTTTGTGAATATCCTGCTTTTTGCGTCAGCACTGCTGAGAGCGAGGAAAAACAGGGTAAGGACAAAGAAAAGGAACGTTTTCACCATAGCTGCCTCGGTGATGCTTCTTGCTTCGGAATATCTGATACTTCTTCTGCTGTATGAACATCAGAGGATCATGAATGAGATGCTGTCAGCCTGCCTGATGGTGCTGATATTTTCGTTCATGATACCCGTCATCGGTGAGATGCTTCTGGTATTTTCCTGCGCAAACGAGATGTTCCTTTTGGAAAATGATAGATAGATCATCAAGAAAAAAGATACGCCTTGAAAACCGGGATTATTCCATGAATGGAATATATTTTGTTACGATATGTACCAAAGACCGGGTGCCGTATTTTGCAGAAATAGAAGAGAATGTCGTTGTAGGGGCGGATATTATCCGCCCGATCGTAAGGCTCACAGATATAGGTGAGATATTAGATCATTCTATCAATGACATTAAAAATCATTATCAGGATGTAAATGTCTTGAAATATTGTATAATGCCAGATCATGTTCATTTGTTGATCCATATAGATCATGAGTTTCATGAGGACGGCGGGCGGATAATATCCGCCCCTACATTGTCAACGATCATCGGTTCAATGAAAAGATATGTTTCAAGGCAAAATGAATATCCGATATGGCAGAAGAGTTTTTACGACCACATTATCCGAGGCGAAGGAGAATTCGCCGAGATATGGAGATACATTGAAAATAACCCAGAGAACCATGCAAACAACATATTCAACCAAAACCTTTGGAGGTAAAAAATGAGTCAGCAGAACAACAACTACGACGAAAACGATATACAAGTCCTAGAGGGACTTGAAGCGGTCCGGAAAAGACCGGGAATGTATATCGGCTCCACCGGCCCAAGCGGTCTTCACCACCTGGTGTACGAGATCGTTGACAACTCTATCGACGAGGCTCTGGCCGGCTTCTGTACCGAGATCACTGTTGAGATCCTTCCGGGAGACGTTATCCGTGTCTCCGATAACGGACGTGGTATCCCTGTCGGTATCCACCCCAAGGAAGGCATCTCGGCTGCTACCGTTGTTTACACTATCCTTCACGCCGGCGGAAAATTCGGCGGCGGCGGATACAAGGTGTCCGGCGGTCTTCACGGAGTTGGCGCCTCTGTAGTAAACGCCCTTTCTGAGTGGCTGGAGCTCACTGTCCAGGACGGCGAGAATATCTGGTTCCAGCGCTTTGAGAGAGGCCATTACGATGAGGAGCTCAAGGTCATCGGCAAGACCAACAAGACCGGTACCTCAGTTATGTTCAAGGCTGACGGCGAGATCTTCGAGGAGACCGTCTATAAGTACGACGTGCTGCTGAAGAGGCTCCGTGAGCAGGCCTTCCTCAATGCCGGTATCAAGATCGTGTTCACCGACAAGCGTGATGAGGAGAACATCGTTGGCGAGACCCTCCACTATGAGGGCGGTATCAGGCAGTTCGTTGAGCATATCCACAAGACCAGAGGCTATGAGCCCCTGAGCAATGACGTGATCTATGTTTCCGGTATGCAGGGGGACTCCTATGCGGAGATAGCTCTGCAATACAACGACAGCTATAACGAGGTAGTGCTCTCCTTCGCAAACAATATCCACACCAAGGACGGCGGATCCCATGAGAACGGCTTCCGTGCGGCTCTTTTGAAGGTCATCAATGAGTATGGCAAGAAAATGGGCAAGTTCAAGGAGAAGGACAACAAAAAGGGCAGCAAGGACGCTCCCAAGAAGGAGATTGAGAGCCTGAAAAAAGAGGACGTAATGGAGGGACTTACCGCCATCGTGTCCGTTAAGCTCACTGAGTGCGAGTTCGAGGGACAGACCAAGGGAAGGCTCGGAAACCCCGAAGTCAAGCCTTTTGTGGAGAAGCTGGTCACTGAGAAGCTGATGAACTTCCTGGAGGAAAACCCCGAGACTGCTAACATCATCTTCGAGAAGTGCCTTTCCGCTCTCAGGGCAAGAGAGGCCGCTAAGCGTGCAAGAGAGGCCGAGCGCAAGAAGAACGCCCTCGGAAACGCCTCTATGCCCGAAAAGCTGGCAGACTGCTCCGAACGTGACAACCGCTACACCGAGCTGTACATCGTCGAGGGAGATTCAGCCGGCGGCTCTGCTAAGCAGGGACGTGACCGAAAATATCAGGCTATCCTTTCTCTCTGGGGAAAGATGCTCAACGTTGAGAAGGCTAGGATCGACCGAATTTACGGCAACGACAAGCTGGCTCCCGTGGTAACTGCTATCGGTACCGGTATCGGTGAGGACTTCGACATCGAGAAGATCCGCTACGGAAAGATCATAATCATGGCCGATGCCGATGTTGACGGTATGCACATCAGAACTCTGCTGCTGACCTTCTTCTTCCGGTATATGCGCCCCCTGATCACAAACGGCAACATCTACATCGCCCAGCCCCCGCTGTTCAAGGTAGAGCGTGGCAAAAAGGTGAGATATGCCTTCTCTGACGAGGAGAGAGATAAATTCATCGCTGAGCTCTCTGAGGACGGCAAGTTCAAGGTGGAGACCCAGCGCTATAAGGGTCTTGGTGAGATGGATCCCGAGCAGCTTTGGGAAACTACCATGGATCCCGCCAGAAGAACTATCATCAAGGTCACTATGGAGGACGCCTTCAAGGCTGACGAGACCTTCACTATACTTATGGGCGATAAGGTGGAGCCCAGACGCCTGTTCATTGAGAAAAACGCTAAATTCGCACAAAATCTTGATATATGATGAACGAGAATATAAAACTGGAAAAGGAATACTCCATTTCCCCGGAGACCTTCCGTGAGGGATATTTGGCCTATCAGAAGAAGTTCGTGCTGAAAATGCAGTACATATTCATGGCCATATTCCTTGTTTTGGCAGCCGATATGCTCTATGCAGCCATAAAGGATCCCTCCAACAAGCTCAGCTATGTGCTGCTTTTCGTCTGTCTTGCCTTCGCCTTCCGCTGCTGGTACAACCCACGAAAGGCCAGGAAGGAAATGAGCAGCACCTTTGCGGAAATGGGCCAGCAGGTCTATCGGCTGAGGGTCTGTGAGACCTGCGCCGAGATCTCTACTGTCTCCTCTGCACCTGTGGTGGAGGCTGTGACCGAGGACAGCGAAACTGAGGCTGAGGAGCTGCCTGAGCCCTCTAACATCCCCTTCAACCAGGACTTTTCCCTGGAGGAAACCGACAGCGCCTTCCTGCTCATTTCAGGAAAAGAGATGTTCTACATCGTGCCCAAGGCGGAAATGTCCCCTCAGGAGCTTGAGATCATGCGAAATATGGGGAAATGATCAGCTCCCTTCCGGAAATGTCGGAGCTCTGAAACATCGGCCTCTATGTAGGCTTACTATATACAGGAGGTAAAAATCTTGCTATACGAAGACAATTCAATCGTGATAAATTCCGAGATAGTGGACGAAATGGAAAATTCCATGCTTCAGTACGCTATGTCGGTCATCGTGTCACGAGCACTCCCTGACGTAAGAGACGGACTAAAGCCTGTTCACAGGCGAATACTCTACACTCTTCACGAGAACGGACTTACCCCGGATAAGCCTTACCGTAAGTGCGCCGATACAGTCGGTGCGGTACTGGGACGCTATCATCCTCACGGTGACGCCTCTGTATACGACGCAATGGTGCGTCTGGCGCAGGACTTCTCCATGCGCTATATGCTGGTGGACGGCCACGGAAACTTCGGTTCTATCGACGGAGATCCCCCGGCTGCTTACCGTTATACTGAGGCGAAAATGTCAAAGCTCACCCTTGAGATGCTCACTGACATCAACAAGGACACAGTTGACTTTGCTCCAAACTACGACGACAGACTGAAAGAGCCTGTAGTCCTGCCCTCACGCTTCCCTAACCTGCTGGTGAACGGCTCTGTGGGAATTGCTGTTGGTATGGCTACGAATATCCCTCCCCACAATCTGGGCGAGATCATCGACGCTCTTCAGCTCCTCATAGACGACCCTGACTGCACCTTAGAGCAGATCATGGAGCACGTTCAGGGACCTGACTTCCCTACCGGCGGTATCATCATGGGCAAGGCCGGTATCCGTGCAGCCTACGCTACCGGCAAGGGCAAGATCATCCTCCGCAGCCGTACTCACTTCGAGGAGGTCAAGGGCAGGAACGCTATCATCATCGACGAGATCCCCTATATGCTCCGAAAGGAAAGGCTCCTCAAGGCTATCAACCAGATGGCCAGGGACAAGAAGATCGAGGGCATCTACGACCTGAGAGATGAGTCCGATAAGGACGGAATGAGAGTAGTTATCGAGCTGAAAAAGGACGCTATCCCTGAGATCGTGCTGAACAAGCTCTTCGCTCTCACTCAGCTCCAGGATACAGTTGGTATAATCATGCTGGCTCTGGTCAATGGCGAGCCTAAGATCCTTACCCTCAAGCAGATGCTGGAGGAATATCTGAACTTCCAGGTAGAGGTGATCCAGAGAAGAACTCGCTTCGACCTGAAGAAGGCTCTGGAGAGAGCTCATATCCTCCAGGGATTTGTCCTGGCAGCCGACTACATCGACGAGGTCATCGAGATCATACGCTCCAGCAGCAACATTCCCGAGGCTAAGGAGCGCCTTATCCAGCGCTTCAAGGACGTGGACATGGCGGCTCTTCTGGACAGAGCTCAGTACGACTTCACAGGTATGCACGTTGACGAGCAGAAGGGTCTTTCTGAGGAACAGGCCGAGGCTATCGTTCAGATGCGTCTGGGAGCTCTCACTGGTCTGGAAAGACAGAAGATCACCGACGAGCTCTACGCTATACTGGGCAAGATCTCAGACTATGAGGACATTCTTGCCGACGTGAACAGAGTTTACCAGATCATCATGGAGGATCTGAACAATATCCGCAAGAAGTTCGCCGATAAGCGCCGTACAGACATTGAGGCTGTCAGCGGTGAGGTGGACATCGAGGATCTTATCCCCGAGGAGGACTGCGTTGTTACTCTCACAAATAACGGCTATATCAAGCGTATGCCCGTTACCGAGTACAAGACTCAGCGCCGTGGCGGAAGAGGTATCACCGGCATGAAGCAGCGTGATGAGGATTTCGTTGACGAGATGTTCATCTGCGGCTCACACGACAATATCCTCTTCATCTCCAACAAGGGCATCATGTACAAGCTGAAATGCTACGAGATCCCTGACGGCTCAAAGGCCTCACGAGGATTTAACCTGATCAATCTCCTTCCTCTTTCCGAGGGCGAGAAGGTCGCTGCAATGATCAAGACCACAGATTTCAGCGACGAGAGATTTATCACGATGGTCACCAAGAAGGGCAAGATCAAGAGGACAAACCTCTCTCTTTACAAGAACGTCCGCAAGAACGGACTTATCGCCATTGGTCTGGACGAGGGCGACGAGATCGCAGGCGTCCGCATGACTGACGGCCACGAGCAGCTCTTCATCGCCACAAGAAACGGTATGGCTATCCGTCTTGAGGAGGACAAGGGCAGAGCTCTGTCACGTTCCGCTCACGGCGTAAAGGCTATCAAGCTCCGTGAGGGCGACTATGTTGTGGGAATGGCAAGAGTCCGTGAGAACGCAACTCTCCTGACAGTTACCGAAAACGGCTACGGCAAGCGCACCGATCTGGACAGCTATCGAATCCAGAACAGAGGCGGCTACGGTCTGACCAACTACAAGGTGGACGAGATCAGAGGCCACGTTTGCGGCATCAAGATAGTTGACGAGGACGACGATATTATCCTGGTTTCCAGCGACGGTATCATCATCCGTATCCTGGCCAGCGACATCCGTGTTATGGGACGTATCGCAAAGGGCGTCAGGGTCATGAGAGTCAACGAGGGCGCTAAGGTAGTGGCCTTCACCCGTGCTGAGCACGATGAGGAGGCTGAGACCGAGAAGGTGGAGCAGCTCACCGATGAGCAGGCACAGGCTGCTGAGGCCGAGGCTGCACTTGAAGAGCAGAACGAAGTAGTCATCGAGGCTGATCCTTCCGAGGAAGCCGACGATGAGTGATAAAAAACAGGAGAGCCGCCTTAAATACAGGGCGGCTCCCTTAACAGGTCTGGTGATCTTCCTGCTGAGCCTTTTCTGCCAGTGGGTGAACTGGTTTGCCTTCGACAAGATCGGCTACAGCTGGTATTTCGCCCTGATCACGCCCCTTATCCTGTGCCTGATGTACCATTTCGTGCAGCTTGACGCAGGCAGGGAGGGCAGCTTCTCACGGGGATTTTTCTTTGTTTTTGCAGTGCTCCTGCCGCTGATCTTCGGGCTTTTGCTCACCTTTGTCATGATCATGCTGGACCCGGAGCTGAGCCTTTTCGACCCCTCTGCGGAGTACAAGGGCTCGGTGCAGGAGGCGATCGCCACCTTCTCCGGAAGAGTGATCCTGACCTCGCTGTACCTGTGCGTATTCGCACTGATAGACATTCCTCTGCTGAAACTACAGGAAGGGAGCGCCAGAAAGTGAAGATAATTATACTGATAGTAGTAATTCTGGCGGCGGCGCTTCTGGTCTATGCCGTTATCGAGAACACCCTCATGCTGAAGGTCAGCCGTTACGGAAGCGGAAATATCCGTGCTGTGCAGATCTCAGACCTCCACAAGAGGCGCTTCGGCGGCAAGGGAAAGCGTGTCATCGAAGCGGTGAAGGAGCTGTCTCCCCATGTGATCTTCGTGACCGGCGACCTTGTTTCCCGGAGGGAGAAGGATCTTTCCACGGCGGAGAACGTGCTGAATGAGCTTTGCAAAATATCCCATGTGTATATTATTTTGGGCAACCATGAGCAGTCTCCCGAGACAGACATCGAGAGGAGATTTCTGGAAATGGTGAAGTCCACCGAGGCCGTTTTGCTGAGAAATGAGCGGAAGCGGATCACCATCCAGCACCGTGACATCAACCTTATCGGCCTGGAGCTGCCCTACTCCGTGTACAAGAAAAACGGGGGCTACTCGGATCTTGACAAGGTGGACAAAGAGGCTATGATCCGGCTTTTGGGCTATCCTCCCGAGGGCGAGAACGTGCTCCTTGCCCACAATCCTCTCTTCGCCGAGGCCTATGCTGAGTGGGGAGCTGATGTGACCTTCAGCGGCCACGTCCACGGCGGCTCAGTGCGGCTTTTCGGAAAGGGTCTGCTCTCGCCGGAGCGGAAATTCTTCCCGAAATACGACAAGGGAGTTTATACAGTCGGTAATATGAAGCTGGTGGTGTCAGCCGGTCTGGGAAAGCCCAGGCTCTTTGATCCGCCGGAGATCGTGGTCTATCAGCTCTGACCGAAGACCGCAAAAAGTATGAGAAACACTCCTCCCAGCCATGACAGGTCGTGGCTCAGGGAGGAGATCTTTTTTCCGGCCAGATAACCTCCGCCAATGGCCGCAGCTCCCGAAATAAAGGCAAAAACCGCAGCCTTCACCGGGCTTATCCCTGCGGCCCCCGATCCCAGGCCGGTGGCAGCGGAGTCCAGTGAGCTTGCCAGGGCAAGAGCTGCCGCCTCGGAGACCGACAGGCTGCTCGAGTGGTCGAGATCTGCGGCTGTGTCGTCCAGATAGAGCTTGATCATTAGGCCGGAATTGCCTGTTTTCAGGGAAAGTTCGCCCCTTTCCGAGAGCCGGCGGATCAGGCTTCGCAGAAGGCTCTTGAAAACCGTCACCGTCCCGATGAGGCAGAGCACCGCTGTTCCAACGGAGCGGCAGATCTCCTCGGAGACCGCCCGGCTGATCAGCTCGGAAAGGCCGAGAGACAGCCCCAGCACCGCCCCGCCGATCAGGTCAATGAGGACGGCCGGCACCAGAGGGATCCTGATTCCGCTGCCGAAACAGGCCGAGGTCACCAGAAATGTGTCGAAACTGACGATTACAGCTAGTATAATTTCTTTGAGCATAGTTCACCTCCTCCCCATATTGTATGTGGAACAGGTGAAAAATGTCCGTAAAATCGGCATTCCTACTTGACGGTAGCGCCGGAACGTGGTATAATTTGAGTAGTGAGACCGTGACGGAGGTGGAAGATTTGGTTGCCGGTATCTCTACGGGCTGCCTTTATCCAAAGGCTCTGGAGGACAGCCTCTACGATCTGGCGGTAAACGGCGCAGGAGCCGTTTGTATCGCTGTGAATACTCGCTCTGAGCTGAAGAAGAGCTTCGCCCACGGAGCCGCAAATCTTCTGAGGCACTTCGACATGGATTGCCCGGTGGTAAGCGGTTTTTCCGCTGAGACCGACCAGCTCATGCTCTTCTCGGACTATCAGCGCCGGGTCAGCGATGTGCTGGAATATTACAAATTGTATTTTAATTTCATGAGCACGGTGGGGGCAAGGATCTTCGTTTTCGACGGCCCAAGGGCTGGCTGCAAGACCGAGCTCTTCTGCGAAAGATACCTGATGCTCTGCGAGACCGCCGCCCAGTTTGGCGTAACACCGGCACTTCGCAACGTCAACCACTGGCAGAGCGGCAGCCTGAGCTTTCTTCGGGAGCTGAGAAATGCCCTGGGAAACAGGCTCAGCTTCGTCCTTGACACAAAGCAGGCCGTCCGCAGCAGAGAGACTCCCTTTGCATTTCTGGAGGCAGCCGGCGAGTCCGTCCGTGCAGTCATGATAAGCGACAGCGGCGAGCTGGGAGACTGCCTGCCCATCGGCAAGGGACGATTCCGATTTAGGGATTTCTTCTCAAGGCTGGAGGAGCTCTCTCCGGACTGCGCTGTGATCTTGGATCTTAACCGGAGCAGCTTCCACGGCACCGCCGAGCTGATCTCCGGATATAATATACTGAGCAACATGATCTCTGTGAACAAAAAGGAGGAACAGCCATGAAATGCCCATTCTGCGGATATTTTGACTCAAAGGTAGTTGACTCTCGCCCAAAGGACGACAAGATCAAGCGCCGGCGTGAGTGCATAAAGTGCAGCGCCAGATTTACCACCTTTGAGGTGGTTGAAAGACCCCTTCTCATGGTGGAAAAGCGCAGCGGTATGTACGAGAATTTCGACAGGAACAAGCTGATAACCGGCATTTTCAGCGCTATAAAAAAGCGCCCCGTCACAATAGATCAGGTGTCCCAAATCGCTGACTACATCGAAAATTACTACGCAAACGAGCTGAAAACAGTGGCCAAGTCCAAGGAGATCGGCGAGCTTGTGCTGGAAAAGCTCAAGGACATCGACCCGATCGCATACATTCGTTTTGCCTCAGTTTATGAGGATTTCACCGATATCGAGAGCTTCGTGGCAGTGATCAGCGAGCTCGACCAGAAGCGCAAGGAGGAAGAATAATGGAGACCTATGATAACTTTGTAAAAGCATTTAACAGCGAGTCAGACCAGAATACCTTTACAGACGGCGGAAAATACTCGATCCAGGCCATTTTTGGCTACCTGATCCCCATACTGTTTTTCCTGCCTTACATCTTCGACAAAAATTCGGCATTCTGCCGCTTCCATTCAAATCAGGGACTGGCATGGCTGGTATGCTCGATCGCCCTCGGGATCGTGGGCAAGATCGTGGGGATCATCCCCTTCCTGGGAACACTTATCGGCTTCGTTCTGGGAGCTGTATGGGTGGCTATCGCTTTGAGCCTTGCTTACGGCGTAACTAAGGGCTACGCTCTGAGGATCCCTGTTGTGGGAGACTGGTTCAACGTTTTCTGATCTCAGGAGACCGCCATTTTCAGGCTTCCGCCGTCCTCGCTGTAGACCAGCGAGGCTATGGCTGTGTCGTCACATACAAGCAGTTCCGCCAGCATTTTTTTGCTGTCGGGACTGTAATTTTTTACCTCATAGACGTAGAGCTGGGCGTCCCGGCCGGCGTATTCCCGGAGAGGAAGGCCCTGTTTGTCCTGAATGAGAGCGTAATCCTCGTAGAGTGGGGAAAATTCCGTGGGGATCGTGACGAATTTCCCGCAGATCTCCTCCACCTCCCAGCCGTGGGAAGCGAAGTAATCTATCCTGTCGGAGACAGTGGCTGCGGCAACAGACGGGCTCTCCGGGGGCCTTTCGCCCTTGCCGTCCGGCGAGAAAAAGATGATCCCAGCCAGAAGAGCTGCTGTTCCGGAAAGAATGAGCATAGTTCGCTTTTTCATGGTGACCTCCCAAATCGTATCTCATGGGGAACTTCCCCAGGCTTCTACACAAATACTATTCCCGAAAGGAGCAAGATCATGCCTCTGATCCGCCTTGACAAGTATATCTCTCAGCGCTCACAGCTCACCAGGAGCCAGATCAAAGCCCTCTGCGCCCGTGGAAAAGTCACCGTTGACGGCGCTGTGGTGAAGAGCTCGGACACAAAGATCGACCCCGAGACCGCTGTTGTAGCTGCGGACGGAGCTCAGATCTCGTCCGAGACAAAGCGCTATATCCTGCTCAATAAGCCGGAGGGCTATGTCAGCTCCACCGAGGACGGCGACGGGCCTTCTGTCCTGGAGCTTGTGCCGGAGGAGCTGCGCACGAAGGATCTTTTCCCCGCAGGCCGGCTGGATAAGGATTCACTGGGAGCACTACTTATAACCAATGACGGGGACTTGGCACACAAGATCTTGTCCCCGAAGCGCCATGTCAGCAAAATTTATATTGTGAAACTTGACAGACCGTTCAAAAGTAAATATGTTGACATATTTGAGAGCGGAGTGGAGCTCGCCTCCGGTGAGGTTTGTCTCCCGGCAAAGGTCAAAATGGTGGAAAACTGCGAAAAACTGGCGTTTATAGAATTGACCGAGGGAAAATATCATCAGGTGAAAAGAATGTTCGCTGCTGTTGAAAACCATGTTGATATTTTAATGAGAGTTTCTGTTGGAGGCCTTATACTTCCCGAAAAATTGGGCTTCGGTCAGTGTATGGAATTATTGCACAAAGATGTTGAAAACTTGCTCAGGCCCCTGGATTTTGATGCTTTTTGCAGTGAATTTTCCGGCGTTTTTTCGGCAATTCTAATAAACAAGTAAATACAACTTTGTCAATTTAGCATCTTGAAAAATTCCGCAGAAAATGGTATTATATTATCATAGCTGATACTGTGTTGAAATATCAGCAGAAAAATTGAATTGGAGGACTGGATCAAATGGCAGGCTTAACACTTAAAGGCATTTATAAGAAATATCCGGGCGGCGTTGTTGCTGTTTCAGATGTTAATTTAGAGATAAGAGACAAGGAGTTCATCGTACTCGTTGGACCTTCCGGCTGCGGAAAGTCAACTACTCTTCGTATGATCGCCGGACTGGAGGAGATCTCCGAGGGCGAGCTGTACATCGGTGACCGCCTTGTAAATGATATTGCTCCTAAGGACAGAGATATCGCAATGGTTTTCCAGAACTACGCTCTGTATCCTCATATGACTGTTTTCGATAACATGGCTTTCGGACTCAAGCTCCGTAAGGTTCCTAAGGACGAGATCGAGAGAAAGGTAAACGAGGCTGCTAAGATCCTCGACCTTACTCACCTCCTGGACAGAAAGCCTAAGGCTATGTCAGGTGGTCAGCGTCAGAGAGTTGCTCTGGGACGTTGTATCGTTCGTAGCCCTAAGGTATTCCTCCTCGACGAGCCTCTGTCCAACCTGGACGCTAAGCTCCGTGCTCAGATGAGAACTGAGATCGCTAAGATCCACAAGAAGCTGGGTACTACATTCATCTATGTAACTCATGACCAGACTGAGGCTATGACAATGGGCGACCGTATCGTTTGTATGAAGGACGGTTTCGTTCAGCAGGTAGATACTCCTCAGAACCTCTATGAGAATCCTGTAAACAAGTTCGTTGCCGGATTCCTTGGCTCACCTCAGATGAACTTCATCGACGCTACTCTCAAGGAAGAGTACGGCCAGTACATCGTTGAGTTCGGCTCAGAGGATTCCAAGACTCAGCGTGGCGTAAAGTACCAGATCATCGTTCCTGAGGCTAAGGTCAATGACGAGCTGGGCAACTATGTTGGCAAGGAGATCATCCTGGGCGTTCGTCCTGAGAGCCTCCACGATGAGGAGATGTACCTCTCCAACGCTTCTACAGGCGTTATCGACACTTATGTCGAGATCACTGAGATGATGGGTGCTGAGACTTACCTCTACCTCCTCTGCGAGGGTATCCCGCTGACTGCTAGAGTTAGCCCCAGATCTACAGCTAGACCCGGAGATGAGATCAAGATCGCTATCGATCCCAACAGGATCCACATCTTCGACAAGGAAACAGAAAGAGCTATTGTTAACTGATATATTCACTTTTCATATTTATCCTTTCTTTCTACTGGCGGTATCAAGGCAATACCGTCAGGCAAGAGACCGCAGAGCATTCTGCGGTTTTTTGCGTTATGGAGGTCATTATGTCTGAGATAAAGAACTATATTTGGTCCCACAAGGACGAGATGATCCGGCTCCTGAGAGAGCTGGTGGCCGTTCCCAGCGTTCAGGGAGAGGCCGAGGAAGGCGCTCCCTTCGGAAAAGAGCCCGCCAGAGCCCTCAGCATCATGCTGGACAAGTGCCGGGAGTACGGCTTTTCTGTGGAAAACGTTGAAAACTACGCCGGCTCAGCGGATCTTGGCAGGGATCCTCAGCTGGGGATCCTCTCCCACCTGGACGTTGTTCCGGAGGGAACTGGCTGGCTGGGAGATCCTTTCGTTCTCCGTGAGACTGACGGGAAGCTCATCGGCCGTGGCACCTGCGACGATAAGGGACCGGCTGTGGCAGCCCTTTTCGCCCTGAAAGCGGTGAAGGATCTGGGGATCCCCCTGAAAAAAGGCGTGCGGCTGATCTTCGGCACCAACGAGGAGAACGGCTCCGCTGACCTGGCTTACTACCGCAAAAAGAGGGAGCTGCCGCCCATGGTGTTCACTCCCGACGGCGAATATCCCGTGATCAACGCCGAAAAAGGCATGATCCGGCTCCATTTTTCGGCTCCCTTTTCGGCAAGGGGTGGGCTTGTGTCAGTTCACGGCGGAACTGTGATAAATGCCGTGCCTGAGAGCTGCCGGTATTCCGTGAAAACTGCTGACGGAGAGATCTGCGGCCGCTCTGCCCACGCTTCCACCCCGGAAAAAGGCGAGAATGCTGTGACGAAATTCCTGGAAACTGTAGGAAAAACCGTTACAGATCCGCCTCTTGACCGGCTGGCAGAGCTCTTCCCCCACGGCGAGACCAACGGCAAAAGCTGCGGGATCCGGCTTTCTGATGAGGTTTCCGGCGAGACCACCTGCGTGCTGTCCATGCTGAATACTGAGGGCGATCGGCTCACAGGGGCGGTGGACGTGCGCTTCCCGATCAGCTTTAGGGCTGAGCAGGTCAGATCTGAGATCTGCGGAAGGCTTGAACAGGCCGGCTTCCGCATCGACTCTGCGGAGTGCTCAGAGCCCCATTTTACCGACGAAAACAGCGAATTTGTGCAGTCTCTGCTCCGGGTCTATGAGAGGGTCACCGGCGAGAGCGGCCGTGCAATTGCGATCGGCGGCGGCACCTACGTCCACGAGATCCCCGGCGGAGTTGCCTTCGGTGCGGAATTTCCCGGTCATGACGGCAATATGCACTCAGCGGAGGAGTTCATCACCGTGGAGGATCTGCTGAAAAATGCCGAAATTATGGCCCAGGCGATCGTTGAGATCTGCGGCTGAATAAGTAATGGCAGCCAGGATCCTGGCCGCCATTTTCTTTTATTTGCGGTCCTTTTTGGCGGTGGAGCGCCGTGTCACAGGGTGCTCGTCCTCCCCGTCAAGGCCGTCAACGATCTCTCCGGCAGCGTCGCCGACACCGCTGACAAGGTCCTCACCGGCGTCCTTCACTCCGTCAACGGCGTCGCTAACATAGTTCCCGGCGTCGTCCTTTCTCCCGTCAGTGCGGTCGTCGTGGCCGTCCTCGTCATAGCGGCTGTCGTAGCGAGAGGAGTCGGTGTGATCGTAGCCGGAGTTGGCTCCGCAGGAAACTGCGCTGAACATTGTTAAAAAAACGGAACATATTGCTAAATACTTTTTCATAAATATCATGTCCTTTTCATAGATTTATTGCGGACAGGTTTTCCACAATACTTTTTTATTGTTTACACATTTTCCCCAATTATCCACAGGGTTTTCAACTTATACACCCTGTAAAATACTGTATATATCGTTGTTTTCAACCCTTTCCACAGAGTTTTCAACAGGTATAAGGTGGAAACTAACACCTCTTTCAACACAGTGTTGAAAGTGGAAAAAGTAAATTGTGGAAAAGAATTGGTACTATATTGCTCTGAAAACAGCTCCTATTGAAACTCCGCTAAGATCGTGTTATAATAGTATAAAAACGGGAGGTGCTCAGGTGAAACGGCTTTTTTGCGCAGCGGCGGCGCTGACCTTGCTTTGCTCATGCGAGACTAAGGAGCAGGAGGCCAGCCGGCTTGAGGGCGAGAAAATCGCGCCGGACAACGTGATAAAATACGTTGAGGAGAAATACGGCTTCACTCCCCAGCTGAAGAGCCTTGTGACCGATAGTTATGTTGGAAAAGCCGGACTGTCCTACACCGACCACGTCATAGCGGAAATGACCCACGAAGGCCGGGATTTCATTGTATATTCGGCATTTGACGGCTCTGACGCCTGTGATGATCTCCAGCAGGAGGAGATCCAGACTGCCCTTGAAAATGAGGTGAAAAGCCACATTCCTGAGGCAAAACAGGTGGAGATCTGTCAGTATCCCAACATTAAATCGGAGAATTATACCGGCAAAGGGATAAAACTATACAGAGAGTATTTTGATGGTCAGGATCTGAGCTCTGTCTTGTATGAGAGCAGACTGGTGGTATGTGCTGTAAACGTCGATCTTTCGGGGAATTTTGACTGGTTTGACAAGCTGACACACCCGAATAAAGAGAGCTGCATAGTCTCCTATCGCAGCCAGGAGGCACTTACTGAAAAGGCTGATCTGGCTGAGGGATTTACTTACGGAGATACTCCGAAGAGGTTGAAAGATTCCCTATATATCGAGGAATGTCGGGTGTCCCAGGGCTTGCATGAGGAGTATGTCCTCGCTGAGTCGGACTGGCTGACCTACGTCGCCTGCGACAGCAGCGGAGCTCCGGCGGATCTTCAGGTCGATAATACCGATGAGAAGCACTACACATTTACGGTGCCCGAGGGCGGATGTGCGGAGCTGTTTTTGCCGAAATACTGCGATACGATGAGGTTTTACGACAACAGCCATCAGTTCACGACCCACCTTGAGGGAGACTATTTGCAGGCCGACATTTCCTTTGAAGAGGGCAAGCATACCCTTGTTATAATAGAATAGAACAGTATACTAAATGTAATATTTAGCGTTGGATCATTGGCAGGCCGAAACGTTTTCAAGAAAGAGTGATATAAATGTTCAACGGATTTTCCCAGGAAGCTCTTGACTTCCTGATGGGGATCAGGCTCAACAACAGCAAGGAATGGTTTGAGCCACGAAAGGAAATATATACCAGCAGTATACAAACTCCGCTAAAGGAGCTGGGCGAGGAGCTCTTCGCCCCGTTTGCGGAAACTGAGGACATGATGTACAAGGTGGGGCGGATCTATCGGGACGCAAATTTCCCGCCCTATCTGCACTACCGGGACGTGATGTGGATATACGTTCGGTATAATGCAATGTGGTGGAGCAAGACTCCCACCCTCTATTTCGAGCTCTCACCCGAGGGGGCTGAGTTCGGATTTCGCATTGCGAAGCCCGATGCCGTGATTATGGAGCGCTTCCGCAGCCAGCTTACCGAGGATCCGAAGCCCTTTCTCAGCATGATCCGGGAGCTGAAAAGCTCCTTCGGCGTCACAGTGGACGGGGAGGAATACAAGCGCCGCAAGCCCTGCACCGTGCCGGAGGCGGAGGAGTTCTTCCGGAAAAAGGGGCTGTCTGTGTACCTGAAGGTGGAGGACAGAAACGAGCTTTTTTCCCGAAAAATAGCCGAACACGCCAGCGAACTCTTTCAGGCGCTGCGGCCGCTCAACGACTATTTCCATGAGCTAATCCAAATCGAAGAGCTGTCCAAGGCGCTGATCCAGGAGGACGTTCCAGAGGAGCCCGGACCCGAAATGGTCAAGGCTCCAACACAAGATTTCATGTGGTGAGGTAAGATCATGTTAAAAGAAAAACGCACTATAAAAATCTACATTCTGTATTATTTATGCTTGCTAGCGGCCTGGGCTCTACAGGTAGCCCTGGTCTCCGGGAGGCTTGAGGAGAGCTTCAGCACAGGTGTTTCAGACCTTATCCAGGACGGCATTTTCAAGACGGTCATCTGGTCGATACCTGCTGTTTTTATGATGAAAAGGTATGGCGACAGGCTCTATGTGAAGAAGGACATTCTCGCTCCGAAGAAGGGAACCTACCTGTTTTTAGCCATTTTTGCCGCTTTCACAGTCTATATTCTCATGATCAAGTATCGCCAGAGCGGAAAGATCGCACTTGCGGAGGACTTTACTCCGCTGCTGGTGCCGGTGTACCTATTCGTGGGCTTTAATGAGGAGATCGTGTTCCGTGGCTGGCTGCTGAACTCAATATACAAAGAGGATAAAATGTGGCAGGCCTTCCTTCTCAACGGCCTGATGTTCCTTGTGATCCACTTCCCCACCTGGATCCTCCACGGCAGCTTCGTCAGCAATATGACCAGCGGCGCCTTCCTTTCAATAGTTTTTCTCAGCTTCGTGTTCAGCTTTTCCTTCGTTAAAACCAAAAATATCATCTTTCCGGCGCTGCTCCACTTCTGGTGGGACCTGCTGATCATGTGCCTGAGGTGAGTATACTATTATAATAGGGTCGCTCTGCTCCGCTTTTTGCGGAGCTTTTTTCTTTATGACTGTATAATTCGGTTTGTAATCTACTGGCAGTAACTTTTTTCTGTGATCTCCTACAATATTTTTTTATGCGCTTTGTTGATAACTCCAAAGTTTCACAATAATATGCATATTTTTCCTATTACGTTGACTTTCGTACAATAATATAGTATAATGATTATATAAATGCAATAGTATTTATCATAAATAACAGCTGGTCTTTAGAATATATTACAAACATCTTGGGCCGGCTGTTAAATTTATAAAAAGGGGGAAATGCTATGCAAAAAAGTAAAGCAGCAGCCGTTCGCAAAAGAGCGCTGAGTATCTTGCTTGCTTTGGCTATGGTCATCATGAGCGTGCCGTCAGATCTTTTCTCGCTTCCTGCGAGAGCTGACACGCCATTCTTTGGCTTTGGTATGCCCGGTTTCGGCTGGGGTGCGCCAAACGTCCTGACCAACGCTACTGTCAAGTTCAAGGACTCCTCCGGAACTAACATCACAAGTGTTGAGTCCGGAGAAGCGTTCAAAATGGTCATCACGATCAGCGGAAACAACGCTATCAGCAACGGCTCGACCAGCTATATGCTGGAGGTACCGGATTCGATACTGCTTACCAATTTCCGTGGTAACGGTTTCACCAACGGTGCCAAATATAATGGCTATACGCTGCGTTATGACCCAGCTACCGGCAAGAGATACGTCGAGTTCTCCGTAAAGAACGGCTCAACTCAGACTATCCAGCTCAGCGGTATGTTCGCCAACGGTATCACCGAGGACGGCACCGTCGCTAATGTCAAGCTGGTCACAAACGACATCTGGAGGCTGTCAACTACCGGCAGCATCACGGCTAAGTCAAACCTTAGCTGGAATGACGATAAGTCTACATCAACTGCCTCTTTGGAGTCAAAGGACTTCGCAACAGGTACGGCTGAGTTCAAGCTCTCTGCCGCTCCTTCCGGTCCTTCCTCTGAGACAGGTGTCCTCTGGGCGGACAAGCTCGAGTTCACAGACACTATCGTTCTTCCCGCAGGTCTCACTTTCAAGAGTGCCGATGACGTAAAGGCAGCCCTGTCCATCAGCGGCGTCACCATTGAGAGCGTTACTCTCAGCGGCAGCGATACTGCTGTGGTCAAGTGGACAAAGAACAACACAAACACTCAGGACGGAGTCCCCTATGCTGAAATGGATCCTTTCAGCGCAGATGCTACTCTTGCTCTGAATTGTATCCAGGCGGACGACTCCTTCACAGGCGGTAAGCTGAAAAACACTCTCGATGTCAAGGCTTACGGCTACAACAGCGATACTCCCAAGGATCTGGGAGAAAAGTCTGCTGAGATCCCGATCAAGGCTTCTCAGCCTGATGTTTCTGACCTGAAGAAAACTCTGGTAAATGTCGAGACCGGCAAGTCCTATGCAATGTCCGGCGACACGGTCACATTCAACATCAGAAATACAAATACCGGCGGTAAGGCGCTGTCGAATTTCTCCATCACTGATGTTGTCAGCGATGACCTGACATTCGTTGAGTTTGTCAACAAGGACAGCACTGCCGATGTGACATTTACAGGCACTACTATAAATGTTGCTTCCTTTGCTCCCGGCGAGACTATCGACGTTGATGTTGTATGTCGGGTCAAGGATGGTGCAGCTGCCGGAAACGGTTCAAATACTGCTACTAACTCTGAGAATTTCTCCTCGACTGCATATGTACCGATCAAGAGCGCCAAGGATGCTCTTGACATCTCAAAGACAGCTGATACTGCACAGATCCTCAGCGGCGTTGATAAGATCGTTACATACCGTATCGTGGTTTCAAACACCGGTACCACCGATCTTAAGGACGTGTTCCTGGAGGACAACCTTGCTGCGGCTTTCCCGGTAAACAGCGAGCTGCTCTCAGCTGAGGCATCAAACGGTGTGGCGATCTCTCTGGAGAACTTCCTTTCAGGATCAGGGGTCAATATCGGAGATCTGGCTTCTGAGGAGTCTGTTACTATCACCCTCAGAGTAAAGCTCAATGCTGAGGGCGAAGAAAATGCTCCGATCAACAACAATGCTTCTGCAAGCTGCGACGCACCCACTAACCCGGGCACGAAGCTCGTTGCACAGGATGACGCAGTGATCAAGGTCCACGTTGGACAGCCTAACATAACTGCTAACAAGACAGGCTATGTTCTGGTAAATGATGAGCAGGGCAATACCTCCAGAAAGAGCTTCTACCAGAACGGAGCAGTTGCTCTTGGAGAAACACAGGACATCATCTATACTATAACCGTAGGAAATAACGGCGAGGCTGCTGCGAAACAGGTCATCATCGACGATGAGGACATCGCAGACCTTACAGATAAGCTGGAAACACCTCCTACGTTCACCCTCTCACTTGATGGAAATGAGGAGCCCATACCTGGTCTCCCATACACTATCGAAAATCTTGCTGTAAATTCTACAGCTATCGTCACTGTTAAGTTTGCAGACGTTTCAAAGGAGCTCACGATCTCAGAGGCTGACAGCGAGTTCCTCAAAAACGATGCTACAGTTAAGAATGGCGATACTACCAAGAATATCAGCGATACCGTTGAGGTAAGAAGGGCTGAGGCTATCCTTGGTATCAACAAGTTCTCTAACTACCCCACTTACACTGAGGGTCATTACAAGTCAAACAGCATGAATATGCCTTCTGATGTTGAGTTTGAAGGAAGAGAAGGCAGACTTGAGTGGTATCACATCAAGGTCAGCAACTCAGGTACTCAGTCAACAGGCCGGTTGAAGCTGGAGGATCAGCTCCCCGATTGGATCGAAGAACCGATCTGGACCATCGACCTTGAGACCGCAGACGGAGCCAGAGAATTAAAGGGCCCATGGCCGGAAAGCGGTATAGTTGAACTTGATTCTCTTAAGCCCGGTCAGGCACATGAGATCGAGATCTGGGGCTACATGAAGGACGGTACAACTGGTGCTAAGAGCAATACTGCCTATGTTACTGATGAAGATACAGACGAAGTCATCCAATCATCAGTTGACATCACTCAGACAGAATTCCAGCCCGGATCGTTCGAGAAGACAGCCGATGTTGCGGATTCAAATTCTGCCCACGGAAAGTTCATCGATGTTTCCGGCGGAACTATCACTTATGAGCTGAAGTACACCGGCAACAACTATATACAGATCGATGATAGCAACAGATTCCCCTTCGGTATAACCTTCACCGACTACCTGCCCATGTATCAGGACGAGAGCGGCGGAGATGTTCTGAATATCAAGTCTGTAAAGCTGGTATTCGATGATCCCGATACCAATGAGACGATCACAAGGGAGATCCCCTCTAAGGAATACCTCCTGGACGGCAACAAGCTCACATACGTTTTCGATAAGAACACAAATCCTTCAATGCATTTGTGTAAGAGCTTTGCAAAGCTGGTCATCGAGTATAAGGTAGGCGACCTTAATACTGTTAAGGACGGAGCTCCTACTGAGCTGGTGAACAACGGTCAGCTGAATATGGCCGGCAAGCAGTTCAACTCCGAGGTAACGACTCCCGTTATCGACAAGAACGCCATGAAGGTGGATAAGTTCGCTAAGCAGGAGGGATCACTGGATAGTGTTCCGGATAAACTGTCTGGCGGTATTATCGATGAAGAGCTTGGTCATGTAGGTTGCGGAAAAGATATTATCTATTATATAACAGTAACCAACAATTCCAAGAAGGATTGGAACAAGCTGAACATTTATGATGAATTTACCGGTGAAATGAAGCTCTATAACGACATGGAATGGGTCGTTGCAGATACAAGCGGTGACGGTATATTCACAAAGGGTGATAAATTCAGTACTACTGGTAATGGCCGTGGTACATCAACATCATCTACAAAGGACACTGCTAACTCATATAGTGCTGAGCTGAGAATGATAGCATCCCAAGAGGGTTCTAACTACTATGAGGGCGGCGTCAGTGAAAGTGGTTATACAAAGGATAAAAATGGCTTTACTCTGGAAGTAGCTTCAGATAATGCGCCTGTACTCAAGGCTGGCAGCAGTGTAACATTCGCATACAAACTGACCACACATGATAAGCCTTTCTACACCAACGGTAATATCTTCACGAAGGGCACCAATGATGTATATACATCATACAGCGGAACTGTAGAAAGTCTGAAAAATGAGCCTAACAGCACTCCTTTCCACGACGGGATAAAGTATGACGGCTCATCACCCTCTTTGTTCAAATCTATCGGTGATATTACAGTTGATCCCTTGGATCTTGATGTTACCGGAAATATGAGTTTCTTTGTAAGAGGTACTGGACTCTCAAGTGAGAAGAAGGAGTCTTCAGTTGACTTGGAAAGCAGCACTGCGGCTGATGACCTTGCAGCACTGGAGTTTGACTACGGTCTCGCTCTGGTCAATAAGACTGATGAGAGCAACAAATTTGATTACGGCGAAAACATCGTATATGTATTTGAAGACGCAGTTCCTGACGGAATGGTACTGGTAGAGAATTCAGTACAGGCATTCCACGGCGGCGTTAATATGAAAGACGACGGCAGCTTTGCATTTAAGGACTATTCGGGACAGAACGATGCATTCGCATATGTACACAAGGCTTACCAACCAGGGATCATCGATACTGACAACAGGATCCCTTCTGATAAGGTGAGCATTGAGTACGATGGTTCAAAAGCTAAGATCGTTATCAGAGATACATCTCTAAATTGGACTTCCAACTCAAATTCAAGTGATCCTATCGTTGTTATTTATACTCTTAAGCTCAGCGATAATAAGATCCAGGAAATTCTGGCTTCCAAGGCAGCAGGAGATGCTGTTAATGAGGTGCTCACAAATACAGCTATTGCAAAGCTGTATAAGAATTACGGTACACCTTCACAGGTGGATGTAACTCAGTCAAATACAACTGAGGCAGATCTGAAATTCCAGGAAGAGACCATAGCTCCCGGTGTTGAAAAGGAAGGCGAGAGCGTTTCTGACGTTATCATGCCTGACAATAACTGGGGCAACGGCGCTAAGTGGACGATCAGAGTCTCCAACAACGACGACGACGAGCTTGAGATCGTTGATATGGCAGGCTTCACCGTAAAGGACACCATCCCCGTGGGATCACGCTTCTACGGTCTGGCTTGCGATGAAGCAATAAGCATTTCAGATACAACTCCCGGCACATTCCCCGAGGATGAATACGCTGATGCTATGAAGGCCTCCTGGACAGCCTCTACAGGCGCCGCAGGCGAGATCGATGCGTATTTCTATGACGAGAATGGCACTAAGGGCGACAAGGTGACATCTCCTAACGGCACCGGCGGCAAGATCATCGGCTTCCGTTTCGATGAGGGCACCCTTACCCTTAAAAAGGGCGAATACGTTGACATCACATTCTACACATCAAATGCCGATTATGACGCTGAGCTGGACAGCTGGATCACTCCTGTTGGCTCAGTAACTAACCACGTTGACGTGACCTTCGATGACGGCTTCTCCAACAAGACAGTCAAGAAGGGCACATACGAAGGCAACAAGACAGTTTGGGCTGAGGCTACCGAGCAGATCGGCGGTATCAACACTCTGTCATATAAGTCTATCAATTATCCTACTCCCGAAAAGATCTCTGACTATGAGAAGATCGGCGAAGAGTATCTCAACAACGGCTACGGCGATGAGATCAAGCACGATTCTACTACAGACCGCTTCGATCCCGAGGATACCGAGGAGTACGGAAGAGTAGTTCAGGGTCTTCAGGGCGACATCGTTCACTACACTCTCAATGTAAAGAACGGCGCTAAGGCTACTTCAAGAGACGGCAGTGCTCTTTCTGCTGGCGACAGCTGCATGGAGAACATCACGATCATAGATCGTCTGCCTTATGTTGGCGACAAGGGCGTTATCACCTATGAGCGTGGATCAGCATTCCCTGTTGAACTGCTTCCCAGCTCGATCGCTGTCTCAGTCCGCACAGACGGATCTACTGACACACCTCTTGATCCTAGCCAGTACACCGTAAGCTACTCATCTGATGATCCTGTTCTCGACGAGTATTCAGGTGACTGGGCAGGCAAAAATGATCTGATGACTTGGGACGACGAGTACGACGTTACCAAGACAACATTCCGCATCGTTATCAGCGATGAGATCATGCTTCCTCCCGGCGGCTATGTAACAGTTGAATTTAACGGAAAGGTATCCCCCTTCACCGATGTTACAGCCAAGAGCACTCAGGACGCTATCGAGAACAACAAGGTAGCTTGGAACAGCTTTGCTTACTCCTACAAGACTCACGACACCAAGACAGGCCTCTCATGGGACGACACTGTAGTTTCTGAGCCTGCAATGGTCGGCGTTTGGGTGAAGGAGTCCGAGGCAAAGATCACTGTAAACAAGACCTATAAGACCAATTCCACAGAGGAGAACACCTTCTGGTTCAGCCTGTTCACAAAGGACGGCGACACATTCAAGCCCTACGGAACACCTAAGTCACTGACCATGACCGGCAGTGAGGAGGGTAATACCGAGACTCTCGAATTCAACAATCTTGTTCCCACAGAAACACTCTATGTTTTTGAGACAGATAAGGAAGGCAATATCCTCAAGTCAACTCCCGAGCAGAAGATCACCTACAACGGTACCGAGTTCGTAAGCGAGGATACTGAGGTGGAGAATAAGGCCGAGAAATTCAATGCTTCATTCATGAACGGCACTTCTGACAGCGAGAGCATGATATTCGATGGCTCTACTCTTACTCTTACAGGAAAGGCTGCGGCTAAGGGTAATGTCATCAATATCTCTTACAGCAATGGCATGGCAAATGTCACTGTTAATGAGGGCTCAGCATCTGAGACATTCTCACTTAATCCCTGGGCATGGCCTACGCCGGTAACTACCGCTTCTTATACCTGCGCATCTGATGATGATGTGGTCATCAGCGGTATCAATGACAACTTCAATATTACCGTTAATAGTGGCGCAGTTTCTCTGAACGTTGACATCACAAACGAGCTCATCGTTGGAACTATCGAAGTCGAGAAGACCCTTATCCCCGCTTATAACGGCACTAAGGACACCTTCTACTTCGGCGCATTCCTCTGTGACGCTGAGGGCAAGCTCCTCAAGGACGGCGAGTCCTACAGAAGAGAGGGCGACATCCAGTCTGTCACTATCCAGGGCAAGACAGCAGGCTCACCTGTTAAGGGCGAGAAGATCACCTTCCACAACCTGCCTATCGCAGAGGAAGGCTCATACTACGCTATCCTGGAGACAAATGCCAAGGGCGTTATCGCTCAGGAGGCTATCACTCCTGGTGATAAGATCGCAAACGACTACGTTTACGAGGCTGAGTCAGGCAGGCAGTACGATGCTCAGGGCGACTCACCTATCAGTCTTTCTAAGGACGATAATGTGGGCAATTCCTACATCACAAACGAAGAGCTGAAGATTTTCAAGCTGGACGTTACTAAGAACTACGACGGCTCTGACGCAGCTGAAAAGAGCTTTAGAGTTGGCGTATTCGAGATCCCTGAGGAGAACGATATCCTCCGCAAGGCTGATCCTACCGACGAGGAGCTTGAGACTCTGGACGCTATCGACAGAACAGATCTTAGCAGCTTCGCTCTCTATAAGTCCATGACAGCGAATATCAAGGACGGCGAGACAGCTTCCTTCGACATTCCCGAGGACGGCGCTTACTATGTATTCGAGTTAGACGCAGACGACAAACCTATCGCTCACGGCACTAAGATAGAGAATTACACAGTTCTCTACTCTGACGGCGCTCAGATCATCCAGTCTGAGGACTCTGACGAGTACATCGCAAGCTATATGCCCGTTTCACTCTCAGCTGATCACACCAGCGAGAGCGTTAGCATCACAAACACAACTAAGACTATCCAGCCCGAGCTGACAGTTACCAAGTACCTGGCGATCGACGGCTACACCGCTGCTACAGGCGTGACACAGTTCAACATGGGCGTCTTCCGTGCAGCGACCTATACCGCTGATGAGGCTGCTGAGTACAACTCCGGCAAGCCCGAGTCTGAGCAGGTAAAGGCTGGCGCACCTAAGTTCGACGAGAACGGCGACCTTGTTCTTGAGCCTGTTGAGGTCGAGACAGAGGACGCAAACGGCAATATCACCGATCCGTCTACAACTTTCTCAGTTACAGTTGAGGCAGCTAACGGAAAGACCACATCTTCTTCCGTAAAGGTGCTCCTGCCTGAGATGAGTCTTGCAGACTTCGCACCTATCACCTACTACGTTTACGAGGTAGACGACGAAGGCAAGCCTATCGGCTCCGGCCAGACCGTTGATACACAGATCACCGGCGCTGACGAGGCAAAGGCTATCGTTAGCTACGATTCCGAAGGCGGAGTAGTATTCTCACAGACCAACACCAGCGATTCAGCAGCAGTTCTCAACGCTGTTTCCCGTGAGACTCAGGTATCATTCCTGAAGTGGAACGAGGAGGGCGACCAGCTTGAAGGCGCTATCCTCCAGCTCACAAAGGAGGGCGGCTTCGGCGAGGCTGAGTTCCCTGCAAACGCAGTTATGGCCGGCGAGACTATCAGAAGCACAGGTGACGAGCCGCAGAGCTTCACAGTTGCTGAAAATTCAGCAGCATGGCTCACTGACGGCACACCCTTCACAGTCAAGAACCTGCCCGACGGTACCTACACTCTCAATGAGCTCTTCGCTCCCGGAGAATACTCCAAGGCAGGAGAAAAGACCTTCACTATAAGCGGAGGCTACATCGACACAGAGGAGTCAGTTTCTGATGATCTGTACTCCTTCACAGCAAATTCCGTATCCGTAACAAACAAGATCTCAGCCGGTCCTACGCTGACTATCAGCAAGGTAGGAATAAACGGTGAGGACGAGGTAAATGGCGCAACTATCACTATCGAGGGCAATTTCGACGCAGCAGACATCACAGATGTAAGCGGCGAGGGGGCTCCTCGGGTCGATATAACCGACGGCAAGATCACTTGGGTATCCAACGGTACTGACGTTGTTATCCAGGGACTTCCCCAGGGCACCTACACTCTCACTGAGACAGCTGAGGACAAGATCACTGACGAAAACGGAAACGTTTACACAGTTATCGATACTTCCCTTACATTCGACATCGCAGAGGACGGAACAGCCTCCGTTTCTGAGGGAAATAAGGGAAATATCGTAACCGACACGACTACCAGCGAGGGCTACCTCGTTGAGAGCGACAAGATCACAGTCTGCGATGCTGTTCGTGATGACACAGTCATCATCAGCAAGCGTGACGCAGGCGGTGCTGAGATCGCAAATGCTGAGCTGATCATCTTCCGCTATGATGACAGCAGCTATGAGACAAAGCAGACTCTGACCGCAGAGGACATCACAGACATCAGTATCACAAGAGGCGAGACCTCTCTTGAGGCTAAGATCAAGGACGGCGGCCTGACCTTCGCTCTGACTGAGGCAGGCAAGTCAACTGTCATCAAGGGCCTTGAGGACGGCTTCTACGAGCTCCACGAGCAGACAGCTCCTGAGAACTACGCAGTTGCAACTGACATAAGATTTGAGATCCGCAATGGCGAGGTATACCTGATCTCTGCTGAGACCACAGGCGCCACCTCCACCAAGCTGGACGACAGAACTATCGTAATGACCGACGAGAGCTTGTATGATGTCAAGATCTCTAAGCTGGACGCTGTAACAGGCTCCAACGTAGAGGGCGCTGAGCTCAAGCTGGAGAAGGTCGGAACAGTTGCCAAGAACAACGACGAGACCTACAGCCAGACCTTCTATCAGGTCGGTGAAGAGAAGCTCATCAGTGAGTGGACATCTGACGGAAATGACTATGAGGTAAACGTAACAGACGGCGTCTATAAGCTCACTGAGGTGACTTCACCTGACGGCTATGACGTTGCTGAGGATATCTACTTCGTTGTTTATGAAGGCCAGGTCATCTACAGCAGCTCCGACAAACCCTTAAGCGACATCACAGCTAAGGACTTCGGCAACAAGGTCGAAATGCTGGATAAGCCCACAAAGGCTTCGATCAGCAAGCAGGACACTGCTGGCAGCGAAGAGCTTCCCGGCGCTAAGCTGACGATCACAGCTCCCGAGGACGCAGATCTCTCAAGAGTTTATGCTCTGAACAACGAGATCACGATCGAAGGAAACAAGATCACATTCATCTCTAAGGACGAGGCTACTGAGATCTACGGTCTGCCTGAGGGTGTATACACTCTTGAGGAAGACACAGCTCCTCTGGGCTACAAGGTAAACAGCGAGGCGGTAACATTCGATGTTGACGTATTTAGCTATGTAAGCACAGAGGAAGGTATCGGATCTAGTGCAGCCATGGTGGACGAGCTGATGACAGCTAACATCAGCAAGAGATCCATTACAGGCCAGAATGAGCTGGATGGAGCTATGCTCACTATCAAGGCTCTTGACGAACAGGATCTGAAGGACGTAACAGCATACTACATCGTGACCGGCGAGGACTATGAGATCAGCACAGATGCAACAACATCTGTCGTTACAAGAGAGTACACCTCAACTGCTACTTCTGTAGTACAGGCACGCAACGCTGACGGCTCAGCTAAGACTGACGAAAGCGGAGAGCCTATCACTGAGGAGCACGTTACCGAGATCACATTCCAGTCCGGAAACGCTGAGACTATCCTTTCAAGACTTTGGCCCGGCCGCTATGAGCTTATCGAGAATACTGCTCCCGCAGGCTATGATAAGCTGGACGGCACTATCAAGTTCACGATTGATAAGCTGGGCATTATCACTATCGACGAGGCCCCTGACGGCCACAGCGAGCTAGACGGAAGCACCGTCATCATGCGTGATGACGCTATCATCAGCATAAGCAAAATGGACATCACAGGTCAGGCTGAACTAAAGGGAGCTAAATTGACGCTCACCGGCGTTGACTCAGAGGGTGCAAGCATCACTTTCGACAAGTCGGCCGTTGACCTGGGCGATGAGGCAGACTTCACCGACAATACTGACACCAGCAAGCTGGAGTGGAAGTCCGGTCTCTCTGCAACAACTATCAAAAATCTCCCTGACGGAACATATACTCTCCATGAGTCGGCCGATACCGAGGGCGGAAAGCTCGTAAAGCTCACCGACGCAAGCGGAACTGAGGCTGAGTACACAGTCATCGAGAGCGACCTGACATTCACAGTGAAGGACGGCATGATCGTTGCTGACGATCAATTCTTGCAGCGTGATGATGAGGCCGACAACACAAGCGACAGCTATTACGCTGTTGAAGAAGGCAACATGATCTATGCCTGCGATTCAATGTTCACAAGAAGTCTCCAGATCAGCAAGCAGGCTGCTGCTGAGGGCGGAGCAGTGAATGTTGAGGGCGCAGAGCTGACACTCACAAACGACACTCTTACAAATAACGATTGGGAGCGCATCATCAGAGCAAACGGCACTAAGCTGACCGCAGTTTACGATGAAGACGACTCCGAGAAGATCATTGGCGTCAAGTACATCTCCACAGCGGCTGACGATACGATCATCGGCCTGCCCGACGGCGATTACTCACTGAAGGAGACAGCTTCTCCCGACGGATTGCTGAAGATCAACAGCACCTTTGAGTTCAACATCAGCGGCGCAAAGATCTCCGCAACATCCTCCGTTACTGAGGGCAACTCCAAGATTGAGGCTACAGAAGGCAGCACAAGGATCGTTGTTCTGGACGACATCTCCAAGATCACTATCACTAAGACCTTCGAAACTGTAGGCACGACAATGCCTGTTGCAACTCTTCAGCTGACGATGCTTTCAGCCGATAAGTCCGCTGAGAAGCCCGACAGCCTGTTCGGAAATGCTATCTGGACAGACGACGAGCCCATTACCTGGACAACAGAAGAGAGCAATCCTATGGTTCTCACCGGCCTGCTGGACGGAAGATACGTTCTCAGCGAGATCAGAGTTCCTGAGGCTTACTACAAGGCAGATGACATCTATTTCGTGATCCGTGACGGTAAGGCTTATCTTGAGACTGCCGACGAGGAGACAAGAACTGTGGCCGACGAGCCGTTTGATCCTGAGATGATCAACGTGGCGACCACAACTTCGACCACAACAACTACAACAACCGAAACAACGACTACAACTACCGAAACAACAACTACAACAACCGAGACAACTACAACAACTACCGAAACGACCACAACTGAGACCACCACAACAACTACAGAAACTACAACAACTGAGACTACTACAACCACTACAGAAACAACCACAACTGAGACCACCACAACCACTACAGAAACTACAACGACTGAGACTACCACAACCACCACTGAAACAACAGTAACAACCACAACTGAGACCACTACAGTCACCACAACGTCCACCACCGTTACAACCAAGACGATCGTTATCGACAAGGTTGCAGTAAACGGCGATGACGAGATCAAGCTGGACGAGGAGAAC
>CACWHY010000007.1 GCA_902760805.1 Ruminococcus flavefaciens | reverse complement strand
AAACCTTTACTATTCTACCATACTTGGAGGTTATTTTTAAGCTTTTGCTAAAGCTTTTTTATTCCCCCAGTAGAACTGGGGGTTTAGTTACGCTAAAGCACCCAATCATAAAAAGCGGAGGCTCAGGCCTCCGCTTTGTCTTGCTGTTTGATCTGGTGGGGCTTTTTTTTGACAGTGAAAACGATACCGCTCTTGGGATAGAGCCACTTCCCCTTCACTGACACGTCGAAGAGGCCGTTTTGCTGCTCATAGGCGCCGTCATTGGACTCGCTGCCCTTTGTCAGATATGAGTACATCTTTACGTCCATTTTACCCGGCATATAGTCGAATGTGATCTTCGGCTCACGGGTAGGATCAACCAGAGTCACCTCAAAAATTGAGTCCCACAGCTTTGGCATATGGAAGATCAGCCGCACAGAGTGCTCATTGGCGGAGGTGTCATAGTCCACGTCATATGTAGCAACGATGCCGTCAGATCTCAGATCCACCTTGATGAGCTCGCCCTGCTTGTTGTCGATCTTCAGCACAGCAGTGAACAGTTCCTCGTACTTCTTGCGGAGTTCCTCCTTAGAAAGATCCCTAAGATAGCGGATAGCCTCGGGAGTGATCTCCAGGCTCTCGTTGAAAATGCACTTGGAGAACTCGCTCTTCTCGTCGCTTTCCAAAAGGCCGACATCCAGGCTCATCTTATCGAAGGAAAAGCCGATCTTGACCTCGTTTGAGCTGAGGTTTTCGTACTTTCCCGAGAGGTATTTCACGCCGTAGTTCAAGTTTTCCTGAACGTAGAAATACTTGTCCTCCTCCATTCCGGGGAAGCCGTCATAGTCCGTGGGAAATTCCGTGGTCAGGGTGATAACATAGCTGAAATGGGGCCTTATTCGGGAAACATGGGCGTACTCCATATACTGGTCCATATTGCCCACCACCATCTCTACAGCGTCCTCATCGTTCATCATAGATCTGATCGTTGACACAAGGAAGTTGTGCTTGTCCTCTTCGTTGAATGCGTCAAGGGTCTCAGGGTCGCCCATGAGAGTTTTGGTGATCTCCTGGGAAACGTTCCTTGCGTACTCGTCCTGGGTCAGCTTGTTGTAGATGATGTCGAACAGCAGGAAGGCTCCCATAACGCCGATGAGATTTCCCACGATGTCGTCGATAAGGTCGTCGATAGTGTAGTTGCTTTTCAGCGAAAGATAGACGTATCCGACGAACACCAGCAGCAGTGCGATGAGTATCAGCACAAGTGTCGCCGGAAGAGTTGTCATGTGCAGTTTTTTGTCCTTGTCAGGCTTCTTCATATATCTCTTCCCTTCGGAAAACTCCCCGGTAGATAGCAGGAGAGTTTTTGTAGTATGCCCAGAAGCGGTCGCCGAAGTCAAAGTGCCACCACTCTGTAGGCAGGTTGGTAAAGCCGGCACTGGTCATTACGCTGTAGAGCAGCCGGCGATCATCACGGATCTGTTTGTCACCCTTCTCCTCGAAGAAGGCGGTATCGGTCATGTGGGTGAAAG
Source organism: Ruminococcus flavefaciens (assembly GCA_902760805.1). Lineage (GTDB taxonomy): Bacteria > Bacillota > Clostridia > Oscillospirales > Ruminococcaceae > Ruminococcus. The sequence goes on along the minus strand of CACWHY010000007.1, from coordinate 98,287 downwards.
CGTCGAAGGCCGTTCCCATTGGCAGATCTCTGTCCTCAGGATCAATGATCGTCACGTCAACAGCTCCTCCCGTGGTGTGGACTGGGGGCAGGTCACGGTCGTCTACAGGCAGCGAAACGAAGCCGGAGATCACCCGGTCACGCTCCTCCGGGCTGACCTTATCCAGCGAAAAGTCCGTTATCAGCTTTTCCCGATAGGTGAAGAAGAGCTCCTCCTGCAAAGCGAATGGCCGCCAAGCGTCCATGATCTTCAGGCGATAGCCCCGGGGCAGCAGCTTTGCAGCTGCAACAAGTCTTTCGCCGACCTGTTTGCGGACGAAGCACAGCGGCTCGGCGTTTTTCATGCCGAGGATCGGGTACTGCATCTCTATTTTGAGGAAGGGAGAGTCCGTGAGCCGGACGAAGCCCTCATGTATGAACTCCGCAGACCGGAAGGCTTCCGGCGGAGGAGTTATAGGGATCTTTTTCATAATTTCGCCTCACTAAAAATGCCATGCGCCGAAGCGCTTACTACTATTATACTACACCGGAGGAGAAAATGCAACAAAAACAGACCACGAACTTCTGCACATATTAAAAGGGACACCCTCTATCGCAGGGCGTCCCCTCAAAAACAGTCCGCCGGACTGTTTTTTTATCCACTCCTTGCGGAGCTCTTTAAGCCGATCTTTATTATTCCTTCCGCTCAGTCCTGCGCTTCTCGATGACCATGGAGATCATGACTGCCAGAGCGATCACAGCATATGGGATCAGCACGATCGCCTGCTTGCCCAGAGAATTGTTGAAAGCCTCCATATCCTTGATGCCTGAGATCAGCATATTTCCCACTGTGAAGCCGCCGTTGTTGTTGACCGCATGGAAGATCGCCGCCGGGATCACCGAGCCGGTCTTCTTCACCAGCCACATGAGCATAATGCCGTGAAGTGTGCAAAATAGCGCCATAAGTGCAATGCCTGCGTAGGGATAGCCGGCGTAGTCCTTGCCGAAATTGTGTCCCTCGATGGTCAGAGGTGCGTGCCAAACTCCCCAGATGATGCCTCCCAGGATACAGGTGCCCACTGTTCCCAGGAGGGGCTCCATTTTCTGGTTCATGTAAGCTCGCCAGCCGAATTCCTCGCCGAAGGTCTGAAATGCGATCAGCGGACCTGCGGTGGCAGTTGAAAGTAGGAAGCCCAAGGCCGTTTTCCATGAAGCATGGCTCCTGATCTCGGCCAGATCCCATTTGCCGTAGATCAGCGTTGCGGCAAGGCCTGTGATCAGTCCCACAGCTATCGGGATAGCCGCCGCAAGAATGTAATACCGCACATTCCCCTTCAAATTCAGCCGAAGATATGTCTGGCCAAAGCCCTCCTTGGTGATCAGCCGGGTCAGCACGTTTGCAATGGCTGGCGCAAAGATCACGAACTGAACGAAAATAAAGTAATGATCTGTGACAAACCACTCCTCATAGCCGATCTTTTTGTTCATGATGACCGCCGGGATCCAGGCTATGCCGAACGCCAGCACCAGGAAGATCAGCAGTCTTGCGGCTGTTTTGCCCTTACTTGTCATACTGCTCAACTCCCTTCATATACAGTCTGCATGAGATCTTGTAGGAAAAATAATACGCCGCCACAGCAGCCGCCTGGAATACTCCCAGACCCAAGATCAAAGTATCGGAGGACTTGCCCTCGTGAAGGTTCATAACGAAGTCGAATACCTTGTAAATTGCGTCGTCTACGCTCTTTGGAAGGGGTCCAAAAAGCAGATAGATGAGGAGCACTATGAAGGCTCCCAGGAAGAACAGCATCTTGACGTGGCCGCCACGCTGAGCTCCAAATCGAATGTAGAATGGCAGCTCAATGGCTCTCATGAGGATCTGGAAGAAGGCCATCAGCAGATAGATCGACGTGACGTTCGGCACATCAACGCCCATACGAGCGAAGACGAACTGAGCGTAGATCCCGTTGAAAAAATAGCACATGGCCACTCCCCACAGGATCATCAGGAAAACTATCAGGTACTTGTAAAAGACCTGTCCCTTGACACCTTTCGGGTGAGTTGCGGTAAAATAGCCCCACTTCTTTGTCTCGTCCCCGATAAAAACGTTGGACTGGATCATTGATGCAATGAAAAAACCGAACAGAAGGAACATCAAGCGGATGAGGAGATCTGCTTGGCCAACATCGTCACCAGCGCTTTCTGCTGAGACAGCCGCCATGAAGGGAAGGAACATGGAAAAGCCGAAGGCTGCCATCAGACCAAGGAATTTTCCCCAATTCATGCGGAGCTCTTTGAAAAACAGTCCTGTCATCATTTCTCCCTCACTTTCAGTCTTTTTGCAGTCATAACGAAGATGATCCCAAGGATCAGTAATGCCAGCGGTATAGAGATGATCTGGAGCTTCTCCACAACACTGTTCAGATCACGGACCATATCCGGCGGCAGCATATTGGAAAATCCCGTAGTCTCATTTTCCATAGCATACTTACGGATAACTGTCATGTATTTTTTCATGATAAGCAGCGTAGCTCCCATTGTGACCGCACATACTGCTGCGGTGTATTTAGCAGAGCCCTTCTTCACTCCATCGGGAGTCCTTTCAGAGAGCACGAATACCGTCTCTAAGATGATCGAGAGCAGGAAGAGATCCACCAAGATGAACAGCTTCGGAAAAAACTCCAAGCTGAAAGACTTGTGATACATCGCTCCCAAAACAATCTGATCAACGGTGCTGATCACAACAGCTATAATCAGCCTTATAACGAGGACGATCAGCTTTGAGGCCGCGATCTCCCAGGTATTTTGAGGAAGGCCGACTGAGTACCTAAACCAACCCGCATTGACATCAGAAGTATGGTTAGGCACAAATCCTCCTAATGTACAGCAGGCTGCATAAGGGATCGCCAGACGGAAAATGTTGTAGATTTCGCTTTTTACGTTGAGATCGTTTATGCGCCTGAGATTTCCGCAGATACTGCTGAGCATAAAAAGCCAGCCCAGCGCCGCCGCTCCCACAACGATCAGTGTGTTTATGATGATCGCCTTCTTGCTGAGTTTCAGCTCCTTGAAAACCAGAGCACGAATCCTTGCAGCCTTCATCACGACCACTCCTTTTTGCCCTTATTGACGTAGTAGACCATGATCTCGTCAAGGCTTGCCGGGTCGATAACTGCGCCGGAATACTTTCTTGCAACGGCAGCACGGTCACTGACCAGAGCCTCAGCTCCGAAGTCAGTTAGGCGGGCGCTGATGAAGTCCTCAGGGTCAAGGTCCTTGTAGTCACGCTTGGTGCATTTGAGTATGCCGTGGCTGTCCAGGATCTCGTCCTTATAGCCGGAGAGCAGGATCCTGCCCTTGTCGATGAAGGTAACGCTGTCGGCGATCTTCTCCAGGTCGCTGGTGATGTGAGATGACATGAGGATGCTGTGATCCTCGTCCTGAAGGTACTCCAGGAAGATGTCAAGAATCTCGCTCCTAACTACCGGGTCAAGACCTGTGGTGGCCTCGTCCATGATCAGCAGCTCGGCCTCATGGGAAAGTGCGCAGGCGATCTGCATCTTCATTTTCATGCCCTTGGAGAACTTCCCCAGCTTCTTGTTCATAGGCAGCTGAAAGCGCTCCATGAACTGCTGGAAGGTCTGGTCGCTCCACTTCTGGTAGAGCCCCTTGAATATCCTGCCCATATCCTTTGCGGTGAACAAGTCGTGAAAGGGCATCTCGTCGAAAACAACGGCGATGCGCTCCTTGATCTCCTCTTCATTTTTCAGGTGATCCATGCCCAAAAGGCTGATCTTGCCGCTGTCGATAGGTATGATGTTGAGGATACTGCGGATCGTAGTGGTCTTGCCTGCGCCGTTCTGACCCACAAATCCCATGATACTGCCCCTTGGCACGTTAAAGCTGATATTGTCCAGAGTAAATCCGTCGTATTTTTTCGTGATACCCTGTATCTCAATGGCATTAGTAAAATCGCTCATATTATTCTCCTCCGTAAACAAGGCCGAGCATTTCCGTCAGTTCCTCCAGCGAGACTCCGCATTTTTGGGCTTTTTCGCTGGCTTCCGCTAGCAGCTCCTCGATCCGCTTGAGCTGCTCCTCACGGTAAAGCTCCATATTCTGTGCCTTTACGAAGCTGCCCTTACCGGTGAAGGACTCGATGAATCCGTCACGTTCAAGCTCCTCATAGGCACGTTTTGTAGTGATCACGCTGATCCTGAGCTGCATGGCAAGGTTTCTCATGGAGGGGAGCGGATCTCCCTCGCTGAGCTTGCCTTCCAGGATCATTGTCTTGATCTGGCTGACGATCTGGTTGTAGATAGGCTCGCCAGAAGCGTTGCTGATGATAATATCCATTTGGTGTGCACTCCTTATGGACGGAGCGGAGAGCTTTCCGGACAGCCCGCCGTTCCGATATTATATATATACTATATACACATTATACCACCGTATATACACTTTGTCAATACCTTTTCCGTTATTCCTCAAAAAAAATGCTCCGCAGATCTCTGCGAAGCACTTATCTCAGTATCATTCCTTGGGAGCTTTGCCCACAAGTCCCAGTATATCGCTGTTTTGAGCGTTCGGGAAAAGCTCCTGCACCCGGCTGACTATCCTCTGCCAGGACTCCGTGGGAGTTTCACTATAGGCCTCAGTCACTGCCTCATAGCCCCAAATAGCCTCCGGAGGAGTCAGCACCGACACAGCCATCCCATACTCATTGCCCTTCTTGTTCCTGCGGCGGCGGAAGTCCGACGTTACCAGGTAGAGCTTCATCATCAGGTCGGTCGTGATCCCGGGGAAGTTCTTTTCGCCGCCCTTCCCGAAGCCTGCAATCTGTTTCAGCTCTGTGGAGAGGATCTGCTTGTCAGTCCACAGGATCTCGCCGTCAGGGGACTTGTCCGTGACAACGTCCATGATCAGCTTCTCACGGCGTGTGAGCCTGCCGTCCTCCCATGCTGAGTCCCAATCGTAGCCCTCTCGGCGGTGATTTGCGAAAACAGGCAGCCACTTCAAACTGATGAAGCCGGCTTTTTTTCCGAAAAACTTCCCGTAGGCAGCCCTGTGGCTGGCGGCGACGATCTCACGCCACTCCCAGGGGTCACGCTGACGGTCCCCCGTCCACCAGTAGTCCGGCGACACCATCTCCTCCACGGAAAAGCCCTCCACCTCACCGGAAAACAGCGGGATGAAGCCCAGCTCGTCCACTCTCTCCACCAGCTCCTCCCAGGTCTTTATCCGGGAAGGATCCCTGCTGCTGAGACCCTTCATGTACCAAACTCCGTTTTCGTTTACCAAATTATCACTCCCTTTTTTAGAATTATACTACTTAAAAGAGGCTTCTGTCAAGCCGCTCCTCCAACATAATGCACATTTTTTCTCTTATTTTTCCGCCAACTCTTGACATATCTGAGAGCTTATATTATAATTAGTGTATGCCCGTTTTTTTCGGGACGACAATATTTTTTTATTTCAGGAGAAATACTTATGAAAATTGGCTGCGTAAAAGAGATCAAAAACAACGAGTTCAGAGTTGGACTCACCCCCGATAACGTTAAGGCCTATATCGCTGCCGGCCACCACGTTTACATCGAACAGGGCGCCGGTGTTGGCTCAGGCTTTGCCGACACTGAGTACGTTGAGGCCGGCGCTTCCGTGCTGGACAATGCCGCTGACATCTGGAACATGGTGGACATGATGGTGAAGGTCAAGGAGCCCCTCCCGGAGGAGTACCCCCTCTTCCACGACGGTCTGATCCTCTACACCTACCTGCACCTGGCCGCTGACAAGGAGCAGATGGACGCTCTTCTTGCCGGAAAAGTAAAGGGCGCTGCGTATGAGACTCTTCAGGAGACCGACCGCTCACTTCCCCTTCTCGCTCCCATGAGCCAGATCGCTGGCCGTCTTTCCATCCAGGAGGGCGCTAAGTATCTTGAGAAGAAGTTCGGCGGCGCAGGTATCCTCCTTGCCGGTGTTCCCGGAACTCCCAAGGCAAATGTTGTTATCCTCGGCGGCGGAACTGTTGGCATGAACGCCTGCAAGATCGCAGTTGGCATGGGCGCAAACGTTACTATCCTTGACGTTAATCTGAAGAGACTGGAGGAGCTTGACAATATGTTCGGCTCACACGTTCAGACTCTCTACTCCACTGACAGCAACGTTGAGCGTGCAGTTATGAGCGCAGATCTGGTCATCGGCTCAGTTCTGATCCCCGGCGGCTCTACTCCCAAGCTGTTCAAGGCAAAGTACCTCCCCGAGATGAAGGACGGAGCAGTTTTCGTAGACGTTGCCATTGACCAGGGCGGCTGCGGAGAGACCTCTCACGTTACAACTCACGACGACCCTGTTTACGTTCAGGACGGCGTTGTTCACTACTGTGTTGGAAATATGCCCGGAGCTGTTCCCCGCACAAGCACTATCGCTCTCACAAACGCAACTCTCAAATACGGCCTGATGATCGCTGAGAACGGTCTTGAGGAGGCCTGCCGCAAGAGCGCTGTTATCGCAAGCAGCGTCAACACCTACGACGGCAAGCTCACCAACAAGAACGTTGCCCAGGCACACGGTTACGAATACACCGACCTGAGCACTCTTATCGGCTAAAACGAAACGGAGCCTTTTGGCTCCGTTTTTTTATTCATCTTTCTTCCCGTAAAACTCCTCACGGGTGATCTCATGGCCTTTGTCTATCGTTTCGCCGGTGATGCCGTTGTAGGTATAGTCCACCTTTTTGTAAATGGTCTCCTTGGTCTTTCCCTCCTTGGTGAAGATCACCAGCAGCGCCAGCCAAAGACCGATAAGCAGGCCGCCGATAAACGTTACGATGACTCCTTTAAATACTATCGAGCCATCATCGTGGTATGCCCCATAGAGCATGATGATGCCTCCTGCCAGCATGACCATGGCCACGGCTGTGGTAACCAGCTTCTGCCAGGTCTTTAGCTGAAAGCTGACCCTTGTCTTGACGGTCTTGCCTCTTTTGATCTCATAGAGCTTATTCTGATATGCCATTTTCTCTTCCCTTCAGCAGTTAGCTGCTTTTCTTGATCTCATCTAAGAAGATTATACCACAGCTTCGACGAAATTGCAACACTACGGAGCTGACGATCTTTCGGAGAGCTATCTCTTGACACAGCTGAAAGATCGTGCTATAATAAAAGTTGACAGTTCGTTTGCGCCATCCTGTCGTTAAACAAAACCAGGGCAATTCTGAGATCAAACGCAGCCTAGCTGCGCCACTTTGTCATCAGATGCGTCTGCCGGCGGCAGGCGTATTTTTTTTGGAGGAAAAATGTACTATCTTAAAACTTCCGCTGCTTTTGACAGCGCTCATTTTCTTGCCGGATATGAGGGAAAATGCTCCAATATCCACGGCCACCGCTGGACTGTCGAGGTGAAGATCCGTGGAGAGGAGCTCCAGAGCTCCGGCACAAAGCGTGGTATGCTCATCGACTTCGGCGACCTGAAAAAGGCCGTGCGAGGCCTTGCAGACAGCTTCGACCACGCACTGATCTACGAAACTGGCTCTCTCCGCAGCAGCACTCTTGCGGCGCTGAATGAAGAGGGCTTCCGGCTCATCGAGGTGGGATTTAGACCGACTGCCGAGAATTTTGCCCGGCATTTCTTTGAGCTCCTCTCGCAGCAGGGACTTGTCCCCTGCTCAGTGACTGTGTACGAAACGCCGGAAAACTGCGCTACATACGAGGTGTGACAATGGGAGAATTCAAACTTGCTGAGCATTTTATCAGCATAAACGGCGAAGGCCAGCGTGCCGGAGAGCTGGCGCTTTTCCTGCGTTTCACCGGCTGCGACCTAAGATGCGACTGGTGCGATACCAAGTGGGCGATACCCATGGACGCACCATTTTCCCCGGCCACTACTGAGGAACTTACCCAGATCGCTGCGAAGGCTAAGGACACCATGGGCGTCCTCAACGTGACCCTCACCGGCGGCGAGCCCCTCCTGCAAAAGGATCTTCCGGAGCTTTGCAGCAGCCTTGCCTCCCTGGGCCTCAATGTGGAGATCGAGACCAACGGTGCAGCTCCCCTAAAGCCATTTCTTGAAAGCTGCGCAGAGCTGGGCTGCCGTCCGCAGCTGACCATGGACTACAAGCTGCCATCAAGCAAGATGGAGAGCCGTATGCTGACGGAGAATTTCCCACAGCTGGAGGAGAACGACACCCTGAAAATGGTCTGCGCCTCCCGTCAGGATCTTTCCCGTGCAGAGCAGGTCATCAGGCAGCTCTCGCCCAGGTGCAAGGTCTACCTCAGCCCGGTGTTTGGCCGGATAGACCCCGAGGAGATCGTAGAGTTCATGAAAGAGAAAAAGCTGGGCAGCGCTCGTCTGCAATTACAGCTACACAAGATAATTTGGGACCCGGAAAGGAGAGGTGTCTGAATGGACTTAGAAAAGATCCAATACCACATCAGAGGACTGCTGGAGGCTATCGGCGAGGACCCCGACCGTGAGGGACTCGTGGAAACTCCTGCCCGTGTTGCCGGGATGCTCCAGGAGGTGCTGGAGGGAACGGCCTACTCAAACCACGACATCGCCCAGATGTTCGGCAAGACCTTCTCTGCGGAGAGCTCCGGCGCTGACGAGGCCGTTGTCATGAAAGACATAACCGTGTTCAGCTACTGCGAGCACCATCTGGCGCTGATGTACGATATGACGGTGAATGTGGCCTATATTCCCAGAGGAAGGGTCCTCGGACTGAGCAAGATCGCTAGGATCTGCGATATGGCGGCCAAGCGCCTACAGCTACAGGAACGCCTTGGCAGAGATATTGCAGAGATCATATCCGAGGCCGCCGGTACTCCCGACGTGGGCGTCCGGATCCTGGGCTCTCACAGCTGCATGACCGCAAGAGGAATAAAAAACGCCTCAGCAAGAACTGAGACAAGGACCTACACGGGGCAGTTCAAAACAAGGAAAGACTTGCAGGAGCTGCTGGTGTGAAAGGAGAAAATATGAAAGCATTGGTACTTTTCAGCGGAGGACTTGACAGCACTACCTGCCTTGCCCTTGCTGTGGAAAAATACGGCGCAGAAAACGTTATCGCTCTGTCGGTGTTCTACGGACAGAAGCATGATAAGGAGATCCAGGCTGCCCGAAAAATTGCCGAATACTACGGCGTGGAGCTGAAGTCTCTGGATCTGACTGCGATCTTTGCTGACTCAGACTGCTCTCTTCTGTCAAAAAATGATGAAGCTATCCCTGAGGAAAGCTACGCAGAGCAGCTCTCAAAGACCGGCGGCAAACCGGTCTCCACCTACGTTCCATTCCGAAACGGCCTGTTTTTAGCCTCAGCAGCCAGCATCGCCCTGTCCAATGGCTGCTCCGTGATCTATTACGGCGCTCACAGCGATGACGCTGCCGGGAATGCCTATCCGGACTGCTCGGATAAATTCAACAACGCCATGAATGAGGCGATATTCACAGGAAGCGGCGAGCAGCTCTCCATCGAGGCGCCCTTCGTTTCCATGACAAAGGCTGACGTTGTAAAGACCGGCCTGAGGCTGAATGTGCCCTTTGAGCTGACCTGGAGCTGCTACGAGGGTGGAGACAAGCCCTGCGGAATTTGCGGCACCTGCCGTGACAGAGCCGCTGCATTCCAGGCAAACGGCGTCACCGACCCACTTCTGAAAGGAGAATAATATGACCGGCAGAAAAGAAAACGAGAAGGGCAGCATCACCCTCCTCGGCAACCAGAATACCAAGTATTCCGCTGATTACGCTCCTGAGGTGCTGGAGACCTTCCCCAACAAGCACCCTGACAGAGACTATTTCGTCAAGTTCAACTGCCCCGAATTCACCAGCCTTTGCCCGATCACAGGCCAGCCGGATTTCGCCACGATCTACATCTCATACGTTCCGGCGGAGCGCATGGTTGAGAGCAAATCTCTGAAGCTGTACCTGTTCAGCTTCCGCAACCACGGTGACTTCCACGAGGACTGCGTGAACATCATCATGAACGACCTGATCAAGCTCATGGAGCCAAAATACATCGAAGTATGGGGAAAATTCCTGCCCCGTGGCGGTATCTCCATCGACCCCTACTGCAACTACGGCCAGCCCGGCACCAAGTGGGAGCAGGTGGCATGGGAGCGGCTCTCACGCCACGATCTCTTCCCGGAGGAGGTCAACAACCGCTGATCATGGGCGGCTGATCCCGTATTTCTTGTAAAATCTGCTGATGTCCTCGTCGGACTGCACAAGCTCGGCGAACATCAGCATTTTTTTGCCCTTGTCGTAAAAACCGATCGTGCGCTCCCCCGTGCAGGTGCTGGACTCCACCCTCACGTCCTCCGCTCTGTATGGCTCAGGAATGGGGAGCGCCGGCTTTTTTCTGCGGATCAGAGACATTTGTGTCCCGAGGCCGCCTCAAAATTGTACTTCACGATACCAAGGTCCAGCTTGGTGAGAAAGCCCTTTTTCGCAGTGATCATAGCCTCATCGCCCACCAGCTCCACGAAGAATTTCTGCTGGTTGAGGGCTGTGGGAGCCATCATCGCACCGATCATCCCGCTGCGAAACCATCCCGGCATTTCCGGCTCAGGCACTGAACAGAGCTTCCCAAAGGGCTTGGACCTGTGACGGCTGCCCTGATCTTCGCCGTAGCCGACCGCTATCACGCAGACCAGCCTCTCATCGCCGCTTAGCTCCGCCTTGCACTTTGATCTGCTGAAGGTGCCTGCCACCCAGCAAGTATTCAGCCCCATGCACTGGGCCTCCAGCACGATCCTTTGGCCGAAATATCCGCATTTCTCCTCCATGTCAATGAGACTGTCGCTTCCCACAAGAGCGATGTAGCTGCGGACGTTTTTGAACTTTCCATAGTGCGCCATAAATGAGTCGAAGCAGTCAGGATCTCCGCAGATCAGCTGGATATGCAGGCCGCTCTCCTGGTCACACTTAGAGATCAGGCTCTCCAGAGCGGCTCTTGCGTCCTCATCCAAGGGTCTGTCCTGATACTGCCGAACGCTGTGTCGCTCACGAATTGCCTCCTTGATAGTCATAAGAGCACTCCCTTTCATCGTCAGGCTAAGCGCCTGTCATTTCATGCTTTGATTGTAGCACGATCTCCGAAAAAATGCAATACCATTGATAATTTTTGTTGACACGGTACCTGTCATCTGATATAATTATGGAAGAATTCGCCGCATGATCCGCTGCGGCTAAATAGGAGTGATCTTATGGATAGACCAGAACTTTTTGCCGACCCTCTAAGACAAAAAGCTGCTGACCTGACAAAAGCTATGACAGAAGAGGAAAAACTGCACCTGCTGTCAACTCACCACGCTGCCGTCCCCCGGCTTGGATTGAAGGAATTCTTCATCGGACACGAAGTGGCAAGAGGCTTCGTTGGACGTGAGGAGGAGAACTGGTCCACAGTTTTCCCACAGCCCATAGGCCTTGCCGGGACCTTCGACAAGGAGCTCATGAGGCAGCTGGGAGACATCGCCGGGGACGAGTGCCGTGCCTACTACAACAGGGATAAACGGGGCTGTCTCTGCGTTTGGGGACCCACAGTCGATATGGAGCGTGACCCTCGCTGGGGACGCACCGAGGAGGCCTACGGCGAGGACGTTTGTCTTGCCGGAGAAATGACTGCCGCCTACACCAGAGGCCTGGCCGGGGATCATCCTCAGTTCATGAAGACCGTCCCCACGCTGAAGCATTTCTGCGCTAACAACAACGAGCACCATCGTGGAAGCTGCGACGCCTATCTTCCTCCCCGGCTGAAATACGAGTATTACTACGCCGCCTTCATGAATGCGATCCGCTTCGGCGGCGCAAGGAGCGTCATGACTGCCTACAACGAGATCAACGGGCTGCCGGCCATGCTAAACCCGGAGCTGAACACTGTTCTCAAGGAAAAATGGGGGCTTTGGTTTGCAGTGACTGACGGCGGAGACTTCTCTCAGACTGTCACCGCCCACCGCTTCTTTGAGCGCCATTCCCAAACTCTGGCTGCCGCTTTGAAGGCCGGCTGCGATACAATGACAGACATCAGCCAGCTGGTGGAGGAGGCCGCAAGGCAGGCGCTTTCCGAAGGGATCCTGACCTGGGAGGAGATCGACCGCTCCATCGAGAATACCCTCTACGCACGGCTGAAGCTGGGACACACAGCCGAAAGCACTCCCTGGGACGGTCTGACTCAGGCTGACGTGAGCACCCCTTCCTCTGAGCAGGTCAACCTCCGGGCAGCTCGTGAGCAGATAGTCCTGCTGAAAAACGACGGCCTGCTGCCGATCCCAGACGACGGAGGAAGCATCGCTGTTTTGGGGCCTCTTTGCAGAGAAAACCTCATGGACTGGTACACCGGCAATTTCCGCAGCGCTGTGGATCCCGTCACCGGCATTTCTGAGGAGTTCTCCGGCCGGAAGATCCTCAGCGACAGCCTCTGGGATCACGTTGCCGTGAAGGCACCAAACGGCCGATACCTGTCTGTTCATGAGGACGGAACTGTCCGTGCGGACTCCCCTTCTATCGGCGAGAACGAGATCTTCGAGCTCCAGGATCAGGGCGAGAACTGGCAAAACCTGTTCTCAGTAAAGCATCAGCGCTACCTGCGCCTTGACGAGGAAGGCGTTCTGCGGCTCCATGGCCGCCGGATCTACGATTGGTTCACAAGGGAGACCTTCCGGCTCTTCCCCACGGAGAACGGCACAATCACTGAGGAGCTCCTCCAGGGTGACCGGCTCTTCTGCAATGAGGACGGAACGCTGGAATTCACCGAAAAACGTGCAGTTTCCCCAAATGTGATCTTCCGGTATGAGACCGTCAGCTCCGGACATGAGAGAGCTGCTGAGCTGGCGAAAAATTGCCGCTATGTGGTCTACTGCACAGGCAACCACCCCGTTCAGGTGGCCAAGGAGTGCTTCGACCGGAAGACTCTGGCGCTGAATATCCAGCCGGGAATGTGCCAGCTCCTCCACAGCGCAAATCCCAGGACGGTGCTGGCGCTGATCTCCAGCTACCCCTACTCGGTGGTGGAGGAAAGCCAGACCCTGCCGGCAGTGATCTACTCCACACACGCAGGCCCTCACCTGGGAACTGCTCTGGCGGAGGCGCTCTCCGGGAAATTCTCCCCGGCTGGACGACTTGCGATGACCTGGTACCGGTCTGAGCTTGATCTGCCGGACATCATGGACTACGACATCGAAAACGGCGGCACGACCTATATGTATTTCACCGGGAAGCCACTGTTCCCCTTCGGCTTTGGCCTATCCTACGCCAAATTCGACTATACTGCACTGTCCGTTTCCGACAACGGCAGCGGCCTTTCGGCAAAAGTGACTCTGCGGAACTCCTCTGAGACCGACAGCGACGAGGTGATCCAGGTCTACTACTCTGTTCCCGGATCAAAAGTCAGCCGCCCGATCCGGAAGCTCTGCGCCTTTGAGAGGGTCTTCCTCAGATCCGGCGAGGAGAAGACCGTTGCTCTGACGATCCCGGAGCACATCCTCCAGATCTGGGACGTTCGCAAAGGCGAGATGATCACTGAGTCCGGTGAATATGTTTTCTCCGCAGGGGGATCCTCGTCGAGCCTGCCGCTTTCCGCAAAGCTCACCCTAATCAGAGACTGCCTTTCTCAGCGGGACCGCAGCTTCTCCGCAGACAGCTTCGACAGCGCAAAAGGCATCCGCATTGGCTGGGATAAGCTCCGCCAGCGCCACTTCGTCTACTGCCGTGGCTGGAACGGCACCCTGGATCTCGGCGGAGTTCCTGCTGCCGGAAAGACCAAGCTGACCCTGACTGCAAGCTCCGTTACAGGGCCGAAAACGATCTCCGCTAAGATTGGAGATGCTGAGCTTGAGCTCCCTATCAGTGCCTCGGACAGCACCTCCAGCTTCGCCTCGTACTCAGCAGCTCTGCCAAAGGGACTTACCGATGACAGCCGGCTGACCATAAGCCTCTCCGAAGGCCTTGCTCTCCTGGACATCGCCCTGAGCTGAGGACAGGCTCAAAAGCTCACCTCCTTCATATTATGACAAGGGGATCTTCTCCCCGTCAATATGAAGGAGGTTTTATTTATGGCTGCTTTTTACAATCAGGCCACTATTTCCGTCAACGGGAACGTGACCAGTTCAAATATAGTAGTTGGCGAGATCACACAGGTGCTCTCTGCCGAAAAGAACAGCGTTATCCCCACCTATTCCCCTGAGAGCGACACGGTCTTCACCATAAGTATGGTGAATTCCGGCGATACTGAGCTCACCGGCATCACTGTCACTGACGACCTTGGAACTTACCAGATCGGCGAGGAGGGCGCTCAGACTCAGGTCACTCCCCTGACCTATTCCAGCGGCAGCGCTGCTCTTTACGTCAACGGAGTTCTCCAGCCGGCGCCCGCCGTGACCTCGGCCTCTCCTCTGACAGTCAGCAGTATCACAGTCCCTGCCGGCGGAAACGCCATGCTGGTCTACGCCGCTTCTGTCAATCAGTATGCTCCTATGGGAGCCGGACAGTCGATCACCAACACTGCTCAGATCACCGGCACAGGTATCGCTTCTCCTGTTCTGGCCGCAGCTCGGATCACTCCCTCCAGTGCTCCCGACCTGGCTATCAGCAAGTCTCTGACTCCCAGCACTGTTCCGGAGAACGGTCGGCTGACCTACACCTTCATTATCCAGAATTACGGCAACACCGAGGCCTCCGCAGCAGATCAGGTGATCTTCCGGGACGCCTTCTCGCCTGCGCTGGATAACATCGAGGTGACATTCAACGGAGCCTCCTGGACAGCCGCAAACTACTCCTACTCACCCGCAACAGGCGTGTTCGAGTCTCTTCCCGGACAGGTAACTGTCCCTGCCGCTGAGTACACTCAGGATCCCGACACCGGTGTCTGGTCCGCTCAGCCCGGAGTCAGCACTCTGGTTATCTCAGGCAACGTCATCTCCTCATCCTCTGCTGAGCGCTGCGTTCAGTACGCAAGGAGCTGACCGAAAATCGGCTCTGCCGCAGCACCTCCGACCCTGTGCCGGAGGTGCTGTTTTTTGTGCAAAAATTGCGTTTGCTCTCAAAAACAAACAAATTGCGAACTTTTTCCATATTCCTTGCATTTTTGCCGGATCTATGGTAAAATTAAAGTAACTATTGAAAGCAGGTGATATAATGCTGAACGGGCGCAAGATCGTCGCTCTGTGTACCTCTAGATTGAACGATCCGGAGAACAGCCGCTTTGTTGCTGAGCTGAATGAGTTCCTCCGGACTGACCAGACGAGCCTTTTCATTTACAACATAAATACTGACCTGTATTGGAACGATGATGAACTCCGTGCTGAAGCCTCTGTCTTCTCATTGATTGATTTTTCGGTCACTGACGCCGTTGTCATTATGCACGAAAAGATCAAAAGCGAAAAGGTCACTCAGCAGCTCATCGACCGTGCAAATGAGACCGGTACTCCCGTTATCATCATCGACACTCAGCGTGAGGGCTGCGTCAACATAGGATTTGACTACGCCAAAGGCTTTGAGAAGGTGGTCAGCCACGTCATCGAGGACCACGGCGTGAAAAATGCTGTCATGATCGCCGGATTTAAGGGGAATTCCTACTCCGAGGAGCGTATCGCAGTTTTCAAAAATGTCCTTGAGCGAAACGGCCTGCCCTTCTCTGATGACCTTCTTTACTATGGAAATTTCTGGGCAAAGCCTGCAAGTGAGGCTGCAGAGCAGATCATCGCCTCCGGAAAGATCCCCCAAGCTGTGATCTGCGCCAACGACATTATGGCGATCAACGTGTGCAGCGTCTTCCAGGAGCACGGCTACCGTGTCCCCGAGGACATCATCGTTACCGGCTTCGATGGCATCGACGAGATAAACTACTCCTCCCCCAAGCTGACCTCCTGCTACTGCGGCAGCGCTGCTCTCTGCGGAGCCGTTCACGAGGCTCTGAAGGAAGCGCTGAACGGCCGTTTCAAGCCATCCAGCCGTCTTGTGGAGCCCACACTGATCCTCAGCGATTCCTGCGGCTGCCGTCACACCGGCGATACCATCACTGTCAACCGCCTCCGCAGCTTCAACGACCGCTTCTACCGCTATCAGGACGACAATATGGTCCTTACTGAGATCTCAGACAGGATCCTTGCTGCCAGGAACCTGTTCGATGCAGCCTGTCTCATGTTCACCGACGTGATCCAGGACCTGTGCATAATGATCAACAAGAGCGTTACCGACAAGACCCACAATTATTTCTCCGCAAAGCCCTACGACTACTTCGAGGAGGATATGCTCCTCTTCTTCCAGACCAGCGTGGAGAACTTCCGCCAGCGCCCGATGAAAAAAAGCATGATCGCTCCTGACATCGAAAAGCTCATGGAGCCGGGATACCCGCTGATCTTCAACGTGCTGTCATTCCTCAACGTGCCGCTGGGCTATATGTGCTCCCATTTCAACGACTACGACATCATCAACTATACCAAGATCCCGATCGTAGTATCGACTATCAGCGGTGGACTGGGCGGCTTCCTCAATATGCAGTACCAGCAGTACCTGATCTCAAGGATCGAGGATATGTACCGGTTAGACCACCTGACAGGCCTGTACAACCGCCAGAGCTTCAGCCGTGAATTCGACAAGCAGATGAAGCTGCTGTCTGAGAAGAGCGTGCCGGTGACTGTTGTGCTTGCGGACCTTGACGGACTGAAGGCGATAAACGACAGCTTTGGCCATGCTGCCGGCGACAACGCTATCCGTGTGACAGCCTCTGCGCTGAAGGAATCATGTCCTGAGGACGCTCTCTGCGTGAGATTTGGCGGAGATGAGATGCTTGCCGTGATATGCGGCCCCTGCAACGCCATTGAGATCAAGGCCAAGATCCGGAAGTACCTCAGCGACTACAATCGCCGCTCCAGCAACGGCTATAAGATCTCTGCCAGCGTTGGAACTTACATAACCAACAGCGCCGGAGATGTGAGCTTCGAGGCACTTGTCAAGGCCTCAGACTCAGATATGTATGTTGAAAAGCAGTCCAAGAAGAACAAATAATGAAAGCCTCTCCGCTCGGGAGAGGCTTTTTTTCGGGAATTTCCCCGTATTCAATAGGGCCGATAGATGATCGGCATTGCCCGGCCGTTGACGATGCGGCCGCTGTCGGTGAAGTCGGGAAGGAAGATCTGGCCTTCCTTCCGGGCAAAGACCATGACCCAGTCTCCGCTGCCGTGGGAGATCCCGGGGCGGTTTCCATGGAGAAGGGCTCTCTCGCCGTAGTTTACCTCAAGGGTGAACTGGATCTCAGCCGGGATCTGGATCGCCGCATAGACGGTCTCCCACTGGATAGTTCGGACCTCCACCGGCTCAAAGCCCACATCAGTCTTGTCTATACCGTACTTTCCGAAGGAGCTCTCACCGATAGGCCAGACCTCCCCCAAGGCACCTGTTACGATAAATCCGCCCTCCGACACCGGCTCATAGGAGTCCTCAAGGTAGTTGTACACTACTCCCTTTTTTCCGGGAACGTTGTACTCACGCTGAGGATCTGAGCGCTGGATCTTGGCGGTATAGCTGCGGTTCCGGAAGAGGCTCCACTTCTCGGGAGCCTCAGTTATATAACTGATATTATCACTTATCTTCATCTTTTGTTGAATGTATGAACTGCTCCAAGGTTATCATCGACTTGCTGAGCATGAGAAATTTGTCGTTGTAATAGTCAACAGCCTTTGAAGCGATATAGATCATGTATCGGAAGACCTCCTTGCCAAGGATACTTCCGGCGTATGGGGCGGTTATGCGGTAGGAGATCGTTCCGTCAGCTATGTCGTAGTCGAAGCAGCCGTCTGCCAGGCCATAGTTGGCATAGGCCACAGCCACAGCCAGATCCACACGCCTATCCTCTGTCACGGTAAACGGCATGGGCGAGATCAGCTTTACCAGCTCTCTATCCGGACGGACAAAGATCCCCATTTTCATTGGAAGATCCTCCCCCGTGATGCTCATGGTGATCAGCAGCTCATCCTCGCTGCGCTCATAGGTAAGCCCGATCTCATCACAGAGAGAGCAGATCGAGCTGAAGATATTCAGAGCCTGTGAGTTATCGTTCGTCATATTATCCCTCCGATCAAATGAAGCCAATGGTGCGGCTTCTGTTCTTCTTGTCGTTTACCAGCTGGAAGTCCTTCTCGCTGCTTGCAAGAGAGAGATCCTCCACAGTCAGCACAGTGCATGGCTCGCCGCTCATCTGACAGCGCAGTGCAGCCTTTGCCCAGGTGCGCTCATAGAGGTTGCGGACGTATCGGCCGTTGCTGAAATCCTTGCGCTCCATAAGCTCAGACGAAAGAGAAGCGAAGTAGTCCTTCACAGCCTGTTCCAGACCCTCCCCAAGGGTGAAGCTCTTCTCCGCCATTGAAAGGAAAATCTGTGTGAGCTGCTCACGGGTGTAGTTGGGGAACTCGATTTTGTAGGGCATACGGCTCACAAGTCCGGGGTTGCCCTTCATAAGAGCCTCCATTTCGTCCGGATAGCCGGCCATGATCACCATCAGGTCGGACCGGTGGTTCTCCATTTCGGCAATGAGGGTATCCAGCGCCTCACGTCCATAATCTGCGGTGGAGAAATTGTCGTCACGGTAGAGCGAATAGGCCTCGTCGATGAAGAGCACGGATCCGTAGGCGTCACGGCATATAGCCGCTGTTCTGGGAGCTGTCTCGCCCACGAATTTTCCGCAGAGGTCTCGGCCGGAGTGCTCCAGGAAGCTGCCGTTACGGAGTATCCCCTTCTCACGGAGGATCTTACCCACTATTCGGGCAACTGTGGTCTTGCCGGTACCGGGATTTCCCACAAATCTCATGTGTATGCAGGGAGCCTCCAGCTTTTCGTTCTGGGAATGAGCGACGATCTGAGCAACGATCTGGTTCACCTGCTCCTTGATGCCGTCCATGCCCACCAGCTGATCCAGCATCTCTGTGCCGGAAAGCCCCATTGTGTTCTCGTTTTTAGAAAGTCCTGCGATCTGATCCTTGGTGATACAGCTTGAGGAAATGCCTGTCTCGGCCTCCGAAAGCTGCATACGGTAGAGCATCTCACGGACCACCTTTCTGACAGTCTTGATGCCGTAGAAGCGGCCGTCGTTTTTCTCCTCAGCTATGCGCTCACGGAAGATCTCCCTGGCCTCATCGTCCATGGTGAAGCCTTTTTCGTCCAGGATCTTGTCGGCGAAAAGGTCGATCTCCTCCGGGTCGAAGGGCACCATAGAAAGTGACCGCACGAAGACCATGTCGTTCAAATTCTGGCGAAGGTCCTCCAGAACGGTCTGCTCCACGAAAGGCACCCGGAAGAACACCACATGGTGTCCGGCGCTTTCGGCCGCAAGGGAGAGGAATTTCCGGAAATCCACATCGTCTGAGCTGGTCATCCACTCTGAGATGTCCACGCAGACAACTCTGCTCTTGCCGCTGACAGACAGAGCCTCGATCACTCTTTTCACGGCCTCGGCAGTGCCCTCACCCTTTTTCGGAGGGAGCTTCACCTCGGCCACCCTGGTCCTGGACTCGATCTGGAACAGCTCAAGCTCCTCCAGCAGATCAGCGTAAAGCTCAAGATATGTAGAAAGTCCGCAGCCGTCGTTGACAGAGAACAGGCAGCATCTGCCGGTGACGGTCTCGAATGTGCCGTATTTTCTCACCACGGGAGCGATCTTGATAGTCTCCTCCGCCAGTTCCTTAAAGGCAGGGGCTCCGATGAGGGCTCGGATGCGCTCAGCAGCTGAGGACTTCTCCGGCTTAGGCGGCCGTGAGTCTCCCAGCTTTTTGGGCGAGCTTTTGACAGAGCTCGTATTTGAGGAGGCCATTTCCCTCTCATCAGACAGCTCAGGGCTGTCTGCCGTGACCTCCTCCACAATAACAGAAAAATGCTTATCATCAGACAGAGAGTAGAGCTCCCTGACTATCTCCTCCAGCCGGTCCTCCACCAGATCCAGATCCGGCGGCACCACCAGTGTTCCCTGGCATTCAGTCAGGGTCTTGGAGGTTATCTTGGCGCCAAGCTGCTCCTCCACCGCAGCGCTGACACGCTCAATGGGAAGGACTCTGTCGCCTCTTTTAGAAAGCACCCAAGCCGGGTCAAACTTGATCCGGAAGGCTGCATTTACGGTATGATTCATGGTATTCTCCTTAAAATAATTGCTAAAATACCCGAGCTTTTCACAGCTCTTATGGTAATATCATACCACAAAACCCATTTTCTGTCAAGGAAAACAATGCAAAATACCCTAGCCTGCAAGAAGTTGTACGAGCTCTTCTCAAATGGTTGCAATTTTCCCGAATATGTGTTATAATCAATTCATACTACTTTAGGAGGTACCTATAATGAGCGATCTCATAGAAAACGATCTCCCCGAGGAAGAGGAAGGCGACGAGCAGTACATCACCATAACCGATGATAACGGCCAGGAGCTGTCCTTCGAGGTCCTTGGGATAACTGAGTACAAGGAGCGCAGCTTCATCGTGCTGCTTCCCTTTGACGAGGAGGACGACGGCATAGTTATCCTTGAGCTGATCCCCTCCGATGATCCGGATATGGACGAGTTCATTCCCGTTGAGGACGGAGCTCTTCTGGACGAGATCTTCGAGGAGTTCAAGAAAAACTACCAGGGCGAGTACGAGTTCGAGTAAAAGAAATGTCCGCAGGCTATCCTGCGGACGTTTTTTTGTAAAAAAGTCCCCACTCTGTCAGCAAGAGTGGGGACGTTATTTACTGCTCTTTCAACTGATGAGTCACTATCAGTTTTTAATCAAACGCAGCCCTGAGCCTTCATAGCCTCAGCGACCTTCAGGAAGCCTGCAATGTTAGCACCGGCCATGTAGTTGCCCTCCATGCCGTACTCCTTAGCAGCGTCGTCGCAAGCCTTGAAGATGCTCTTCATGATGCCGTGGAGCTTCTCGTCAACTTCCTCGAATGTCCAAGAAAGTCTCTCGCTGTTCTGGCTCATCTCAAGACCGGATGTTGCAACACCGCCGGCATTAGCAGCCTTAGCAGGACCATAGAGGAGGCCGTTGGAGAGGTATGTCTCGATAGCCTCGGGAGTAGAAGGCATATTAGCGCCCTCAGCGATAGCGAAACCGCCGTTAGCAACGATAGCCTTAGCGCCGTTAGCGTCGATCTCGTTCTGTGTAGCGCAGGGAAGAGCGATATCCAGCTTGATGTCGCCTGCATTGGACTTGAGAGTCCAAACGCTGCCCTCGTGGTACTCAGCATTCTTGTGAGAAGTTCTGCCAATGTACTCCTTGATACGTCCACGCTCTACCTCCTTGATCTGCTTTACCAGATCAAGATCGATACCCTCGGGATCGTAGATATAACCATTTGAATCAGAAACTGTAACTACCTTTGCGCCGTACTGAGTAGCCTTCTCAGTAGCATAGATAGCAACGTTACCGGAACCGGAAATAACAACAGTCTTGCCCTCGAAGCTCTTGCCGTTAGCCTGGAGCATCTCGTTTGTGAAGTAGCAAAGACCATAGCCTGTAGCCTGTGTTCTAGCAAGTGAGCCGCCGTATGTGAGGCCCTTACCTGTGAGAACGCCAACGAACTCGTTGCGGATCCTCTTGTACTGGCCGAACATATAGCCGATCTCTCTAGCGCCTGTACCGATATCACCGGCAGGAACGTCTGTATCAGCACCGATGTGCTTGCAAAGCTCTGTCATGAAGCTCTGGCAGAAACGCATAACTTCTCCGTCGCTCTTGCCCTTAGGATCGAAGTCAGAGCCGCCCTTGCCGCCGCCCATAGGCAGAGTTGTAAGGCTGTTCTTGAATACCTGCTCAAAGCCCAGGAACTTGATGATCCCAAGGTAAACAGAGGGGTGGAGTCTGATACCGCCCTTGTAGGGTCCGATAGCAGAGTTGAACTGTACTCTGAAGCCACGGTTTACCTGAACCTTACCGTTGTCGTCTACCCAAGGAACACGGAACATGATCTGACGCTCAGGCTCAACGATACGCTCGAAAACGCCTGCATCGATGAGGTCCTGTCTCTTCTCAGCAACAGGCTCAAGAGTCTCAAGGACTTCAGTAACGGCCTGGATGAACTCAGGCTCGCCGGGATTTCTCTTCTTAACTGTTTCTAAAAGATCGATAAGATACTGATTCTTTAACGCCATTGTTAAAAAACCTCCTTCAAAAATTTACTGCATTTAGCAGCTAATCAAATTATACCACTCCCGGAAAAATATTGCAAGAGCAAGTTTACCGGAATTAACGAAAATCCGTACTTTCGTCACTTTGCACAATTCTTCACCGTAATAAAGCTGTGATGTGGTAAAGAATTAGTATAGTTCCTCACTTTTTTCCCGCTTTTTTTGTACAAGGAACACTCCTCCGTAAAGTCCGAGAGCTGCGCTCAGACAGATCGAAAGGATCCCGCTGCGGGGAGGATAGTCCGGAGAATAGCTGGTGGTCGGAACTTTTTCGTCGTAGAGCACCTTTGCTCTGCTGCCTGCGGTTATGAGGGAATAGCTGTGAACGTACAGCTTGTGAGACTGTCCGTCAACTTGGTAGCTGATCCAAGCCTTGTAGCCGGTCCTGCCGCCTCTTCTTACGTCATAAACGATACCTGAGGTAGATTTTGTGCAGACCTTTTCCAGCTTGTTCAGCTTCACAGCCTCGCAAACTCCCAGGATCAAAAGTGCAACTGCGCAGAATATCGCCACCCACGGGCTTCTGTGTCTTCTCATTTTCTGTCACCTCGATACATATCGCTGCCGGCAAACTGGCTGACCAGATACAGCGATCCGCAGACCAGCACCGCTCCGCCATGAGCCTTAGCAAGCTCAGTGGCCTGTTTATAGGCATTTGTGAGAGCTCCAACCGCCTGTGCATTCTCTCCGCAGAGCTGCGCAAGCTCCTGAGCCGGAACAGCATTGGGTGCAAAGTCGTCCACAGTCAGCACTCGGCTGGCGAACTCCCCTATCTTCTCGATACAAGAACGGTAATCCTTGGACTTTATCATTCCGGCAACAGCGAACACTTTTTTGCTATCGCCGTAGAACAGGTGCATGGTCTCCGCCAGACTTTCCACTCCCTCGGGGTTGTGGCCGCCGTCAAGGATCACCACCGGATCGCCCTTGATGACTTCAGTTCTGCCAAGGACCTTGGTTCTGTTGAAGCCGCTTATGATGTTCTGCTTGGTCAGGCGGAAGCCCCTCTCTTTGAGCCTCAGGCAGACCTCAAGAGCCGTGCCAAGGTTTTTCCAGGAAGCCACGGAGTTCATTTTCAGGTGGAAATCCCCGAATTCGCTGCTGACACAAGGCTTCTCCAGACCAGCGCTGACAGTATATTTCATATCGTTCCGAAAAAGCCGAACACCATTTGCAGCGCAGGTGTCCCGGATGACCTTTTCTGCCTCATCGGGGAGACAGCCGCCGATCACCACGTCACAGCCGGGCTTGATGATGCCGGCCTTTTGAGCAGCGATCTTCTCAACAGTGTTTCCCAGAAGAGCCGTATGGTCAAGGGAGATCGACGTGATCACAGCCACATCCGGTGCCGGGATAACGTTTGTGCAGTCAAGAAGTCCGCCGATACCGGCCTCCAGAACGACAACATCGCAGCGTTTTTTCAGGAAGAACAGCATAGCGATGGCCATGGTTATCTCGAACTGTGAGAAGTCACGGCGCTGCCCTGCATTTTCTGCAACAGTCTCGCAGATCTCAGCCAGTTCATCATCGGGGATCTCAACGCCGTTCACACGGATCCTGTCGTTGTAGCGGAGAATAAATGGTGAGGTGAACTGACCGACGGTATAGCCGGCGTCCATGAGAGCCTCCGAGACGAACTCCACGGTAGTGCCCTTGCCGTTGGTACCGGCGACGTGGACGAAGCGGAGCTGTTTCTCGGGATGTCCGAGGCTGTCCATAAGCTGCTGAGCCCGGGAGAGGTCCATGATAGGGCCACCGGACTTGGTGAACTGGCCGATGAAGTCCATAGCATCTGAGTAATTCATTATTTTTCCTCCGAAAAAGGGTATGCGGAGGCTTTCACCTCCGCAGCTGTTTTATTAGAAGAGTTTCCGCTGCCGCTGAACGGCAGATCATAATAATTCCAAGGGCATACCAGGGGATGCCCTCACTTTCAGGGCGTCCTCTCTGAAAAACAGTCAACCGGACTGCTTTTTCATTCACCTCTTGCGGAGCGCTTTAAGGCAATCCTGAGGGCTTTGCCCTCAGACACCCAGCAAGGCGCTGCCCTGCACCCCGCAATTATTTTAATAAGTATCCGGATAGGTCTCCGCATTGGCAACCGCCTCTTCCAGTGTCATTCCGGCAAATTCCTGAGCCGGGAAGATCCTTCCGCTCTTGCCGTCAGAAACGAATGCTCCCACGATAACTCCCGGAACAGCGCTCTCCGGAGCGTTAGGTGCAGCCGGTCCGCCAAGATCTGTTCTGCACCAACCGGGATCCGCCAAATTCAGCGTGATGTCCTTGCCGATATACTTCGAGCCCAGGTCACGGGTCACCTTGTCAAGAGCTGCCTTGCTTGCGGAATAACCTGCCTGCTGAGGGTCAAGGTCGATGCCGCTCGTTGTGTTCACGATCCTGCCGAAGCCCCTCTGCTCCATAGCAGGAAGGAAATGATAGCAGATCATCATAGGTGCGATAGTGTTCACCCGGAAGCTCACCTCGTAGTCCTCCGCCGGGGTCTTCAGGAACTCGCTGCGATATGCGATCTGTAGACCTGCGTTGTTTAGTATGATCTCCACGGGAACTCCCATTTCGTCGATCTGAGCACACATCGCCTCCACCTGAGCAAGATCATTCAGCTCAGCCTGAACTGCCTTCGCCTGAACGCCCAGAGCAGTTACTTCCTCCAGAACAGCCTGACAGTGCTCGATATTTCTGCTGTGAAGGATCAGGTTGACCCCCTGCCTTGCCATTTCCAGAGCAGCCAGCCTGCCGATACCTCTTGCGGCGCCGGTGATCAGCGCCCATTTACCTTTAAGATCCGTCATAGGATCACCTCCTTTTGCAATTTTTTCCTATTCTCAATATTCGTAGTCGATGCACGCTCTGTCTGTCTTAACTGTGCCGATGAATTTTCCGAACTCCAGGTGAGCCGGGTGTACCTGATATGCGTTCAGGTCTGCGATCGTCTCAAAATCGCAGATCAGAGCGATGGTGTAGTTGCTCTCAGGAGCCTCCTTTGAGTTGATCACCACCTCGCCCTTTTTCAGCTCGCTGACGTTAGCGATAACCTTGTCGAAGCGCTTCTGAGCCTCAACAGCGTTCTCATACTCGCTTCTTCCGTCAGCCTCCTTGAGCTTGAACATTACGATGTGCTTTACCATTTTCTCCCCTCCTTACTCGTCATATTTTGCCAGAACAGTCTCGGGACTTCTCATGAAGTCCTCTATCTCCTGCCGCTGGAATACCGGCTCAAAACTGCCTGCGTCGTCAAGAAAATACTCCGCAAGCTCATCGGTACCCATTGGCCCAAGATCTGCTGTATAGTGGTCCCAGTAAAGGTGCTGGACCTCTCTAAAGCTCTCGAATATCTGCTTTGAGAGCAGTATGCCGTTATCCAGATATACCACAGTTGCCCTGTCCGTGAAGAAACGAGGCTTGTTCCAGTGATAGACCCTGGACTTGAAGGTCTTTGTGCCGTCAAAGGTAGTTTCCATTGGCAGAGACATATTCATCTCCTACACCCAGGTGAAAACGTTCAGCCATTTGACACCTTGCAGCTCCGGATCAGTTTCAGCCTCCGTAACTTCCTCAGATACAGCAGAGCTCTCCTCAGATGAGGAGGGCTCGCTTTTCTTTTCACTGCACCCAAACATCAGGCTGACAGCCGCCAGCACTGCTGCAAGGCGCCAAAAAGTCATTCTAATTATTTCTTGAATGCAGCCAGTGACTGCTCGATCTTCGCCATTTTCTCCTGAGCCTTAGCCAGCTTTGCCTTCTCAGCCTCGATGAGCTGTGCAGGAGCCTTTGCGATGAAGCCCTGATTGTTCAGCTTTCCGCCCAGGAAGTCGATGTCCTTCTGTACCTTGGCCTTCTCCTTCTCCAGACGTGCGATCTCCTTCTCCTTGTCAACGAGCTCGTCCATAGGGATGAAGATACGGGCTGTGTCGGTAACTGCATTTGCGCAGTTTTCGTGGCTGAAGCTGCTGCCGGCCTCAACTGCGGAGGCAGAAGCCAGCTTCTCGAAGAATACAGCGCAGGACTCGAAGAGAGCCTTGTCCTCGGTCTCGATGAAGAGCTTTGCCTTTACCGAAGGCGGAACGTTCATCTCAGTGCGAACGTTGCGGACAGCCTTGATCGCAGCGATGATCTTCTCGAAATCACGCTCCTCTGCGGAGTAGTCGATAGCGGAGTCATAGGTGGGATAGGTCTCCAGGATGATCATGGAGCGGCCGCCTGTGAGCACCTGCCAGATCTCCTCAGTGATGAAAGGCATAAAGGGGTGCAGCAGCTTGAGCATACCCTCCATAGCCCATACCAGAACGGCCTGAGCCTTGGCCATGGTCTCGCCGCCGGCCTGGATACGGGGCTTTGTGAGCTCGATGTACCAGTCGCAGTAAACGTCCCAGATGAAGTCGTAGATCTTCTGTGAAGCAACGCCCAGCTCGAACTTCTCAAGGTTCTCGCCGACCTCCTTGGCCAGCTGGTTGAACTTGTTCACAAGCCACTTGTCCTCCAGCTCAAGCTCAGCAGGCAGTCCCTTGAACTCGAAGTCCTCGGGAAGATTCATCATGATGAAACGTGAAGCGTTCCACAGCTTGTTTGCGAAGTTTCTTGCAGCCTTGACCTTGTCGTCGATGTAACGCATATCGTTTCCGGGAGAATTTCCGGTAGCCAGCATAAAGCGGAGAGCGTCAGCACCGTACTCGTTGATGACCTCAAGGGGATCGATGCCGTTGCCCAGTGACTTGGACATCTTGCGTCCCTGTGCGTCACGAACAAGGCCGTGGATAAGAACTGTGTCGAAGGGAGCCTTGCCCATATTCTCAAGTCCGCTGAACATCATTCTGATCACCCAGAAGAAGATGATGTCATAGCCTGTTACCAGTGTGTTTGTGGGGTAGAAATAGTCCAGATCCTCGGTCTTTTCCGGCCAGCCCAGAGTGGAGAAGGGCCAGAGCGCAGAGCTGAACCATGTATCCAAAGTGTCCGGATCCTGTCTCATGGGCTTTCCGCACTTAGGACAATTGCAGCCGTCCTCCTTGGTAACTACCATCTCGCCGCACTCGTCGCAGTAGAATGCAGGGATCTGATGTCCCCACCAGATCTGACGGGAGATACACCAGTCACGGATATTGTCCAGCCAGTGGAAATAGATCTTGTCGAAGCGCTCAGGAACGAACTTTGTGTCACCGTTCTTAACAGCGTCGATAGCCGGCTGAGCAAGGGGCTTCATCTTAACGAACCACTGAGTTGACACCTTAGGCTCAACAGTTGTTCCGCAGCGATAGCAGGTACCAACATTGTGGCTGTAGTCCTCGATCTTTACCAGAGCGCCCTCAGCCTCCAGATCCTCAACGATCTTCTTTCTGGCCTCGTAGCGGTCCATTCCGGCGTATGCAGGATAGTCGTCAACGATAGTTGCATCGTCGTTCATAACGTTGATAACGGGCAGATCATGACGCAGACCTACCTCGAAGTCGTTGGGGTCGTGAGCAGGAGTGATCTTAACAACGCCTGTTCCGAAGTCCATCTCAACATAATCATCGGCAACGATCGGGATTTCTCTGTGAACGATAGGCAGGATAACTGTCTTGCCCACCAGATCCTTATAGCGCTCATCGTTGGGGTTTACGGCAACAGCAGTATCGCCCAGCAGAGTCTCCGGACGTGTGGTAGCCAGCTCCAGATAGCCGTCGGAGTCCTTGATCTTGTAGCGCAGGTGCCAGAAATGTCCGGCCTGATCCTCGTAAGTTACCTCAGCGTCAGAGAGCGAGGTCTTGCACTTAGGACACCAGTTGATGATCCTCTCGCCACGATAGATAAGGCCTTTCTCATAATACTTTACGAAGACCTCCTTGACTGCCTTTGAGCAGCCCTCGTCCATGGTGAAGCGCTCTCTTGACCAGTCGCAGGAGGAGCCCAGCTTCTTGAGCTGCTCAACGATACGGCCGCCGTACTGCTTCTTCCACTCCCAGGCACGCTCCATGAAGCCCTCACGTCCAAGATCCTCCTTGGTGATGCCTTCCTTGCGCATAGCCTCAACGATCTTCGCCTCGGTAGCGATAGCGGCGTGGTCAGTTCCGGGGAGCCACAGAGCGCTGTAGCCGCTCATTCTCTTCCAGCGGATAAGGATGTCCTGAAGAGTCTCGTCCAGGGCGTGACCCATGTGGAGCTGTCCTGTGATGTTCGGAGGGGGGATAACGATAGTGTAGGGGGTCTTCTTGGGATCCACCTCTGCTCTGAAGCAGCCCTTGTCGTTCCACTCCTTGTAGATCCTGTCCTCGAAGGACTTAGGATCGTATGCTTTTGCAAGTTCCTTTGCCATTGGTAGTTTCTCCTTTTCTGATAAGATCGGTCCGGGTAAAAGAAAAGCCCCAGACCTTTCGGTCCAGGGCGAACGATTGTCCGTGTTACCACCTGAATTCGGGAATGATCCCGCACTCTGCGAGGCCGCATAGCCTCTTCCCCTGTAACGTGAGGAACACGCCGCCGCTTACTGTGATTTCACCGGCAGGACTCAGAAGCTACTTCCCCACAGCACTCATACCGCCTCACACCGGCCGGCGGCTCTCTGAAAATCGGGACAGCGGGTACTCCTCTTCGTCATCGTCTTTGTCATATGCTACTATTATACACGATGTTCAGAGGTTTGTCAAGAGTTTTTGAGCTGTTAGCCTTTAGCTAACGGTTATCAGCTCAGATACCTATCTTCTCGACCTTCATCAGGTTAGTGGTTCCGGAAACTCCCAGGGGGACTCCGGCAGTGATAGCAACCAGGTCGCCGTCCCTTACAAGGCGGTGCTCCTCGGCAGCCTCAACAGCTGCGGCAAAGAGCTCGTCAGTGGAGGTCTTCTCGTCGATGATGAAGGGGATAACGCCCCAGCTCATGTTCATCTGCCGGCAGACGGTCTCGCTCATAGTGCAGCTGATAATTGGGCACTCCGGGCGGTATTTGGAGATCAGACGGGCGGTCTGGCCTCCCAAAGAAACAGTGATTATAGCCCTTGCGTCAAGGTCATGGGCAGTGGTGACAGTTGCGTGAGCGATAGCCTCAGCCACGTTTCCGTCGGGATTGGAGCGGCGCTCAGAGAACTGTCCCTTGTAGTCGATATTCTTCTCGGTGGTCTCGGCAATGAGAGCCATGGTCTTTACTGCCTCCACCGGGAAGGCTCCTGCGGCGGTCTCGCCGGAGAGCATGATAGCGCTGGTGCCGTCGTAGATAGCGTTGGCCACGTCGGTGATCTCAGCACGGGTAGGTCTTGGGTTGGTGATCATGGACTCCAGCATCTGTGTGGCAGTTACCACCTGCTTGCCGGCATTATAGCCCTTGTGGATGAGCTCCTTCTGGATCGCAGGGATCTGCTCGAATGGGATCTCAACGCCCATGTCGCCTCTTGCGACCATTATACCGTCGGCGGCCTCAAGGATCTCGTCGATGTTCTCAACGCCATCGGTATTCTCGATCTTAGCGATTATGCGAACGTCAAACCAGCCCAGGCTCTGGGTGAATTTTCTCAGGTAGTTTATATCAGCCGCAGATCTTACGAAGCTGGCAGCGATGAAGTCAAAGCCCATTTTTGAGCCGAATTCCAGGTCGTCCATATCCCTCTCGCTGAGGTATGGCATGGAGAGCTGAACGCCCGGCACGTTGATGCCCTTGTTGTTGGAGAGCTTTCCGCCGTGGATAACTCGGCAGACGATATCAGTCTTAGTGACCTTCTCGGCCAGGAGCTCGATAACGCCGTCATTTATAAGGATACGGGTGCCGATGCTCACATCTCTGGGGAGCTTCTTGAATGAAACGCTTCCCACCTCGGCGGTGCAGAGAACGTCCTCTGTGGTGAGTGTGTATGTGTCGCCGTCGTGGATCTCCACAGGTTTATCGTCAACGAATTTCCCCAGACGGATCTCAGGACCCTTGGTATCCAGGAGGGTAGCTATCGGCAGATCCAGCTCCTTTCTCAGGCGCTCCACCTGACGGAAACGCTTCTCATGGGTCTCATATTCGCCGTGCGAAAAGTTGAATCGAGCAACGTTCATGCCGGCAAGCATGAGCTCACGCATGATATTCTCGTCATCAGTGGCCGGTCCGATAGTGCAGACGATCTTAGTTTTTCTCATTTATATCACCTTTTCTCAGAGTTTTTTCAGCTTGGCGAAATTGGCCATGATCTTCTTTGTGCCCACCTTCTCGAAGGCGATCTCCAGCATAGCGTCGTTGGACATTTTCTTTACGGAAACGATAGTACCCTCGCCGAAGATATTGTGGAGGACACGCTCACCGGCGTTGTACTCCACCGCAGCCTTCTGAGCAGCTCCGGCGTGCATCTTGTTTCTGGCAAGCTGCTGCTGGAGAGTAGCAGAGTGTACCTCGGTAACTGACTTGTCGTTCTCCTCCAGCATAGCACGCATAGCAGCGGCATTATCGTGCTTTTCGATGAGCTCGGTACCGATCTCCTTCATGAAGCGTGAGGTCACATTGCGCTGGGTCTGGCCGAAAAGCATACGCTGTCTTGCGCTGGTGAGGTAGAGCCTCTCCTTGGCACGGGTAATGGCAACATAGGCAAGTCTGCGCTCCTCTTCAAGGTCATCCTCGCTGTCAAAGGAACGGCTGCTGGGGAAGATCCCTTCCTCAAGGCCGATAACGAACACGTTTTTGAACTCAAGTCCCTTTGCGGAATGTACCGTCAGGAGAGTGACCTTGTCCTCGGAGCCGTCGTCACGGTCGGCCTCGGTGTACAGAGCGACTTCCTCCAAAAATCCGCCCAGAGAAGGCTCCTCTGCTTCGTTCATGTACTGGACGATGGAGGAACGGAGCTCCTCAACGTTCTCAATCTTTGTCTCAGCGTTTTCCAGAGTTTTCAGGTGGTCAAGATAGCCTGTTTTGTCCAGAACATAGTCCAAAAACTCGTCCAGGGGCAGCTCCTGCGCCTTCTGGTCAAGGTCTGCGAACATAGCCGCAGCGGACTTCAGAGCAGTGACCTTCTTTGACAGCGGAGCGAAATCCTCGCAGGTGCTGATGACCTCAAAGGGAGTCAGTCTCAGGTCACGGCTGATGTCCTCGATAAGAGCGATAGTCGAGTCGCCGATGCCACGCTTGGGCTCGTTGATGATCCTGCGGAAACGCAGCATATCGCTGTGGTTGTTGATGAAGCTAAGGTAGGCGGTAACGTCACGGATCTCCTTCCGGTCGTAGAATCTCATGCCGCCGTAAACTCTGTAGGGTATGCCGCAGCGCACCAGGGTCCGCTCAACTGAGTTGGACTGGGCGTTCATGCGGTAAAGCACGGCGTTACCGGAATATTTACCGGTCTTTTTATAGTCAGCAGCAATAGTGTCTGCCACGAATTTTGACTCATCGTTCTCGTCGACAGCCTTGTACCAGTAGACCTTCTCGCCCTTGGCGCCGCCTGTCCAGAGGGTCTTCTCCTTGCGCCCCATATTGTGGGCGATAACGGAGTTTGCCGCATCAAGGATAGTCTGTGTAGAGCGGTAATTCTGCTCAAGGCGGATGACCTGGGCGCCCTTGAACTGGCTCTCAAAGCCCAGGATATTCTCGATATTTGCGCCACGGAAACGGTATATGCTCTGGTCATCGTCGCCCACTACGCACAGGTTGGAGTGCTCCTTTGAGAGCAGCGAAACAAGGCGGAACTGGACGTGGTTAGTGTCCTGATACTCATCGACTAAGATGTAGCGGAAGCGCTGGCGGTACTTCTCCAGTACCTCCGGGAACTCCTCGAAGATCTTCACGGTGAACACAAGGATATCGTCGAAATCCAGGGCGTTGGCGGCCTTCAGGCGCTCCTGATACAGAGCGTAGAGCTTGGAGATCACCTTCTTACGGTAGTCCATACCGGCATCAGCACGCATCTCCTCGGGAGTTATCATCTTGTCCTTGGCGAAGCTGATTTCAGTGAGCACAGCCCTTGGAGCAAGCTGCTTCTCGGAAACGTCGATCTCCGCCATGATATTCTTGATAAGGCGCTGGCTGTCGTCAGAATCGTAGATCGTAAAGTCGCTGCTGAAGCCCAGTGCGCCGATCTCACTGCGGAGGATCCTCATGCAGGCAGAGTGGAAGGTGGAGGCGTGAACGTTAAGAGCCTCCTCCCCCAGCATATCCTGAAGGCGCTCCTTCAGCTCGCCGGCAGCCTTATTCGTAAAGGTGATAGCAAGGATATTCCACGGCTTTACGGGCGAAACTGCAACGGTCTCCCGGAGAGTCTCGAAGTCATCGGCTGCGCCTGAGGCGTAATCCTGTAGGAATTTCAGGTCGGCCTCATCGCCTATGCGTGACTCGTCAAAAAAGGCGTTTCCGAAGTTGATCATGTTGGCGATACGGTTCACTATAACAGTGGTCTTGCCGCTTCCGGCTCCTGCCAGCACAAGAACAGGACCGTTCACAGTAAAGACGGCCTCCTGCTGCATATCGTTCATGCGGCTGAAATACTTTCTCAGCGCAGCCTGTTTTGCGCTGATGTAGGACTGTTTATCCATAAAAGAATCTACTCCATTTATAAAATTAGTATAATGTAAGGCTTATCACGAAACTATTCTTATACAATTATAACATACAATATCGG
This sequence comes from Ruminococcus flavefaciens, assembly GCA_902760805.1. Lineage (GTDB taxonomy): Bacteria > Bacillota > Clostridia > Oscillospirales > Ruminococcaceae > Ruminococcus. The sequence continues at coordinate 65,606 of CACWHY010000007.1, read as the reverse complement.
TAATTGCAAGGGGTATCGTCTGTGAAGATCAGAGCTGCACAAGACCCTGATCTATCATCTCCTGAGCAGCCAGCATAACTCCCAGCTTTCCGGAGGTGTATGTTATGCCGCCCTGCATCCAAACTGCGAAGGGCTCACGGATCGGAGCATCTGCGGAGAGCTCGATGGAAGCGCCCATGGTGAAGGCTCCGGCAGCCATTATCACCTTGCTGATGTAGCCCGGCATATCCCATGGCTCAGGAGTCACGAATGCGTCTACGGGAGCGCCCTTCTGGATACCACGGCAGAAGGCCGTCAGGTGCTCCTCGTCACCCAGCTTTATGGCAGTTATGATGTCGCCTCGGGGATCGGTCTTTCTGGGAGAGCACTCAAAGCCAAGGGCTGTGAACAGCTCCCCAGCGAATGCAGAGGTCTTCAGTGAAGCGCAAACTACGTCGGGAGCGAAGAAAAGTCCCAGCAGCATCTCACGATTCATGCCAAGAGTACAGCCTACCTCCTTGCCCATGCCAACGCAGGTCAGGCGGTATGAGCAAAGCTCTACCAGGTCAGCTCTTCCGGCGATATATCCGCCTGTGCGTGCGATACCGCCGCCGGCGTTCTTGATGAGCGATCCGATCATGATGTCGGCTCCTGCATCAGAGGGCTCCAGCTCCTGAACGAACTCGCCGTAGCAGTTGTCCACCATAACGATAGCATCAGGGTTGCCCTTGCGGACGGCCTTCACCATCTCGGAGATGTCCTCCACGGTGAAGGCTCCCCGGAGAGAATATCCCCGTGAACGCTGTATATAGGCGACCTTAGCACCCTTGACCGCCTCAGTGATCTCCTCCAGCTTAGGGGAGCCGTCCTCATTCAGATCCACCTGTGCGTACTCCACGCCGTAGTCCATGAGGGAGCCGTTCCCCTTTTCACCCGCAAGGCCGATGACCTCCTCCAGAGTGTCGTAGGGCTTGCCGGTTATGGAAACCATTTTGTCCCCCGTGCGGAGAACGCCGAAAAGCGCCACGGACAGAGCATGAGTTCCCGAAACGAAATTGAAGCGCACCAGAGCGTCCTCCGTACCCAGAGCCTGAGCGAAGACCTTGTCGATAACGTCACGTCCGATGTCGCCGTAGCCGTAGCCGGTGGAGCCGTAGAAGCACTGCTCGCTGACCTTATTATCTGAGAAGGCCTTGAGCACCTTTGCTCCGCAGTATTCAGCGGTCTGCTCCATTTTTTTGAATGCCTCAGCGCAGTCCGCCTCAGCCTTTTCTGCGATCTCTATGAGCTTCGGATCGAAGCCGTAAAGTTGATTTATCTTACTGTTCATTTTATTTCCTTTCAAATGTATATGGTCACATCTCGTCTGCAAGTCTGCCCTTGGAGAGACTGTCCTTCTCCACGTCGATACGCTCAAGGACGATCTCCTTCTCGACCTCACGGAAGCCGATCTCCTTGTAGAAGCTGACACGGATATCCAGCGCCAGAAGGTAGGCACGCTTGCCCATGTTGTTCAGCCACAGAGCCAGCCATTTCAGGAATTCCCTTGCATAGCCTGCGCCACGAGCCTCGATCTTTGTGGCCACCTGCCCGATCAGCACCTCTCCGCCGATGTCGAAGACCACAGAAGCCGTAGTGCTGCCCCGGTAGGTGAAAACTCGGCTGATACCGTGGCGGCAGCGGTGCGAGGTATCGGTGTACCACAGGGAAAAGTCCGCAATATTGGGAAATCCCTCGCTGAGTATGGTGTAAACGTCCGGGAGGTACGGGTCGAAGTCCACGAACTCCTCGGCGAATTTATAGCTGTTCTCGTCAGGGATCAGCTCGAAGACCGTCCGTCCCAGCTCCTGATAGCGGCTGCCCAGAGTTATCCCCCGGAGGATCTTCTGGTCGCCCTCGATACGGAAGGGCTCGTTCATATTGATGAAGATCTGGAGCTCCTCAGTTGCCCCAAGACGGCCGTCTCCGCAGATTATCAGGGTGGAATTTATGATGAACATGAAGCCCTTGCCGCCCCGGCCGTACTCGTCAGTTACCGTGTAAAACCGGCAAAAATCATACCCCGGACCGTAGGCCTTCATGTACGCCAGCATTTTTCTTCCGGAGAGGGACCTCATCAGCAGCTCATTATCCAGCTCGCTGTCGCTTTTCACAAGTTTGATCATAGCTTTGGTATCCTTCCTGCAAGCTCACGGACCAGTGCGTAGGTGCTCTCCAGATCAGCCGACTCTATCACGCAGGCCGGCGAATGGAGGTATCTGCAAGGCACTGAGACTGCCAGAGTCCGCACGCCCTTTCCGCTGATATGTATGGCACCGGCATCATTTCCGCCGGCAACAGCGCTCTTTGTCTGGCAGGGCACACCGATCTCCCTAGCCGTGTCGAAGGCCAGCCTGTACAGCTCTCTGTCGTAGATCGTGCGGCGGTCCATGAAGCTGACCACGGGACCGCATCCCAGGCAGCAGACCTTCTTTCCGCCGGAAACTCCGTCAATGTCCGCAGCAGTAGTGGCCTCCAGCACCAAGGCGAAGTCCGGAGCAACGGAATAGGCAGAGGCGCCAGATCCACGGAGGCCGATCTCCTCCTGAACGTTGAACACGAAGTATGTGTCAAAGGGCAGATCCTCCTGCATAAGGCTGATCATCATTGCGCAGCCTGCACGGTCGTCGATGGCCTTGGACTTGATCTTGCTGCCCATTTCCAGGAAATCAGAGCTGAAATATGCGCAGTCTCCCGGCGAAACGTATTTCTCAGCCTCCTCCTTCGAGGAAGCGCCGATGTCGATAGTCATGCCGCTGAATTTCGGGGGAGCCTCACGCTCATCCTTGGAGAGATCATGCACAGCCGGAGAGCCTACAACTCCCTGTATACCGGCATTTCCCACCTTCACCTGACGGCCGATAACAACGGAAGGGTCGATACCTCCCACCTGATCAAAGGATAGAGTGCCATCGGAGTTTATGTGGGTGATGATGAAGCCCACCTCGTCCATATGGGCGCAGACCATGAGCTTTTTGCCGGAGCTTTTTCCCTTTTTGAAGCAGATCAGGCTGCCCAGAGGATCCGTGCGCATCTCATCGCAGTGATCCTTCACCTTTTCCATAATGGCGCTGCGGACGAGCTGCTCGTCCCCGGAAACGCCGTTGATAAGGCATAATTCCTTCAGAAGACTCTTCATTTTCTGCCCTCCTTGATGAACTCCGCAAGAAGCTGTGCGGAAAGTCTGACGTCCCTAAGGTCGATGACCTCAGCGGGAGTGTGCATATTTCTCAGGGGGATCGACACAGTACAGGTCTCGGCGCCGCCCTTTTCCACGGAATACCGGTCAGCATTGGTGCCGGTCATGCCGTTCATCACCTCATACTGGAAAGGGATCTGTGCGTTCTTTGCACAGGCGATCAGCTCCTGAGAGATGCGTCTTGAAAGAGAGGGAGAAACGCCTATCATGGGGCCTTTCCCCAGCTCGCCGCACTTTTTCGGGTCCTCGCCGGTGTTCATGGCGAAGCTGACGTCCACGGCGATAGCAATGTCGGGAGCAAGCTCAAATGCCCCGACTTTAGCGCCACGCTCGCCCACCTCCTCCTGAGAGGAGAAGATCACGGTCACGTTATAGCCCAGATCTTCGCCCTTTAGCAGCTCCAGCGCATAGAGGATGCAGGCCACTCCGCAGCGGTCGTCCAAGGCTCCGCAGGTGACTCTCTCACCCAGTAGCCTTTTCAGCTCCACATCAAATTTCACGCAGTCTCCCGGCGAGACCAGCTCCTCCAGCTCCTCCTTGGAAAGCCCAGTGTCGATGGCGGCCTCAGCGAAGGTCATGACCTTGTTGCCGCCTTGAGCAAGGTGAGGGGGAAGAGTTGAGAAAACTCCCGGGATCTGGCGCTTTCCGAAGATCACCACCTGCTGAGTGGGAAGGAGCCTGCGGTCGATGCCTCCCAGACTGTCGACCTTCACGAAGCCCTCCTCAGAGATGCCTGTGACGATCATGCCGATCTGATCGATGTGAGCGTCAAGCACCAGATCCGGCAGCCCTTCACGGCGCTCCCCAAAGCGTCCGATGACGTTATTGTTCGAAATATAGACCTCAGAGCAGTATTCCTCCAGCATGGACTTTGCCAGCTCTCCGGCAGCGTCCTCACAGCCGGAAGGCCCGAAGGCCTGGGCCAGCTCTGTTATCGTTCCTAAAAGCTCCATATGATCCTCCCTTTTATAGTCTTGATCTTTATCCTTTATTATAGCATGATCCTGAAAATATTGCAACGCCCGGCAGTAATTATTTCTGAAAGGAGGTCATGCGGCCTAATTGTTACAAAATAGTGAGCAAACTGAGCTAAATTATTACAGAAATGCTACAAATTCCGACAAAATCAAAATATCCGCATTTTAGTTGTTGACTTTTCAACTGAATGCTGATAAAATAGTTATGATGCGATTTTTGCGTATCAATATACTTGTAAAGGAGGAACTGCTTTGGGAGAGCGCAAATATTGCTACAGATGTTTGGAAAAATACGACGCCGGTCTCACCGCCTGCCCGCACTGCGGCTACGATGAGCATACCCCGTTCGATCCTATGTACATTGCTCCGGGTACCATTCTTCATGACAGGTACCTCGTAGGGATCCTTCTTGAGTATAACGGCGAGGGCGCTACATACGCAGGCCTTGATATATCCACTGGCTGCAAAGTCATGCTCAGAGAGTATATGCCAATAAACCTTTGCACCCGTGTAAAAAACAAAGCCGTCATCAGTGTAAATTACAACAACCTTGCCAAGTATAAGGCCTTTATGGCCGAGTATACCGAGCTGAACAAGTCCCTTGCAAGGCTCCGCAATAATTCGAATATAACCCCTGTTCTCGATATGTTCGCCGAGAACAACACTACATACACCGTCTTCGAGCACATCGAGGGCGTGAAAATGCTGGACTATTTGAAGGATAACGCCGGCGAGCTCAGCTGGGAGCAGGTCTCAAAGATCTTCCCTCCCCTGTTCACTACCATCGGCATCCTCCACAATGCAGGCATAATCCACAGGGCCATCAGTCCCGATACGGTCTATATCACCTCTAAGGGCGAGCTTAAGCTGTCCGGCTTCTGCGTTTCCGCCGTTAGAACTGCCAACGCCGGTCTTGAGTACGAGCTCTTCAAGGGCTATGCAGCTCCTGAGCAGTATTCAGCAAGCAGCAGCAGCCGTCAGGGATCCTGGACAGATGTTTACGGAGTCTGCGCACTCCTCTACAGAGCCCTTACAGGCTGTATGCCCGTTGACTCTATGAGCCGAATGAAGCACGACGACCTCTGCGAGCCTGCGGTCCTCAACAGCAAGATCCCTCAGCACGTTTCCCGTGTTATCATGGAGGGCATGAATCTTGCCGGAAGAGACAGGATCCAGACTATCACTGAGCTGGTGACACGCCTCTTTGAAGCTCCCTCTTCTCCTATGAAGAGCACCTTCACTACGCCCCTGCCTGTACCTCCTCCCCAGAACGAGGCTCCGCCTGTTCAGCAGCAGGAGTTCTATGGCGGCTATCAGGACCCCAACCAGCAGTACGCTCCGCCTCCCCAGCAGCCCTATTACCAGGAGCCTGCTCCCTATCCTCAGTACGACGATGTGGGCGATTACGACGACTACCGCTACGAAAAGGTCAACACCGTTGACAGGATCAAGGTGCCGATCATCATCGGTGTCCTCCTGCTGGCGATCCTAATGATCATCGCTGTGGTCATCATGCAGATGATCATGCCAAAGGACAGGAATTCTTCCAGCTCCTCAAGCTCCTCATCTGTCTCCGATAATGTGGTAACAGGCACGACCGAGGAGACTACCGAGCCCACCACAGTCAAGGCCGACACCGAAATGCCTGACTTGGTGAACAAGTTCTATGAGATAGCTGAGGAAAAGTACAGAGATTTCTTGAACTTTGAGGTCATATACGAATATAACGACAATTACGAGGCTGACATGATCTTCGAGCAGAGCATCGAGCCCGGCACTCAGGTGGCTCAGGGCAGCGTTGTCAGAGTCAAGGTCAGCAAGGGCAAGGAGTCCGCTATGATCCCGGATTACAGCGGCCTTACAGTTTCACAGTATGAGAACAGGCTGAAGGAGGCCGGTATCTCCAACTACTCCCTCATCGCTTCCAACTCAGCTTATGGAACGCCCAACACTATCTCATCACTCCAGATCGACGGCAAGACCGTTAGCGCCGGAAGCTATTTCAGCAACAAGGAAGGCAAGAAGCTGATCGTTTACTACCTGCCGGCCGACGCTGTTGTAACGCCGCCTCCGGAGAGCTCATACTACCAGGAGCCTGAGTCAAGCTCAGTTTATGTTCCTGAGTCGAGCGTTCAGGAGTCCTCAGTTGTTGATGTCCCAGTTGATACTCCCGTGGATACACCGGTAGATACGCCGGTGGATACTCCCGTAGATACGCCGGTCGATACTCCGGTGGATCCCCCCCAGGACGGCGGAGAAAATGTAGGTTAAAAGCAAAAGGTGTGGTTTCGGCCACACCTTTTTTTGCATTTTTCCAGAGCGCCGAGGATAGTATTTACGGTCGCTGATGCCAAGCAATAGTTCGCCAAATATGCTCAGCTATCAAGAATGTATAAAACTTTTCTGTGCATCCGGATAGATTTTAGTTAGCTGTACGATTTACCTAGTAAACTGATCAATATCCTTGACATAATAATAATTATGCTGTATAATAAAACCTATGAATTCTATAGGAAAAATATGAAAGACCTCTTGGCTGTAAATAATCAGCCTCGGAGAGCAGTTTTATTATTGAAAGGATGAATGAACATGAAAAAAAGAATACTTGCATCAGCACTCTCGGCTGTACTTGCTTTATCCGCTGTATCCTGCGGAAAAACTGACAGCGGTGATGCAAACACTATCAAGATCGCATACCTACCCATCACTCATTCTCTGGCTGTTTTGGAGGAGGCTGAGGAGCTTGAAAAAAGCTCAGGCCTGAAGGTGGAGCTTGTAAAATACGGCTCATGGTCTGAATTGCTTGACGCTCTAAACTCAAACAGAGTAGACGGCGCTTCTGTGCTGATCGAGCTTGCCATGAAGTCAAAGCAGGAGGGTATCGGTCTGAAAGCCGTTGCTCTTGGACACCGTGACGGAAATGTTATCATCGTTTCTAATGATATCGGATCTGCCGCCGATCTTAAGGGCAAGACCTTTGCTATCCCCCATAGGCAGTCATCACACAACATACTGCTGAACGATGCGCTTGCAACTGCCGGACTTACCATAAACGATGTGAACGTCACAGAGCTCGCTCCTACAGAGATGCCCTCCGCACTTGCAAGCGGTCAGATAGACGGATACTGCGTTGCAGAGCCTTTTGGAGCAATGGGCGTTTCTCTTGGTGCAGGAAAGGTGCTTTTCAGCTCCGAGGAGCTTTGGGAGGATTCTCTTTGCTGCGGACTGGTGCTTACCGACAAGTACATCGACGAGCACTACGAGGATGCAAAGACTTTCGTTGAAGGCTACAAAGAGGCCGGAAACAAGCTCGATAAAGAGGCTGCCAAAGAGGTAGCGAAGAAGTATCTTTCTCAGTCAGATGAAGTGCTTGATATTTCTCTGCAATGGATATCCTATAATGACCTTGAAATAACAGAGGATATCTACAACACACTTGCTGAAAAGGTCAAGGAGTATGGACTTTCGGATGCTCCTCCTGCTTATGAGGATTTTGTGAAGAACGATTTTTGATAGGGCGTGAAATCAATGAAAAGGCTACTCTCTCTGAAAAACGTTGTGATCTCAGTTGCAATACTGATATTGATCTGGCAGCTGCTGTTTTATGTCAGCAGCTATGATAAGGCATTGTTCCCCTCTCCCAAAATGGCATTTGATGCTTTAGTCGAGATGATAGTAAGCGGAAAACTGTTTGAGAACATAAAAACAAGTATGTACCGATTTGCCGCAGGCTATTTTAGTTCGGTGATCGTTGCTGTGATCCTGGGACTTATCCTTGGCAGACTTCCAAAGGTCTTTCAGTACATAAATCCTGCGGTGCAGCTTCTAAGGCCGATCTCACCTACAGCGTGGATGCCCTTCATCGTTCTGCTGTTCGGTATCGGAGATGTTCCCGCTATCGTTATCATCTTTATTGCAGCTTTTTTCCCTGTTTTGCTGTCAACTGTTGCAGCTGTGGGGAATATCGACCCGATATATCTGAAAGTATCAAAGAATTTCGGGATAAAGCAGCCCTCACTGACATGGAAGGTGATACTTCCGGCGGCTTTCCCACAGATAGCAAACGGTATACATCTTGCCCTGGGAACAGCATGGATATTCCTTGTTGCAGGCGAGATGGTAGGTGCTCAGTCAGGTCTTGGCTATCAGATAATCGATGCAAGAAATAATATCCGTGCAGATATTTTGCTTGCGACTATCCTTGTCATAGGTCTCATAGGCATACTGCTTGACGGAGCACTTAAACTGATCGAAAAGGCGATCCTCAGATCATGGGGAGGTGCGGAGTAATGTACATCGAAGTAAAAGATGCCTGCAAGGATTTCGTGCAGGACGGAAAAAGATTTACCGCCCTGGATCATGTATCCCTTGACATCGAAAAGGGAGAGTTCATTTGTCTGCTCGGACCGTCGGGCTGCGGCAAAAGCACTCTGCTCAATGCTCTTGCCGGATTTGAGAAAGTGAGCAGCGGAACTGTCAGGATCGGCGGAAAAGAAGTCACAGAGCCTTCTCTGAGCAATATAACGATCTTCCAGAATTATGGCCTGCTCCCTTGGAGAACTGTTCTGAAAAATGTTGAGCTTGGACTTGAGTCAAAGAAGGTGCCAAAGGAAAAACGTGCTGAGATCTCAAAAAAATATCTGGAGCTTGTGGGACTTTCAGGCTATGAAAAGCGTTACCCCAAGCAGCTTTCAGGCGGTCAGCAGCAAAGAGTGGCAATAGCAAGAGGTCTTGCAGTTGACCCGGATATTATTTTTATGGATGAGCCCTTCGGAGCACTGGACGCTATCACAAGAATGAAGCTCCAGGAGGATATCCTCCGTATTTCAAGGGAGGAAAAAAAGACGATCATTTTCGTTACCCACGATATTGAGGAGGCGGTATTCCTCGCCGACAGGATAGTTGTTATGATGGCAGATCCCGGCAGGATAAAGAGTATCGTCAAGGTACCGCTGGGAGCTCATCGTGACAGAACGAGCGATGACTTTTTATACGTCCGTGATAAGATATTTGAACTTTTCAATATGAAAACAGAAGGCTTTATCGAGTATTATATTTGATTTGAGGAGACATGATCATGAGCGAACATGAACACAAGCACCACCACTCACACGAGGAGAGCAGCGCCCCTGCGCATATCCACTCACACAGAAATTTGATCGGTTTCGACGAACACGGTATCCCTACGGTCATTTTGAAGGCAAGCCATGGCGAGAGCGAAGCTGATGATCCTCAGGCATTCATCAAGGACTATATGAATGCCGTTTCGGAATACAGAAAGACTTTTCCTTCAAAGCAGGATGTTATCGAACAGACCCCCGACCCTGCCGTCAGAGAGCTTCTTCTGCGAATGGAGCAGCTCGGTATCGACACCGCCTTTGACCGTTTTGATAAGCAGAAGCCCCAATGTAATTTCGGACTTGCAGGTATTTGCTGCAAGATCTGTAATATGGGTCCATGCCGTGTAACAGCAAAAAGCCCGAAAGGTGTCTGTGGTGCGGACGCCGATCTGATCGTTGCAAGAAATCTTCTGCGGTCGGCGGCGGCTGGTGCAGCACAGCACGGTATGCACGCTAGAGAGGTCATGCTCGCACTGAAATGGGCTGCTGAGGGCAAGCTGGATGTTCCCATACTGGGCGAACAGAAGATCAGGGCGACTGCGGAGGCTTTTGGTATAAAGCAGAAAAATCGTCAGCTCAAAAACGTTGCAAGAGATCTGGCTGATGCCCTGCTTGATGACCTTTCGAGAACTGTTCCCGGTGAATACAAGACCATTTCGGCCTGCGCTGTGCCCGAACGGCAGGAGGTATGGAAGGATCTTGATATACTGCCTGTAAGTGCTTATCATGAGGTCTTTGAGGCTTACCATAAGTCGGGCTGTGCAACTGACGGAGACTGGCGTTCGGTAATGCAGCAATTCCTAAGATGCGGACTTGCTTTCACATTTTCGGGAGTTGTAGGAGCCTCTATTGCTACGGACAGTCTCTTCGGCGTGGGCGACAGAGTTACATCGAAAGTCAATATCGGTGCCCTCGAAAAGGGATATGTGAACATCGCTGTTCATGGTCATCTGCCGCTTCTTGTAAGTCAGATCGTTGAGGCCGGCAAGCGTGAGGACCTGATCGAGCTTGCCAAATCAAAGGGAGCTAAGGGAATAAAGTTTTATGGCATATGCTGTTCGGGTCTGTCGGCTATGTACAGGTATGCAGGAGTTGTTCCGCTGTCGAATGCTGTCTCTGCCGAGCTCGTTCTCGGAACAGGCGCTCTGGATCTTTGGGTGGCAGATGTTCAGGACGTATTCCCCTCGATCATGGAAGTAGCTCGCTGCTTTAAGACAACTGTTGTAACGACCAGCGAATCGGCAAGACTTCCCGGAGCTGAACGCTACGAATACGATCATCACCACTCCAATATCGGCGAGACAAAGGCTCTTGCCGAAAAGATCGTCCGCCGTGCAATAGAGAGCTTTGAGGCTAGAAAGGGCATACCTGTTTACATACCGCCCTATGAGGTCGAAGCAGAGGTGGGTTTCTCGGTGGAGTATATCCACAAGCGCTTCGGAAGTATGCAGCCCCTTGCCGATGCGATCAAGGACGGCCGCATACTCGGTATAGTAAATATGGTGGGATGCAACAATCCGAAGGTACTTTATGAAAAATGTATCGTTGATGTTGCAGATGTTTTACTGAAGAACAATGTTCTTATCCTTTCAAACGGCTGTGCTTCATTCCCGCTGATGAAATTGGGATACTGTGCGGTATCGGGAAATGAAAAGGCCGGAGACAGCCTAAGAGAGTTCCTAAAGCCCGATCTTCCTCCTGTTTGGCACGTTGGCGAATGTATCGACAACACACGCTCCTCAGGGATATTCGCCGGTATTGCAGGAGCTTTAGGGCATAAAATGTCAGAATTGCCCTTTGCTTTTTCTTCTCCCGAATGGGGAAATGAAAAGGGCATCGACGCTGCACTTGGATTTAGACTTAACGGCATAAGCTCCTATCACTGTGTTGAAGCACAGATATACGGCTCAAAGAATGTTATCGAGTTTTTGAAATACGGCACTCTTGAGACCCTGGGATCTTCCATGAACGTTGACACAGATCCTGTCAAGCTGGGCGAAAAGATAGTAGCTGATATGAAAGCCAAGAGAAAAGCTCTTGGCTGGGATAAATGAAACGGAGGAATGTAAAATGGCTTGTTTTATAGTACCGGCAGCAGAAGCGGCAGTTACAACTATCATTCAAAAGGCAGTAAAAAGATCAGAGGCTAACTCCGATCATGAATCCACCGATAATAAGATCCGCCTATCTGAAAAGCTGAAATGGCTCAACGGAATGCTGTGGGGCGGCTCCGGACTGCTTGCGTTTGAACACCTATGGCATGGTGAGATCTCACCATTCTTCCCCTTCCTGACGGCTGCAAACGACCCGGCAGAGACTGTGAAAATGCTCCACGAAATGGCCACATCAGGCTCGGCAATGGCAATACTCGTTACCGCTGTATGGGGCGTATTGGCGGTCGCTGCGGATAAGATCATCGGCTCTGAGAAAACAGAAAAAAGCAAGGCAGGTGCAGCAGCATGACACTTCTTATCACAATGATCGCAGCCGCAGTTTCCACGGTGAAATGGTATACTAGCTCCAAGGCAAGAGAGCTGAAGATCGGTGTTCTGCTCTATATGTTCTGGGGAGCTTCGCTGATGTGGCTTGTCGACGGTGTAGTCGAATACCTTGAGGTCGGTGCAGAATACTTTACACCTTCGGCAAAGGATATGCTCAATGATACATTTCTTGGAATGGCAGTGATCGCACTGGCTCTGGTAGTATGGATAGTCTATCTGCTCATAAAGGATCCGTCCGATCTGCTGAAGGAAACTCTGTTAAACAAAAAAGATCGGTCGTAAGTGGGTGAAGTCTGCCCATACACAGCCGGAAGCTGAGACCTCAGACCACAATAAAACAAGGATCCCGGTACAAATGTATCGGGATCCTTTATCTTATTCGTTAGGTTTTGCGCCAAGGAGCTCTCTCTATAAGGCTCACTTTGAGGAGTAGACAGACTCAAGCCATTCGATCATGGCGTCGAAGCCCTCCTGTGTGCGGTCGAACTCCTGCTGGTTTTCGATCGCTGCTTTTTCGGAGCAAAGACGGCCGTGCCAGGTCTTGCAGACCAGCTTTTCGCCGGTGCAGACCTTGTAGGCGAAATCGCCAAGGCTTCCGGAGTAGTCGTTGCCGCTGTCGAAATAGTAGAACTTGGGTATCTCAAAGATCTTGGAAACGCTGGTTTTTCCGGGCATATCAGAGCCTCCCTTCAAAGTATTCCCGAGCAGCCCAAAGGTCGGGGTAGACTGCGCTGAGAAGAGGCATGATCTCCTCCTCAGGCGGGGTCAGGTCAGGTATCATTATGGCCTCACAGCCGGCAGCATGAGCTGCACGAATGCCGTTTGGCGAGTCCTCAAAGGCGGCACACTCCTGAGGATCCAGCCCAAGAGCCTTTGCTGCTGTCAGGTAGATCTCAGGGTCGGGCTTGCCGGAATGCACCATGTCGCCGCAGATCACTGCATCGAATAGCTCTCCGGCGCCGATCTTTCCCAGATAGCGCTCAGTTCGATCCCGGGCGGTGGCAGTGGCAACTGCGCAGCGGACTCCCCTTTCCTGTAGGTAGACGATGAGCTCAGGCATACCTTTTTTCAGGTCGATACCGTTTTGGTCGATGTCCGCATTTATGAGCTCAGTTCGCCGGGCCCGGATCTCCTCTGAGGGGAACTCCTCCCCGAAAAATCCCTTGAGCTTGGGGATGGAGAACTTTCGTGCAAGGCTGCGAATTGCGAAAACGTGCTCGTCACGCATATCATAGCCGAAGTCAGCCGCAGCCTGCTTCCAATACTTCAGATACAGCTTTTCAGTGTCGATGAGGAGGCCGTCCATATCGAAAACGGCTCCCCTAAGTTTAGTTTTTTCCATGCTCCTCCATAGATAGGAGCAGCGGCGCAATGGCACCGCTGCAAAGTTTTTACCAATTGATCATCCAGCTGTACATACCCTCGTACTGACGGGCAGAGCTGTTCCAAGAGAAATCTGCCTCCATGCCACGCTGGACCATCTTGTCCCACTGGTCACGGTGGTTGTAGTAGATGTGCTTGGAGTAGTTGATAACGCCCAGCATCTCGTCGCCGTTGTAGTTAGCGAAGGAGAAGCCCGTGCCTGTTCCGTCGAACTCATTGTAGGGTATAACGGTGTCCTTCAGGCCGCCTGTCTCACGAACTATCGGGATAGTTCCGTATCTCAGGGAGATCAGCTGAGTCAGGCCGCAGGGCTCGAACAGTGACGGCATGAGCATAGCGTCAGCCGCAGCGTAGAGCTTGTGGGCGAGCTGGTCTGAGTACATGATATTTGCTGAGACCCTCTCCGGGTACTTCCACTGATAGTGCTTGAACATATTCTCATAGCGAGAGTCACCTGTGCCGATGATAACGAACTGAGTGTTCTCGTCAACGATGCGCTCGATAGCGTAGTTCACCAGGTCAAGACCCTTCTGGTCGGTGAGTCTGGAGATGATTGCGATCATGTACTTGCCCTCATCAACGGGAAGTCCCAGCTCCTCCTGGAGCTTGCGCTTGTTCTCGGCCTTTTTAGCCTTGCAGTTCTTGGAATCATACTCAGCGAAGATGTTCTTGTCGTTGGACGGGTCGAATACCTTGTAGTCGATACCGTTGAGGATACCACGAAGAGAAGCAGATCTTGCCCTCAACAGGCCGTCGAGCTGCTCGCCGTAGAAGGGATACTTGATCTCCTCAGCATAGGTCTCGGAAACTGTGGTGATATAGTCAGCGTACACCAGACCGCCCTTGAGCATATTAGCGCTCTTGTTGAACTCCAGCTTATCGGGAGTGAACATATAATCGGGCAGAGCTGTGTTGTACTTGAAGGTGTCGATGTCCCACACGCCCTGGAATTTCAGGTTGTGGATCGTCATGATCGTCTTTGTGGAGCTGTAGAAGGGATTTGTGGCGAAGGTAGAGTGCATGAACACCGGGATCAGAGCCGACTGCCAGTCGTGGCAATGGATAATGTCGGGACGGAAGCCGATAACAGGCAAAATCGCCAGAACAGCCTTACAGAAGAATGTAAAGCGCTCGATGTCCCATTTCAGGTCAGAGGTATATGGGTAGTCACACTTATAGTAGAACTCGTTGTCAACAAAATAGAATTTGATGCCGTTGTACTCATACTCCATGATGCCAACGTGAACGCCGTCGGGGCGGTAGCCGTAGTCCATATAGAAGTGAGTAACATACTTGAAATTGTCCCTGAATTTAGCGGGGATACAGGTGTAATAGGGCAAGATCACACGGACGTCGAACTCGTCCTTATTGATATACTGCGGCAGAGCGCCCACAACGTCAGCCAGACCGCCTGTCTTTATAAAGGGAACACATTCCGAAGCAGCGAAGAGGATATTTTTCATGCTGTCAGCTCCTTACATTTTTAGATTTGCTGTTTTACAGCTCTCTATCATTATACACCAATTTACTTTTCAAGTCAATAGAAATGTATAATTTTTGCACAAAAATTTTAGGGGCAGCCGAAACTGCCCCTTTCTGTTCATTATTTGAAATACGCAACTCCGCTCTCGAAGATCTTCTGATCCTTTTCACCGGGAACGTTCTTGCAGATGTAGCTGCCCTTACGCTCGGAGTGACCCATCTTTCCGAGGACTCTTCCGTCGGGAGAAGTAATGCCCTCGATAGCCTCGATAGAGGTGTTGGGGTTGTAGCGGATATCCATTGTAGGATCGCCGTTAAGGTCAACGTACTGAGTAGCGATCTGGCCATTCTTAGCCATCTGCTGGATCAGGCGGTCAGGAGCAACGAAGCGTCCCTCGCCGTGTGAGATAGCGATGCTGTGGATGTCGCCCACCTCGCAGCCGTAGAGCCAGGGGCTCTTATTGGAGGCGATACGGGTATTGACCATCATGGACTGGTGGCGGTTGATGGTGTTGAAGGTCAGTGTGGGAGCATCGTCAGCCATGTCCACGATCTCGCCGTAGGGCACAAGACCCAGCTTGATCAGTGCCTGGAAGCCATTGCAGATACCCAGCATAAGGCCGTCACGGTTTTTCAGCAGGTCGTGTACTGCGTCCTTGATCTTGGGGTTGCGGAAGAAGGCAGTGATGAACTTTCCGCTTCCCTCGGGCTCGTCACCACCGGAGAAGCCGCCGGGGATCATGATGATCTGAGAGCTCTTGATAGCTGTCTCAAAGTAGCGTACCGACTCCTCGATGTCGCCTGCGGAGAGGTTGCGGATGACCACTACCTCAGTGCGTGCGCCGGCCTTCTCGAAGGCACGGGCTGTGTCGTACTCGCAGTTGGTGCCGGGGAATACAGGGATCAGCACCTTAGGCTGAGCGGCCTTGATAGAGGCTGTCAGGTGGAGCCTGTCTGTGTAGGAGTAGGTCTCGGGAGTAGCTGTAGTTGTCTTTATGCGGCAGGGGAAAATGGGCTCCAGCTTGCCTTCCCATACACGCTGAGCAGGCTCTAAGCTGAATGTGTAGTCCAGAGCGCTGATCTTGTAATCGGCGATAGTCTTACCGATAACACGCTCATTCTGCTGAGCATCGCCCTCAAGCTCGATGATGAAAGCACCGTAGCAGGGCTTGTACAGCTCCTTAGCGGTCATTCTTGTGCTGAACTCGAAGCCCAGCTTGTTGCCGAAGCACATTTTAGCGATACCCTCAGCAGCTCCGCCGCAGCCGATAGTCCAAACAGCCTTTGCACGGCCGTCAGCGATGATCTGCTCTACCTGGTCGAATACAGCCTTCACGCTGTCGAATACAGGCAGGCCGTTCTCGTCGTAATCGGGAGCAAGGTAGATAACTGTGTCACCTGCGCCCTTGAATTCTGTGGAAACTGCCTTGTCGGCCGTTGCTGTAGAAACTGCGAAGGAAACAAGTGTGGGAGGAACGTCGATGTTCTCGAAGGTACCGGACATAGAGTCCTTACCGCCGATAGAGCCGCAGCCCATTTCAAGCTGAGCCTTGAAAGCTCCCAGCAGAGCAGCCATAGGCTTGCCCCAGCGCTTGGGATCGTTCTGAGTTCTCTCGAAATACTCCTGGAAGGTCAGCCAGCACTTCTTATAGGTACCGCCGGCAGCAACTACCTTGGCGATAGACTCGATAACAGCCATCATTGCGCCGTGGTAGGGTGACTTCTCGGAAACATTGGGATCAAAGCCCCAGCCCATAAGTGAGCAGGTGTTGGTCTCGCCCTTGAGAACGGGGATCTTTGCGGCCATAGCCTGTGAGGGAGTCATCTGGTAAGCTCCGCCGAAGGGCATGAGGACTGTGCCGGCGCCGATAGTGGAGTCGAACTTCTCGATGAGGCCCTTCTGTGAGCAAACGTTCAGGTTGCCCAGCAGCTGAGTCCAAGCCTCTGCGGTGTCGGCAGGGATGCTCTCCTCCTCATCAGAGGGAGCCTCAACGGTGATGTCTGTATACTTGGGAGCTCCGTTGGAGTTGAGGAACTCTCTTGAAAGGTCAACGATAGTATTGCCGTTCCAAACCATTTTCAGTCTGGGCTCAGCCACAACGTCAGCTACCAGAGTAGCCTCCAGGTTTTCCTTAGCAGCCTCAGCCAGGAACTTATCCAGATCCTCGGGAGCGATGACTACTGCCATTCTCTCCTGAGACTCGGAGATAGCGATCTCAGTACCGTCAAGGCCGTCGTACTTCTTGGGAACAGCGTTGAGGTTGATGACAAGGCCGTCTGTGAGCTCGCCGATAGCCACGGAAACGCCGCCTGCACCGAAGTCGTTGCAGCGCTTGATCATCTTAGTTACCTCGGGGTTGCGGAACAGTCTCTGGAGCTTTCTCTCCTCAGGGGGATTACCCTTCTGTACCTCGGCTCCGCAGCTCTCCAGTGACTCAAGAGTATGAGACTTGGAGGAGCCTGTAGCGCCGCCGCAGCCGTCACGACCGGTCTTTCCGCCCAGGAGGATAACGATGTCTCCCGGAACAGGAGCCTCACGGCGGATATTCTCAGCAGGAGCAGCGCCCAGAACTGCGCCGATCTCCATGCGCTTTGCTACATAGCCGGGGTGGTATACCTCAGCAACGTGGCCTGTAGCAAGGCCTATCTGGTTACCGTAGGAGCTGTAGCCGTTTGCAGCACCAACAGTGATCTTTCTCTGGGGGAGCTTGCCGGCAATGGTGTCCTCAACAGGAACAAGAGGATTAGCCGCACCGGTGACACGCATAGCCTGGTAAACGTAGGAGCGTCCTGACAGGGGATCACGGATAGCTCCGCCAAGGCAGGTAGCCGCACCGCCGAAGGGCTCGATCTCGGTGGGGTGGTTGTGGGTCTCGTTCTTGAACATGAGGATCCAGTCCTCAAGCTGGCCGTCGATGTCCACCTTGATCTTTACGGAGCAGGCATTGATCTCCTCGCTCTCGTCAAGGTCGGGCAGAAGGCCGTCAGCCTTCAGCTTCTTAGCGGCAAGAGTACCGATGTCCATGAGGGTAACGGGCTTGTCCGTTCTGCCCAGCTCCTCACGAACGTTCAGGTACATATCATATGTATCACGGATATAGGGAGTCTTGATGTCAACATTCTCAACGTTAGTCAGGAATGTAGTGTGACGGCAGTGATCCGACCAGTAGGTGTCGATCATGCGGATCTCAGTGATAGTGGGGTTGCGGTGCTCAGTGTTGCGGAAATAGTCCTGACAGAAGGCAATGTCGTCGTAGTCCATAGCAAGGCCGAACTGGTCCACGAAGGCATGAAGGCCCTTCTCGTTAAGGTCGATGAAGCCTTCCAGCTCCTCAACAGTAGTGGGGATCTCGTAATTTGTATCGAGAGTATCCACAGTGGCAAGTGAAGCCTCACGGCTCTCCACAGGGTTGATGATATATGACTTCAGCCGGTCGAACTCAGCATCGGTGATATTGCCGGAAACTATGTAGACTCTGGCATTTCTCACACGACAGCGCTCGCCCTGACGAAGGATCTGGATACACTGCTCACAGCTGTCTGCACGCTGGTCGAACTGGCCGGGAAGGTACTCCACGGCGAAAACTCTGTCACCGGCAGCAACGGGAGGCATCTCCTCGTAAACAACATCCACCGCAGGCTCAGAGAAGACTGTGCTGATAGCCGCACGGAAGTCCTCTTCGCTGAGCTTGTCAGCGTCGTAGCGGTTGAGGATCCTCAGGCCTGTGAGCTCAAGGCGCAGGGCTGTACGGATATCGCTGAGCACGGACTGTGCCTCGACAGCGAACTCCGGCTTTTTTTCGGCGTAAATTCTGAATACGGACATATTCTGTTCTCCATTTCTCCGCAAGGGGTGATATTTTAACCGCAAAAGCGGTCAGCAATGCTTATTCCTTTTCCGCAGTCCTGCCGAAGCAGTGATCGGAAAAGCTCTCTTCTATTATAACACTAATTATCTGATTACGCAAACTTTTTTTCGGATTTTTTCGAGAAATTTTTATTAACGTGTGATCCGGAGCGCATCCACGGTGGAAATCGGGGCTGTCCTCCTTCTCAAAGAGTACGGGAAGGGTCCTTCCCACCAGGTTTTTGTGGTGCTCAAGGGCAAGCTCCTCCCCCAGAGCTCTCATGCGGGCGGCACGTTCAGCCTTCACCGGCTCGGGGACCTGCTCCATAGCCGCAGCAGGGGTGCCCTTCCTTGGGGAATACTGGAAGACGTGTACCTTGGAAAAGCCGATCTTCCGGACAAAAGCCATGGACTCCGCAAAGTCCTCTTCGGTCTCCTCCGGGAAGCCCACCATTACGTCGGTGGTGAAGGCGCAGTCATGGAAAAGTCTGCGGATCTGCTCAGTCACAGCCAGATATTCCTCCGGTGTATAGCGCCTGTTCATGGCCTTTAGGGTCCTTCCGCAGCCACTTTGCAGGGACAGGTGGAACTGCGGACAGAGCTTCTTCTGGGCAGCAAGGCGCTCAAGGTCGCCGGTCAGGAGCATCTCAGGCTCCAGAGAGCCCAGCCTCACACGCTGGATGCCCTCAGTCTTGCAGACCTCCTCCACAGCGTCAGCCAGGCGAAGCCCCCATTCTGCGCCGTAGAAGGCAAGATTTATCCCCACAAGCACGATCTCCTTGTGGCCGGCAGAGGCCAGCATATCGGCCTCACGGCGAATGTCCTCCATGGGCTTTGACCGGCAGCGCCCCCGAGCGTAGGGGATCATGCAGTAGGAACAGAAGCAGTTGCAGCCGTCCTGGATCTTCATGAAAGCACGGGTCTGGCCGAAGGAACTGCGGTATTCCGCCACCTCAAAGAGGTCGTGGGAGGTGTACTCCCCTATCTCCACTATCCTTCTGCGCTCATTGAGGACCTCCAGAGCCAGCTCCGGGATCCGGGAGCGGTCCTTGGTGCCGGTGATTATGTCGGCCTCCGGGAGCTTTGCCGAGATCTCCGGGTCAGCCTGAGGCATACAGCCTGTGAGCACGATCACAGATCCGGGAGCTGCTCTGCGCATCTTCCTAAGGCCGTGAACAGATCTTGTGTCGCCGGAGCTTGTCACCGTGCAGGAATTGACCACGATCACGTCAGACTCCTCCGGTGAAGGGCTCTCGGAAAAGCCCAGCTCCGCAAAAGCGCTCCGAAGACATTCAGTCTCATATTGGTTGACCTTGCAGCCAAAGGTCATGAAAAAAACCTTGTACATATTTCACCTTCTCAACACAGTTCTTTCGCAGGAGTTTCATGTATATTTTGCACAAATATAACCATAGGTATTTATGCAACTCTAACAGCTCTCCGTTATCAATAAAATAACTGACAAAAAGCATATCTATATTATACTAAATTGACGAAATTGCCGTAAATGGCTTGACATCGGGATTTTTTAGTGTTATTATGTTATTGCGGTCAGGAAAAGCCGCAGAAGAAGAAATAAACGATAAAAAACAACCACCCAACTATTTGAAGGAGGTAAACACCATGACTAATGCTACTGTTTCACTTCAGGCGATCAACGATGTCAAGGATTTCGTAAACATCGTGATGAAGTACGATTTCGACATTGATCTTGTTTCCGGCAGATACGCTGTAGATGCTAAGTCGATTATGGGTATATTCAGCCTTGACCTCTCTAAGCCTATCCAGCTCAATGCTCACACAGACGATGCCGAGGATTTCCTCAAGGAGATCAGCAAGTACATCGTAAAGTGATCTAAGGTAAAACACAGAGGAGCGCTCCGCAAGGGGCGCTTTTTTCTGTCAAAAATTCCCTGAATACCGCAGAAAAACTGCGCCATAATATACTCAGGACGCACAAACAGCAGTGCTTCCCGAAACGATCCTTAATAAAGGGGTGTTCACAATATGTGGGACAAACTTGCGCTTATCCTTCTGATAATCGGAGGGATAAACTGGGGACTGGTCGGGATCTTTGAATTCGACCTGGTTGCGTGGCTTTTCGGCGGCGCAGGGAGCCTTCTGGCACGGACGGTCTACATCCTTGTAGCCATTTCCGCTGTCTGGTGCATCTCACTTCTCTTCCGGAGAAGCGAGGAGCTCTCATACAACACCGCAGACCACTGACCCCATTAACGCTCCTGATGATGCCGCAGGAGCGTACATAGCTGTAAAAAAGGGAGACCTGAAGCGGTCTCCCTATTTATCATTATTAGTCGCTTACATAAGGGAGAAGAGCGATGTGTCTTGCTCTCTTGATAGCAACTGTGAGCTCACGCTGATGGAAAGCGCAGGTGCCAGTTACACGTCTGGGAAGGATCTTTGCTCTCTCAGTCATGCACTTTCTGAGCTTTGTGATGTCCTTATAATCGATTCTCTCGATCCTGTCCGCACAGAACATACAAACCTTCTTGCGGGGCTTCTTGGAAGGACGGGAATTTCTCTCCTTTTCCATGACTATTCCTCCTATTCATATAAAGTATAGATCAGTTTTTTAGAACGGAACATCTCCGTCGCTGAGGATCTCCTCGAAATCACTGAGATTGCCGTAGGACATATCATTATTCTGAGGCGCAGGCTGCGAAGGAGCAGACTGTGCAGGAGGAGCCTGAAAGCCGTTATTGCCAGCGTTATAGCCGCCGTTATTGTAGCCGCCGTTATTATAGTTCTGATTTCCGCCGTTTCCGCCGGACTCAGACTTTCCGCCCACGAACTCAACGTTATCAACGAATACATCAGTGGTATAGTGGGTAACATCGGGGTGGTTCTTATCGGTATAGCTGCCTGTACGGAGATTTCCTTCAACAGCGATGAGCTTGCCCTTGCTGAAATAGCGGGAAATAAACTCAGCTGTCTGACGCCATGCAGTACAATTGATGAAATCTGCCTGACGCTCGCCTGTATTCTTATCAGCAGTTCTTCTATTCACAGCCACAGTAAATCTGCAAGATGAAATCCCGCTCTGTGTCTGTCTAAGAACCGGGTCTGCTGTAAGTCTTCCAACTAAAATGACTTTATTCATGGCTTTCTCCTTTCAGAAAATGGTATGGCTTAGAGAACAGTTACGAGTGAACGAAGAATACCGTCTGTGATGTTCAGACGTCTTGTCAGCTCAGCAGGGTAATCGGGCTTAGACTCAAATGTGTAGATAACATAGTAGCCCTCTGTCTCGTCCTCGATAGGATAAGCGAGCTTGCGCTTGCCCCAATCCTCGTTGACTTCAACAGCCTCGGCGTGACGCTCGATCCTCTCCTTGAACTTCTCAACGAGAGCCTTCATAGCCTCCTCACCGTTCTTCATGCTGAAAACGACCATTACTTCATACTTAGCGGATACCTTTGCCATTTCTGTACACCTCCTTCTGGGATCATGCCCGGCAACCAACTGCGGGCAAGGATAATAATATCGCATAAACACGATACCTAAATATTATATCACGCCTCCCCGGCTTTGTCAAGGACTTTTTTCAAGTTTTTGAGAAAAAATGTCTTTCCCCCGCTTTTCAGCAGAGGAAAGACATTACGTTTTTTCAGCTTTGTCTCTGGGAGATCATTCCTGGAGCTGTTCCTCAGTGTTCAACTCAGGCTTGTCCTCAATCAGCTCAGTTTCGCTGTCCTGGTCGGAGGGTCGGTCTGCAAGTTCTTCCTCAGAAGGCTGGGCAGGAGGCTCCTCCTCAGTCGGGTCCTCTGTCTCAGGCTCTGCGGAGTAAATGTTCTCCATGTAATCGGCCAGAGCCGAATCGCCGCCGGTCTGCACATAAGAGTAGTATTGCAGAACGATAGATGCGTCAGTTGCATCTACGAAGCCGTCGCCGTCGATATCGGCATACTGAGAGGCCTCTTCAGCAATCTCGTTAGCGGTATTTGTCTGACGTGCAGCGTACTCGGCTAGGAGCAGTGAAGCGTCTGATGCGTCTACAGTTCCGTCGCCGTCCACATCTCCGTAGGAGTATTCAGGCTCAAAAGGCGGCTCTGTCGTCACGGGAACAGTAGTTGTCGTTTCCGTAGTCGTTGTGACTGTCGTTGTGACTGTCGTAGTCGTTGTAGTCGCAGCCGCAGAACTTGTATAATTCGGCACCTCAAAGCCTAAAATGTGGAAATACGAGAAGCCGTCGCTGGAAGAAAGATCCACAGTGTGGGTCTTGACCTTATCTGAGGAATTTCCGCCGATTGAGGTGATAGTCGAGCCGCTGACCGCAACGACTATCTCAACGTGGTCGGAATTGTTGTTCAGAGGCTCATTGGTATCCCAGTATACGATATCGCCGGGCTTTGGGATATATGTACCGTAGGCCTTGAATGTGCCGCCGAAGAGTCCGGTCTTGGACTGCTTGGTGATGTTATCGGCCGTATATTGGCGCTTGATGATGCTTGACGGGACTCTGGCCTGGTCTGCGCACCAAGAGACAAATGCGGCACACCAGCCCATGCTCACGTTTCCGGCTCTCTTGCCATACTCTGTGAAGTTTCCGGAGCCGTTGGAATTTCCGGAAAGGTCATTGGCGTTGCTGCCCTCATGATAGCCCAGCTGAGACTGCGCAACTGCCACGATGTCAACACGCTGATCTCCTGTAAGCTGAACTGCGGAAATATTCTTAAAGTAAACGCCGCTCTTATAGGAATCGCTAGCAGGATAGGTCATTCCCACCGCCGAAGCGGTCATTCCTGTAGACGACACGAGCATTGTACAGCCCACGGCTGTAGCAGCTGCTCTTTTGACGAAACTCTTCATACAATTACCTCCTTAGGGTCTCCCCTTTTCAAAGCCTGCACCCAAAACAGCAGGTTTATGCTATTATACCATATATTCGACAAAAAATCAAGAAGTTTTGTTGAATTTCTTCATATCCCCCAAAAAAACAGCAAGAGGACGCACGGCTGTGCGTCCTCTCTTCTCAGTCTCAAAGATCGATGATAAGCTCAACAGGACAATGGTCGCTTCCCAGGATATCCGAGCAGATCAGCGAGTCCTCCACCTTGTCCATGAGCCGCTCAGACACCACGAAATAGTCAATGCGCCAGCCCACGTTCTTCTCCCTGGCCTTAAATCTGTAGGACCACCAGGAATAGGCCTCCGCCTTGTCCGGATAGAGACGGCGGAATGTGTCCGCAAACCCGGCTGCCAGCAGCTCGGTGAACTTGCCTCTCTCCTCATAGGAGAAGCCGGCGTTGCCGATGTTGGTCTTGGGGTTTTTCAGGTCGATCTCCTCATGTGCAACGTTCAGATCTCCGGTGTAGATCACAGGCTTTTTCTTGTCCAGCTGGCTGAGATAGCTGCGCATATCATCCTCGAACTCCATTCGGTAGTCGATACGCTTCAGTTCGTTCTGAGCATTGGGGACGTAGCAGCACACGAAATAGAACTCATCGTACTCACAGGTGATGACTCTGCCCTCGTCCATGTGGGTGCCGTTTATGCCGAAGGTCACAGAGATGGGCTCCTTTTTGGTGTAAACAGCCGTTCCGGAGTAGCCCTTCTTCACGGCGCTGTGGAAATACTTGTGGTAGCCCTCCGGGGAGAAATCCGCCTGGTCAGGCTGCATCTTGGTCTCCTGTATGCAGAAAATATCGGCGTCGGCCTGGGCGAAAAAGTCTCCAAAGCCCTTGGTCAGGCAGGCACGAAAGCCGTTGACGTTCCATGAGATGAGTTTCATATTTGTCCTCCTTGGGGAAATTCTACCTATATTTTACAACATTATCCCTCCCTTGTCAACCAAGCTGCTCTTGCAGTCCTCCCCAAGCTATGCTATAATGGAGAAAACTGCACTTGCAGAAG
The DNA here is from genome assembly GCA_902760805.1 of Ruminococcus flavefaciens. Lineage (GTDB taxonomy): Bacteria > Bacillota > Clostridia > Oscillospirales > Ruminococcaceae > Ruminococcus. The sequence goes on along the minus strand of CACWHY010000007.1, from coordinate 41,205 downwards.
GAGGACGACTATGGGAAAGATAACCATGACCGGCACCGCTAAGCGCAGCGTGCCATACGACCGGATGAAGCTGACGCTGGACATCAGCACTGCGGAGGCCACTTCATCAAAGGCCGCCGCCAAGGCCGAGGCTCAGTGCGAGGAGCTGCTGGGGAGCTTGCAGGAGAAGGGCTTCGACCTGAGTCAGATCAAGGTGGAGGGCGTTTCCACAGGCGCTGTCCGTCCGGAGCTCCAAAACGGCGGAAACACCGCGATCTTCACAGCCAGCCGCCGGATCACTCTGGACCTGGACTTCAACATGGGGACAATCAACTTTTTCACCGGCCTTATCTCGGAAAAATGCTGGGATATCGCCCTGGATACCAGCTTTTCTGTGTCCGACAAGATGAAGATCCGCAAGGAGCTCCTGAAGGAGGCACTGGAGGACTCACGGGCGAAGGCAGAGATGATCGCCGGCTCTATCGGACAGCGGATCTGCGGCATCGACGAGGTACAGGCCGGCGGCAGCTTCTATGGCGAAAACGACAGCATAATGAGCTGCGGCGGAGGTATGCTCCGAGCCAAAGCCCTTCTTTCCGACCAGCTCTCCGCAGCCGAAGAGACCATCAGCGAGAGCATAACTGTGGTCTGGAACATAGAGTAAAAACTGAAACAGCCGTCTATGGCTCCCGGAGTTCTCACAGCTCCGGGATTTTTTTGAAAACACTAAGACATTTTGCCTCAGCCCTCGTCTAATAAGATGAAAGGCACAATTTTCCGGAAAGGAGCCGATCAATGGATAATGGCCAGAGCTGCTACAGCCGCTATCTGAGCGGCGACGATCTTGCCATGACTGAGCTGGTTTGCAGCTATAAGGACGGGCTCACTATGTACTTGTGCTCGATAGTAGGCGACCTTGGCGAGGCCGAGGATCTGACCGAGGAGACCTTCTTCCGGCTGGCCTACAAAAAGCCCCGGTTTTCCGGGCAGAGCACTTTCAAAACATGGCTTTATTCCATAGGGCGGAACTTAGCTCTTGACTCACTGCGCAGGAAGCCTAAGGCTCTTCGTGCAGGAGCTGCCGAGATCCTCGACATTGCTGGCGACGAGGACATCGAGGCAAATTATCTTCGTGAGGAGCAGCGTATCGCTGTCCATAGGGCGCTGCGGAAGCTCCGGCCGGAGTACAGGCAGGCTGTTTGTCTGGTGTATCTTGAGGGATTCAAGGTCTCAGACGCGGCAGCTGTCATGGGAAAAAGCAGCCGGCAGATGACAAATCTGCTGTATCAGGCGAAAAAGGCTCTGAAAACAGAGCTGGAGAAGGAGGGGATCTTCCATGCGGGACTATAGGGAAATGGCAGCGGCCGTTCTTGAGCGCCGTGATCGGGCGGAGGCCGAAAAGCGCCGGAGGCGTGTGTTGTTCCGGAGAGTATCCGGGGCTGCGGCTGCGGTGTGCGGAGCTTTCCTGCTGGCGGTTTTCGCAGGGAAAGATCCCGCTCTCAGGCCGCCTGAGCGGAGAATGCCTGAGCCTACTGCTGCTTTAGCCACTGAGGAGCCTTCCGTGGGGACAGATGAGAGGGAGCCGGGATCTTCGGCTCCGGCAGTGACCACGGCGGCAAGCCCTGAGCAAAACGTGACTGCTCCAGACAAAACAGAGCCTGCCTTCCACGAGAATAAGGAAAACGACAAGGCTGAGCTGCCAGTTGTGCCGCCGCAGCAGGAGCTCCTTCCGGATAGCCCTGATACAGAGCCGCCGGAGGAGATCTTCCCCACGGAGAGCTTTCTCCCGGAGCTGCCTGAGGTGACCACTGCTCCCAGCCAAGAGTTGAATGAAGGAGATGAAGAATATATGAAAAAGTATGCTGCATTCTTTTCAGCGGTCCTGACCTTCGCTGCGATCTTACCTGCTAAGGCTTATGCGGAGGAGTGGCGTGACTTCACAGGAGATGAGCTGAGTTTCATAGAATATATCCAGGAAAACGACATTTTAGTCGATGCAAATGACAACGGTGAGCTGGATATATGCGACCTTTGCGAGATCTTCCATTACAACGAGATCTATGACGCTTCACTGGCACAGGTCAGGGAAAAATACGGCTATTTTGGCGGCGAGACACACCCCGAGGAGATGTTTGAGGCTCTCTCAGTGTTCGACCAGTCCTACATGGACAAGATCCGTGAGCACTCGGCTAATCCGCATTGGGCTGTTCCGTCATCCAGCGCCAACATAAGCTACACCATTTTCTACCTTTACAAAAACGGCAGTCTCCCCACTACTGAGGAGATCCTGGAGGCTGTGGAGGGCTATCAGTTCCACTCAACAGACGGAGCAGAGGCTGTTGGCAGATTTTGCGAATACATGGAGGAGGCTCGTGCCACTTATCTGAGGGAGGAGATCATCCCCACCGAGGAAGAGGTGCCGATCTTTGCAAAGCTGGACAGCGGCGAGCTGGAAAAGGATCTGAACGGCGACGGAGTTTTCGACTATTTCGACTACATCGACATTATCCAGACCCTGTACGCTCCAATTTATGAGCAGAATCACATCGTTCCCTTCGTGCCAACGGATATCACCGACCACATCAAGGAAATCGCCGACTTCAACGAAAGCGGCTGTGTAGACATCTACGACGCAAATATCCTTCTCAGGTATTTCAAGCGTGACAATGGCCATATCCCCTCTTCTGCTGAGCAAGGCCAGCACCTTGTAGACCTCAGGGAAAGGTACTCCTCCGGCGAGGTAGCTCCGGACATGGCTGCTGCTCCGGCAAGCGGCGACGCTAACTGCGACGGCAGGACCGACCTGAGCGATGCTGTGGCTGTTCTCCAGTATATCGCTCTTCCGGAAAAGTATCCCCTTACTGAGGAGGGACTGAAAAACGCTGACGTTCACGATACAGGCGACGGAGTTGACGGAATGGACGCTCTGGCTCTGCAAATGTGGGACGCCGGTCTCTGATATGATACGACTGCGGCAGAGAGTTTTCTCTCTGCCGCTTTTTTCATCAGGCCAACACATTTTTTGACTTGCTTTTTCTCCTGATCTGTGCTAGAATAGAAATACGATATAACTGACACTGAAAATGAAAGAAGTGCAAACTAATGAAGCATATCAAGGAGCTGATACACAAACGCTGGTTTGCTACGGCGCTGGGTGGGTGTATCACTGTTGCCTTTTACCTTATAGTTTCCAACATCGTTGATATATGGCAGGGCTTTACTCAGATACTGGGCTATTTTTCCACAGTCATCGGCGGCTGCGCCCTTGCCTATATGATGAATCCCCTGGCTAAGCTCTACCAAAGATCGATCTTCCGCAGGATCCGCAAGGAGACTCTCAAGTGGACACTTTCCATAATCCTGGCTGTGACCACGGTCATACTGTTCCTGGTGCTGATCATGAGCATACTCATACCTCAGCTCATCGACAGCGTGTCCATGTTCATCAGTAACCTGGACTCCTACGCAAAATCACTGCAAAGCCTGATCCGTGGCTACCTGCCTGAGGATCATGAGTCACCCAGCTTCCAGAATTTCGTCCTCTCCTCTGAGAACATCATCAACACTATCGTTGATTACATCATGGAGAACTCCTCCAAGATCATCAACATCTCCACAAATGCCGGAAAAAGTGTTGTCAACTGGGTGATCGCATTCATACTTTCGATCTACCTGCTGGGTGCCAAAAACAAGCTGAAGGCCGGTGTGAAGCGCCTGCTGAAGGCTCTGCTGAGCCCGAAGCACTACAAGTCCGCCTCGACCTTCCTCAGCCACTGCAACGGTATCCTGAACCGCTACGTTATCTTCGACCTGATCGACGGCCTTATCGTGGGAACTGTCAATGCCATTTTCATGGCGATCCTGGGTATGCAGTATTCCGGACTTGTCTCAGTGGTGGTCGGCGTCACCAATCTGGTGCCTACCTTCGGCCCACTTGTCGGTGCGATCATCGGCGGATTTATCCTGCTCATGGTCAAGCCCGTCCATGCGCTGTTTTTCGTGATCTTCACCATTATCCTGCAAACCATTGACGGCTATGTCATCAAGCCCAAGCTCTTTGGCGGAACTCTGGGAGTTTCAGGACTTTGGATACTTATCGTCATCATCGCTGGCGGAAGGATCTACGGCATTGTGGGCATCCTGCTGGCTATCCCGATCGCAGCTATCTTGGATTACATCTACCGTGAGATGCTGCTGCCGGCTCTTGAAAGAAAAAATTCATCTGCCACTAAAAATAATGAAAATACGACCGGATATGCTCTGACTGAAGGAGCTGCCGGAAATGATCCGGAGGAGAAACAAACATGAGTACAGTATTACTTGCCGGCGGTGCCGGCTATATAGGCTCCCATACAGCTGTAGAGCTTCTGGAGGCCGGCTACGACGTAGTCATCGCTGACAACTATTCCAACAGCTGCCCCGAGGCAGTAAAGCGTGTGGAGGAGATCACCGGAAAGGCCGTCAAGACCTACGAGTGCGACATCAAGGACTCCGCAAAGCTGGATCAGATCTTCGCTGAGAACAAGATCGACGCTGTGATACATTTCGCCGGACTAAAGGCCGTGGGCGAATCCGTGGCCAAGCCCGTGCTGTACTACCGCAACAATATCGACACTACCCTCTCGCTCCTTGAGAGCATGGAGCGGGCCGGTGTGAAGAAGATCATTTTCTCCTCAAGTGCTACGGTCTACGGCGAGGAAAATCCCGTTCCCTACACCGAGGAGATGCCCCGTGGCACCTGCACCAACCCCTATGGCTGGACAAAGGTCATGATGGAGCAGATCCTTGAGGACGCTGCAAAGGCCGATGATCAGCTTTCTGTAGTGCTGCTGAGGTATTTCAATCCCATTGGCGCTCACCCCTCAGGAAGGATCGGCGAGGACCCTCAGGGCATCCCCAACAACCTGATGCCTTACGTTTCTCAGGTTGCTGTTGGAAGACGTGAGAAGCTGACCATTTTCGGCAGAGATTACGCTACTCCCGACGGCACTGCACGCCGTGACTACATCCATGTGGTGGATCTGGCAAAGGGCCATGTTAAGGCGATCGGCTATATCCTGGAGCACGGCGGCGTGGAGATCTTCAACCTGGGCACAGGCACTCCCTACAGCGTTACCGAGATCGTAGAGACCTTCGAAAAAGTCAACGGTGTCCCTGTTCCCCATGTTTACGGCGAAAGACGCCCCGGCGACCTGCCTGAGAGCTATGCAAACGCTGACAAGGCGCTGGCAGTCCTTGGCTGGAAGACAGAAAAGACCCTGGAGGATATGTGCCGGGATTCCTGGAATTGGCAGAAAAACAACCCTAACGGCTACAACAAATAAAGCAAATGCTCACCATAAAGGTGAGCATTTTTTCGTTTTCATGAAAGGGGTATCAGCAGGGTCACCGCAAGGCCCTCTCCGGTGTTTGAGCAGCTCAGGCTGCCCTTCATGCGCTTCATCAATTCCCCGGAGATGTAAAGTCCCAGGCCGCTGCCATCCCTGCCCTGAGAATTTGACTTCCCTCGGTAGTATTTCACCGTCAGCAGGTCAAGCTCCTCCTCGGGCACTCCGCCGCCAAGATCTGAGAGCTCCATGGACAGAAAACTATCCTGAAATCCATAGCTGACCCTGATCTGGGTGCCGGCGTATTTGTAGGAATTGCTGATGATGTTGGCGATCACCTGGGACAGTCTCCCGGGGTCTGTGCAGATCAGGCAGTCCGGTACATTTTCCGCCTTCACCAGCCCACGGACGTCGTGCTCGCAAAGAAGCTTCGGCAGGATCTTGGAGGACTGATCTCTCAGCTCCACACGCATCTCCCCCAGCTCCTCCAAAGCCGAGGTCAGTATATCGTCAGCCAGCAGATGTATCTGATCGGCCTTCTGGTCGATGCTGGAGATCTTTTCCCGAAGATAGGGGTCGTCGGTCTTGCACATCAGCAGCTCGCAGATCAGCTTGATCCCGGTCACTGGGGTCTTGACGTCGTGGCTGAGGGAGGCTGCAAGCTCCTTCTCACGCAGCTTCAGGCTGTCCTCACGCTCTCTTGCGCTGCGCAGCTCCTCACGCATGATGTCGAAGCTCTCGGTGAAGCTGCCGAACAGCTCGTCCTTCTCCTTGAGCAGCGGATGATCCAGGTCGCCCCGGGCGATGTTTTCCGCAAAGTGCTCCATTTGCCGGAAGGGCCTCACTATCCTCAGGCGTATGAATATCCCGGCCGCTGCCAGCAGTCCCAGGATGATGACTACCGCCGCTGCCGCCATGATCATCAGACGCTTCTGCTTGGTGCTGTACTCTGACAGCACCGGATCCGGCACAGCCACTGTTCCCATGAAGCGCTCGCCCTCCGTGACCGCCATACAGAAATAGCCCTCTCTTCCGGCATCGCTGACCGTTCGCAGCCTTTCCGGGATCTTATCCGATGCGAAGATCAGCTGTCCGGTCTTGGAAAAGACCGCCAGCTCCGTGCCCAGCTCCAGCTGAGAAAGCTCCTCAGGCTGAGAGATATGCTCCCTGACCGTCTGTACGATGTCGTTTAGCAAGACCATATCCCGCTCCTGCCGCTGAGTTCCGCTTAGACTCAAAAGCACCAGAAGAAACACGACCGCTGCCGCCGCTAGGACTGCAAAAAATCTGCGAAAGCCCCTCATTCCTCGTCGCTCCCGATGATGTAGCCCACTCCCCAGACAGTCCGTATGATCTTGGGGTCATTGGGATCTTGCTCGATCTTCTCACGCAGGTGCCGGATATGCACGGGGAGAGTCCCCTCCCCCACGAATGTATCCTGCCAGACCTGGCTGAGGAACTCCTCCTTGGTCACCACTCTGCCTCTGTTTTCCAGCAGATACAGCAGCATCTTGTACTCCATGGCCTTCAGAGAAATGCTCTTGCCGTCACGAATGATAAGATGGGTGCCTGTGTTCAGCGAAACGCCGTTCCCCAAAAGGATCTGATCCGGGACAGCTGCACCGGCTGTCTGCTTCTGGGAAGCCTCCCTTGCCGCCTCGGCGGCTTTCTCATACCGTGCCAGCACAGCCCTTACCTTGGCCAGCAAAATGCTCATGGTATAGGGCTTTTTTATGTAGTCGTCACCGCCGATGTTCAGCGCAGTCAGTATGTCGTCGTCGCTGGTTCGTGCGCTTATAAACAGTATGGGCATATCGTACTTCCGTCTGATCTGCTTGCACAGCTCAAATCCGGAGCGTTCCCCAAGATTTATGTCCAGCAGGAGCAGAGAGACCTGGTTTTCCTCCAGAAATCTCTCTGCCTCCTCATAGCTGCCCACAGAAGCAGTGGTGATATCGAACATATTGAAATACTCCGCAGTAGTTTCGGCAATTGTCGCATCATCATCGATCATCAGGCACTGATACCTCATGTTCACACCTCTTTTTTAACGCCAGATACCCACCTGACTGCCTGTTTCGCCCACAAATACGATCTTGCCCTGCTCCGGAAGAGCAACGGTGTTGCCGCTGCGCTTCATATAGCTGGAGAAGGTCAGTTTGTCTCGCTTGTCATATATGTAGACCGCTGCATTTTCGGGTATATCCAGCGTGATCATTCCTCTTTGGGTATTATACCACGCTGCGCAGCCCGTTGTCAACTTCACCTGACTGATGTCGTCGGTCAGATCCGGGATAGCGTCCTCTGAGATATATGTGATCCCCATATCCTCCATGACCAAAAATTCCCTTCCATTTTCCGTGAACATTCGCAGGTCGCTCTGGTCACGGCTCGAGGAGGAAGGAATGTGTGCAACGCTCACAGCGTGATCCTTGTCAGTTATCTTGTGGCCATTGATATAGCCCTTGACGCCCTGAGGGATGTTTAGGATCATGGAAGGAGCCTCCGAATAAATCACCGATGCCATATTTTCTCCATAGGCGTAATAGTGCTTTCCGTCACGCTTATCCCAAGCTGCCTGCACCTCCGGGCTGACGGGGTTTTCCTCCAGCTGCTGAGCGTAATAGGTCTCTGGGAAGGATAATAAGCCGAAGATCTCATCTCCGGTCACTGAGGCCTTTGTGAGATATATCCTGCCATTTCGCTCTGCAAACCTGATGATCTCGGACTCCTGCGGCTGGATCGCTGTCTCCGGATCTGGCTTTCCAAGGATCCGGACAAAGCTGTCCTCAGTGGTGTACATCAGTATGATGTCAGGCTCCATCTTGTCGTTGAGACAGCTCAGCTCCATGTATCTGCCCTCTGGGAAGGAAAGCTGCCAAATATTTGCAGCGTCAGTATACACGCCCTCATATTGCAGGTATTTCTCCGGCACGCTGCCCAGGAGCTCCTTCTTCTCAGGCCTGCTGCGGTCAACTTTTATCCCCTGCTCCTCCAAGGCGATGTCCATGAGTGCCATGGCCAGCTGAGTGTCCGTTGTGCTGGAGCCCCCTGATGAGGTGACTCCCACGCTTATCATCTGATCCGGCGCCACCAGCAGCTCGGCGTGCTGAGTGATCAGATCGCCGCCCTTGCTGAGTATCTGCACTCCTGCCTTCTCATAGGCCTCTGAGGAAACGATGTCCCAGCCAAGCCCGAAGCCTTCCTCGTAGGGATCCTCGCTCCGGCGGGTGGCCATCTCCCTTTTGGCGTTTTCGGAGAGAAGCTCCGTATTCCCCTTAAAAAAGGCGCTTCCGAAGCGGCTGAGATCCCTTGCTGTGGAGATGACGCCGCCGTCACCGTAGTTCATAACGTATTCAGGAGCGTACTCCCTGTTATTCAGGAAAACTCTCATCTGCTCCTTGGCTTGGAAGATATTCCGGGGAGTGCCGGTCTGGTCAAGGCCAAGGGGCTGACAGATATTCTGCTCCAGATATTCGGTGTAGTCCTGACCGCTCACTCTCTCCACTATCAGCTCCAGCAGGTTGAAGCCGTCGTTGCAGTAAGCGCCATACTCCCCGGGGTCAGCCTTTAAGCGCTCACCGCTGATGTTTTCCAGAAAACCATCATGGGGAAGAGGGCTGCGGCTGTCAAAAAGCATGGAGTCGTGGTAGTATGAGCCCATTAGCCCTGAGCTGTGATCCATGAGCATACGGACAGTTATCTGGCTGTATCTTGGGTCCGCAAGCCTGAACTCCGGCAGATACTCCGTCACAGGCTGGTCGATATCCAGCTTTCCCCGATCCGCCAGCTGCATAGCTGCAACGGTCACGAACACCTTGCTCACCGACGCCACTGAGGACTGGACCTCACTGCTCTGGTGAGGCTTGTTACTGGCAGCTTCAGGACCCCCTTCGGCTCCGTAGCTCATGACCGCCGCCGGAAGCACCATAAGAGAGACTGCACCTGCAATGGCTCTCCTCATTAGCTTGTTCATAGATTTTCCTCCTTATTCTGTCATAAGCTCGTATACCGAGATCTTCTTTATCTTTCTTGCTCCCAGATATGCGCAGCCGAAGCAGAATGCGATGACTGCCAGGTCAAGCGCCAGCACACTGGGCACACTTATTGGGATGTTTCCAACAAATCCTGCGATCAGCTTTACTCCCAGCAGGCTCACCGCTGTACCAAGGAACGTTGCCATGATCACCGCCGGCATGATCTGGAGGGCAAGCTGGAGCATAAGCTCCTTGGATGTGTAGCCCATTCCCTTCATTATGCCAAGCTCTCTGCGTCTGCGGCGGATCTCGCCGGACATCAGCATGGAAAGTATCATCATGACCACTGCCGCTGAGATCACCATGAAGAGCCTTGTTGTGATCGAGACCGTCTGGCACAGCTGCTCCATGTAGGATGTCAGGAGCTGGATCATGTCAAATGAGCTGCGGATCCGGATCGAGCTGCTGCTGCCGCCGATCACCTGATCTCCAACTTGTATGGAATACTCCACATGAGTTGCGCCGGACTGCTCAAGCATCGCAGAGATCACCTGGTCGGCTCTTTTTCGGATCCTCTCCTCACAGCTTCCCTGTGAGCTGTCAGTCTGGCCAAGATCACCGGCGCTTTTGCCGTATCTGCTGTCCAGAGTCTCTTTCAGCTCTTTGTAGGTGGTGCCTTCGCTCTTGAAGATCTGGAATTCGGTGGGAGTATAAAACGGGTCGAGCTGCTTCATGCCCTCCTCAGTAAGATAGACGCTATTACTGTTGAACAGAGCCGTCACCACACCGGTCACGATGTATTCCCGGCGGATAGAGCCGTATTCCAGCCGAAGTGTGTCGCCAATGTCCAGATCACTTGCTGTAGAAACTGCCTTTGTGATCATGAGTTCATTATCGTGCTCCGGAAATCTTCCCTTGATCGGGTGGATGTTCTCGGTCTGGCTGTAGTCGGCGTAAACGTTCGCCATAAAGGAGTCATTCAGCTCGTAAGCGTCCAGAAATATCGCTCCCATAGAGCTGGCCGGCAGAACCTTCCTCACCTCTGGGAGAGCCTCAACATCACGGACGAAATCCTCCGGGTCAGTTTCCGGCATGACAGTGACGCTGGCATCGGCCATTTCACAGCCGGCAATGCTGAATGCAAGATCCAGGCCGTTCCCCATAAAGCTGTAGAGGATAAAGCTGAGGACCACCGCCGTCACCGTTACTCCGGTCACAAGAGTCAGGGCGATGTTCTGGCGGATATGGGAGCTAAAGCCCTTCAATGCAAGACGAAGGTGGACGCTGCCCTTTGCATTTCTCAGAGGGAAGCGGCTCTTTCCGAAATGGTGGTCGCCGATGCCCTTGCGGAAGGCCAGAACAGGCGGATATTTCCGCACAGAGCGAGCCTTTATCCAAGCCAGGAGAGTCACCACCAGCAGGATCGCTGCGAAGACGATCCCCAGAGAGAGCGGATCTGCGCTGTGGCTCACCGGGTAGCCTTTAAGTCCCTCAAAGATCCGGATAAGCACCGAAAATACGCCCATGCTCAGCAGAGCACCGAAAATGCAGCCTGCCAGTGTGATCAGGAAGTATTCCGCTGCGTAGGCCAGTGCGATCTCGCCGGAACGGTAGCCCAGTGCCTCCAGCACGCCGATCTGAACGATCTGCTCCTTGATGTCAGTGACCACTCGGAAGCCGATAACTATCACGATCGCGATCAGAATGATCAGCGCCAGCACCTCTGTGATCTTCAGAACATAGAAGATCTCAATGTAGAAGTTGCTGCTCCAATCGTCCATGCCTATGCAGGCAGCGGACTCCACGTCCAGTCCCAGCGCAGAGGCACGCTCCTCCCATTTCTTGCTGATATCAGTGAGGTCTGCGCCATCCTTCGGATCGAAGGCCAGGTCTGTGAAGCGTTCAAAAACGTTTTTCAGCATGGCCATATCGCCGTCGCTGACGATGAATTTTGTGTCGTAGAAATAGCCGCTCTCATAAAAGCCGGCCACAGTGAAGGTGAACCGCTTTGCTCCGTCGATAACGGAGAAGCTGTCCCCTTCTGTCAGCTCCAGCCTTTTCTTCTCATTCAGCGGAACTATGATCGGGTGCTCCAGATCAGCGATCTGCTGGTCTGTCAGCTTGGTCTGGAGGGCGAAGTCCTCGAAGATCTCCTCGTTCTCCACGTCTATGAATGTGCACGGGAAGAGGCTCTCATCGCCGTTTTTGTCAAGGATCCTCGCAGAAGGCCCATGCAGGTAGTGCAGTATCTGTCCGTCCTCAACACAATCGTCCTCCTTCAGCACCTCCAGCGCAAGCTCAGGATCCACCTCGTCTTTCAGCGCGATCAGCGCCTTGCAGAAGCCGGTGCGCTCCCAAAGCTCCGGAAAGATCCTGTTTGCGCTCTTCTCAGCAGGGATAGCTCCCCCAAGCAGAGCCATGCAGAGCATGATCAGTATCCCCAGCAGGATAGATTCGCTTTTGTGACGGCGGATATTCGCTAAGGCAAGCCGCATTATCTTATACATACGATCACCAACCCATCTCGTCAAGGAAGCTCTGCAAGCTCTCACGGCGCTTCTTTTCGTCGTCGCTTCCGAAAGGCAGCATCTTGTGCTCACCCACTATATTTCCGTCACGGAGGAATACCACTCTGTTTCCACGAAGTGCAGTCCTCAGGTCGTGAGTGACCATGACGATGCTCTGTCCCTTTTCGTGGAGCTCGGTGAAGATGTCCAGCACGTCCCTTCCCGATGCGGAATTCAGCGAGCCCGTAGGCTCATCGGCAAAGAGGAGCTCAGGCTCATTGATGATCGCACGGACTATGCCAACTCTCTGGCATTCTCCGCCGGAGAGCTGATTTGGGAATTTCTTCCACAGCTCCTTCCTGATGCCCACCTTTTCCAGAAGCTCCTCTGCCCTCTTCGCCAGCTCAGGGGAATTCTTCTGCACCGCCAGAGCGCCTGTCATAACGTTATCGAAAACGTCCATGTTCTCCAGAAGATAGATGCTCTGGAAAACAAATCCGCAGTGCTTTCTCCGGAAAATTGCAAGCTGGTCGTTGGAGTAGGATGAAATGTCCTCCTCCCCGAAGAACACCTTGCCCAGAGTTGGCTTATCCATGCCGGAAAGGGCATAGAGAAGGGTGGATTTTCCTGAGCCGGAGGAGCCCATGATCACAGTGAAGTCCCCCTCCATGATCTCAAGATCCAGGTTTTTGATGACGTGCTGCTGCAAACCGCTGTTTGAAAACGACTTGCAGAGCTTTTCTGTATGCAGGATAGCTTTCATGCCGATCTCTCCTTTTCGTTATCGTAATTCTATTATACAGGAATATTTCTAAACTGTCTTTAGCAAAAGCCTAACGATTTCTTATCATTTTCTTAACCGGAGCTCTTCCGACAGGAGCACGATACTTCACCAATGGTGGAAATTTCGCAGTTTTTAGGGGTATTTCTGCGAAAACAGTTGTGTTTTCCACAAAAAAGTGATATGATTAACATATACATTTTTTCGGAGGGATAACATGAAGAATACCTTTATCAAAGTGCTGGCAGCAGCTGCGGCGGCTGCAATGATGACAGCATTTCTGCCGGCGATCCCGGCTCGTGCCCAGGCTCAGGAGACAAAGCTCATCGCTCTGACCTTTGACGACGGCCCTAACACTACCACCACCAACGATGTGCTGGATATTCTGGAGGAATACGGCGCTAAGGCCTCATTCTTCCTCATCGGCGACAACATCAATGAGGACAGCGCCAAGTCCGTTAAGCGTGCCTACGATATGGGCTGCGAGATCGACAACCACTCCAAGACCCACTCAAATATGGGCGGCATGGCTCCCGATGACATCAAGGCCGAGGTGGAGTTCGTTGACCAGAAGGTGCTGGAGATCACCGGGGAACACACTAAGTTCTTCCGGCCGCCATTCATCGACGTCAGCCAGACCATGTATGACAACATCGACCTGCCGTTCATCTGCGGCATCGACTGCAAGGACTATATGGAGAACGTCACCGCCCAGCAGCGTGCCGACTTTATCCTAAACGGCGCCAGGGACGGCGTTATCGTGCTCCTCCATGATGCTGCCGGAAACAGCCAGACCGTTGACGCTCTGAAGATCGTGGTGCCGGAGCTCATCGATCAGGGCTATGAGTTCGTCACGCTCACCGAGCTTTTTCAGCGTCAGGGCGAGACTCCCAAGGGCAATATGATCTACACCACTGTTGCCAAATACCCCTGTTCTGGCTACTCCCCCTACAAGAACATCTTCACAGGTGAGGCTGCGGGCGCAAGCAGCTGGTCAGGCTGGAGCGACACCGCTGTGCTGGACGGCGCCGAGCTGGAAAAGCTGGGAGACAGCTTCGCCATTGAGGTGAAGTACAGCTGCCCAGACCCGCCGGTGATCGCATTGCAGAAGTGGTCAGGCACCGCCGTTTGGCAGCAGGTGCAGCCCTTCTACTCCAACGGCGACACAGCCTGCTTCCTGGCAAGCGATCTTCAGGCCGCTCTGGACAGCCTGGACATCGGCTACACCGACCTTGACCGGCTGACCGTCACTGCCTCGTCCTCTCAGGAGATGACCGTCACCAGCGTGGATATTTTGGTGAAGGGCCAGTCTCAGGAGACCCAATGCGACGTGAATTCCGACGGCGAGTTCACTATCGCCGACCTGGTGGCCATGCAGAGCTTCCTCCTTGGTAACGGACAGCTGAAAAACTGGCAGGCAGGAGATCTCTGCCAAAACCGCCGGATCGAGGTCTTTGACCTGATCCTCATGCGTGAGAGATACCTCGCCAGCTCCAAATAAGATAAGACCCGGAACAGATAAGCTGCTCCGGGGCTTTTTTGCGGATATTTGGCCGAGATCTAAAGCTGCCATCCCCATCGAAAAGCTCCATGGCAGAGCTTTCCTATTTCCCCTATAAAGAAAAGCAGCCTGCATGATACAGACTGCTCTTGAGCAAATTTTATCTGTAGTCTGAAAGGCATGATCTACTGCTTTTCAGAGCCGCTGACCAGCATATCATAGGTCACGCCGTACTTTTCGGCAATATCCCTTGCGTAGGAGGAGCCCTCCGGCTGAGCCAGAGCCACCTTGAAGGAACGCTTGCCGTCCTCTGTGCGCATGATCAGCGAGGCTGCCCCTGCACGGCTGCTTTCACGGGTGAGCTCCTGAGCGTCCTCCCCCAGCTTGTGCATATGGGTGTTGTAGATCGTCCGAACTTCCTTGGTAAGAAGCGCCTTTACGGAGTCCCTTGCGATGTAGTAGCCCTCCTCAAAGGAGGTGGTGGAGAAGGTCTCATTCAGCAGGAGAAGGCTCCTGCCCGTTGACTGAGAGAACATCTCCTTGAAGCGAACGCACTCCTCTCCCAGCCTTCCAAGATCCATGGTCTTGTCCTCATCTGCCGGAAAATGGGTGTAGACGCAGTCGCAGGGGACGTATCGGAAGCTCTCCGCAGGAACGAAAAGTCCGCCCTGAGCAAGCACGAACAACTGACCCACAGCCTGTGTGACCGTGGTCTTTCCGCCACGATTGGCACCGGTGAGGATATAGACGGTCTTCGCCTTGTCAAATGCAAGGTCGTTGGGAACGATCTCGCTGACATTTTCCATATTCATAGCGAGCCTTAGATTGTAGAAGCCCTTCGCCTCCATGGAATTCCCGTCCTCAGCTTCCGGCTGAGGCTGGCAGAACACACAGCCCTTTTCCATAAGGCTGCTGATAAGCTCCGCACACCTGATGTAGTATATGAACTCCGGCACAAGTCCGGACACGCTGACTATAGCCACATTTGCGTACTTGGTAAGGGTGTCTCTCAGCTTTTTCACCAATGAACTGAGCATTTTGTTCACCACGCCGTCCAGGTAGAAGGTGGAATTTGCCGTTGCTCCGTCTGCCATAGCGTTCACGATCGTGGACTTGGCTCTTGCGTCAGTTGCGAATGAGGACTGCACCGCAAGCAGACCGGCCTCGTTCTTCATGAAGTCGATGATGCCACGCTTATCTTCCTTGTCGATGAGCTGATAGTGCATATCGCCGTCCCAGTCTGAGCTCTCCTGTATCTTGTCCTTGGCAGCGATGGCGTCGGCGAAATTGCTGACGATACCGGACTTCTTGAACGGCTTTTTATTCACCGAAACCAGTCCTATGCTGACGGCTTCAAAGCGCTCGTTGACATTTACGCCTAGGGTGACGCTCTGAACATCGGAAGCCTTCATTTTCAGGGCAGCGATGTCCTCCTTCATCTCGGCAAAGCAGGCGTCCTGGTAGAGCTCGGTGATGTGCTCTCTCAGGGAGATCAGACCCTGTGACTTGATCCTCTCGTCCGAAAGACATTCACGCATGGTCTCCACAGTCCTGATGTAGTCGTCCAGCTCGTCCAAGCGGTGAAAGAGGTGCCACAGTCCCAGCTCCTCATCTGAGGTCTTGTGCATGGTGGAAAAATCCTGCATGAACTGGATCTTTCCCAGAAGCTCCATAATGGTCTTTCTCAGCTCAGGGAGCCGAATAATATCCCCGAAGATCTGCTGACGGTAGGCCGCAACATCGGGATCCGCTGTGATCTGCGAAAGGATATTCGTGATCAGACGGCGTTCCTTGGGGTCTGATGATACCGCCTGACAGAACTCCTCAAGGCCAAGATCGTGCAGCACATGATCCGGCAGCCTGCGGTATTCGGCATCTGTTCCAGCGGGCTGGAGAAGACTTGATCTGGAGCTTTTATCCATTTTTTTCACCTCTTAGATCTTTTTCAGCGGGATACAGATATAGCTTTCCGTGTCGGCAGGATCCTTTGCCGGAGGAAGATAGAACTCCAAGGAATAATTGCCTGCCAGCTCGTATCCCTGCAATGCCGGCAGCCATTCCGACCAGATCTGGGTATTGACCGTCTGCATACTGTCGGGAAGAGGACCCTTGCACTTGAACTGCGCCCAAAGTCCGCCGGGGATCTGGTATGTTTCACAGCCCTCAGGGATCTCCTTCCACGGCTCATACAGGTCAGCGATCCAGTAGTCGAAGTTCCTTCCGTCCATGTCAGAACAAAGGCCGAACATTCCCTTCAGGCCCTTCATGTCCGACAGCCACTCTCCCCAGAATTTCGGGATCTCCTTGTAGCTGGTCTCGGAATTGAAGCTCTTTCTGACGCCCACTACCGTAAACGGTGCCTTTTCAATGATCTTGTACTCTAGCATATTTCCGCCCTCCAATGTGATCTTGATATGCAGCGGAGCCAGTGACCTCAGGCTCGCTCCGGAGGACTTCGCCTGTGCCGGAGTGATGCCGTGGAAGCGCTGAAAGGCTTTTGCGAAGCTGTCGGGAGAATCGTAGCCGTACTTCGCAGCGATGTCGATCACCTTTTTATCCGAGCAGGTAAGTTCCTGCGCCGCCAATGTCATTCGCCGGCTTCGGATATATTCTCCCACAGTCATTCCGCACATAGCTCCGAAGATACGCTGATAATAGAAGGGCGAAAGAGCCGCTTTGGCTGCTATCTCCTCAATATCAAGCTCTTCGGAAAGGTTTTTCTCTATGTGGTCTATGGACTGCTGAAATCCTTCTATCCAGCCCTGCATAGCGCTCACTTCCCTCCGCTGTAACACCAGTATATCACATCACAGCCGATCCTGCCCGACTTTTTGTGCTCACATTTTCTGGGTAATTTTCATTTATTTTACCATATTTACCGTGAAGTGTCAACCCTTTTGGGGAATTGCGTATTCGTGTTATCTGTGATATAATGATCATAGATTTTTTTCAAAATTACCGTTACCTGAGCAATATGGATCTCGTCTATATGGGTGAAGGGGCATCGAGGAGGTGCGCTATGGAAGATCTTCATATCATAGAGCTTTACTGGCAAAGAAAAGGATCTGCAATAAAAGAAAGCAAGACGAAATACGGCGGTTATTGCAGTACCATTGCGAACAACATTCTGCACTCAGCAGAGGATACAGAGGAATGCGTTAATGATACCTGGCTTCGTGCTTGGAATACTATGCCCCCTGAAAAGCCGAGCCGATTAACGGTATTCTTTGGTAAGATCACCCGTAATCTTGCGATCGACAAGTACCGCAAGGATAGATCAAAAAAATATGGCGGCGGACAAGTTGCATTATGTCTTGACGAACTGGGAGAATGTATCGGTGAAGATACTCCCATTGAGGACAGGCTCGCACTAAAGGAGCTTATGGACAGCTTTCTTCGCAGTCTCCCCGACAAAAACAGAAAGATATTTCTCCTGCGTTACTGGTACATGATGCCTGTAGCTGAGATAGCAAAACGGAATGGCATTTCTGAGGGCGCTGTCAAAATGATATTACAGCGTATTCGGGATAAACTCAGAGTTTACTTAGAAAAGGAAGGTGTAGGCGTATGAAAAACAAGGATATTCTTCTTGATGTGATCGGTGATACAGATGAAAAACTCGTTCCTGAACTGACTGCCAAAAAGAAAAAGAGCAGCATTATCAAGTGGACTGCTCTGGGCGGAGTATGTGCTGCGGCGGTCATTGCCTGTATTGCTATTCTCCCGAAAACAGGTGATGATACTGTGATCTCTCCTTCTGACAAGGTCGGCAGCAATGCGATGTTACTTGCAGCGGCAGCATATCCCGAAATGCCTATGTATCCTGATGAAATGGATCAAGATGCTTTAACACAATGGAACGATGCAAAACAAGCGTTAAGAGATCAACCGGCAGGATACAAAGACGGCTTTGACACGTTTTTTTCTGATACAGCGAACACATTTCTAACAGGAGCCGAGAGTGAAAACATTGTATATTCTCCGTTAAGCCTGTATATGGCACTTGGTATGTCGGCTGAGATAACTGACGGAAGCAGCAGACAGCAGATACTCGATGTGCTTGGTCAGGGAGATATTGATACTCTGCGGTCACATTCGAGATCTATCTGGCTGGCGAATTATATGGATGATGGTATGGCCAAATGTATCCTCGCCAATTCTCTTTGGACGAACAGTAACGCCGATTATAAGCAGGATACGGTGGATACACTTGCCGACACTTACTATTCATCTGTGTATACTGGTAATCCTGTATCTGATGATTACAATAAGATGTTGCAAGATTGGATGAATGAGCAGACAGACGGACTTCTTGAAAACTATGTATCGGATATAAAAATGGATCCAGAAATGCTGCTGACACTTGCTTCTACTGTTAATTATAGTGGAAAATGGAATAACAAGTTCTTGCCAGAAAATACTGAAAAGGGCGTATTTCATGCGGTCGGCGGTGATGTCGAATGTGACTTCATGAACTCAGAGAGAGATATGGGATATTGTTGGGGAGAGCATTTCTCATCGGTCAGCTTACAGCTCGAAAATAACGGTCACATGAAGCTGATACTTCCTGACGAGGGTCATTCACCTGACGATCTATTGAATGATGAACAGGTCAAAGAGCTTATGCTCAGTAATTGGGACTATCCGAACAACAAGTATGTGATCGTTGATATGTCTGTTCCGAAATTTGACGTTTCTTCCAAAATAGACCTGCGTGCCGGACTGAATGCGCTTGGCATTACCGATATTTTTGATGCAGGAAGATCCAATTTTACGCCTTTGACCGATACAGAGCGTGTTTTTCTGAGTCAAGCAGAGCAAGATACAAGAGTTACCATTGACGAGGAGGGCTGCAAAGCGGCTTCTCTAACGATCATGGCTTATGAAGGTGCAGGCGTTCCTGAAGATCATGTGGACTTCAAGCTGGACAGACCGTTTATCTTTGAGATCATGAGCGAGACAGGACTGCCGCTGTTTGTGGGTATCGTAAATGATCCTGTTCAGTAAGCCTTAGCCTATTGGCGCACCTGATCTCCGTTCCCCACAGGCCATGATCTCTCTTTTCGATCAGCTGGCCGTTAAACTGCTATTATTCACACTTTCCGCAGTTACTGCACCCATTACAGCACATCTGCATACCGCAGGTCTCACAGCGTTCTCTGAATACAGGCTTGTATCTGTCCTCATCTCTGACAGGGTATCCAAGGCTGTCATACAAGTCAAAATGTATCGGCTTCCCCCGAAAGCTCATACCCGACTTTCTTGCCTGCTGCGACTGGATATTACCCTCCAGCTTGTAGAGTTTTCCATCCTTGACAAAGCGCCGTCCTGTTCCGCAGAATACAAATGTCACATTGTTATCCACACATTCCTGCCGAAGGAGCTTCACCCAATCGTAATGACAGGGTCTTGCGCCGTCGTAATTCTCGCCGTCGCAGAGAACTTGCTCGATCTGTCCAGTCTCAAGATATTTTCTCATACTGACCTGACCGATGAATGGAGCGCACATCACGCCCTTGTGCTTAAAAGGGAGTTCAAACAGTATGGGGATACGCTCGTCTGCACGCCGCTGGTTTTCGGCTGTCACATTAAAAAAGATGTTATCCCAGCCGTCGCCCCAGTCTTTCGGGAGATGCTCCGCCACACGTTCGGGGCGTTTTGTCAGCAGAAAGAATATCACATCGCTGCGTATCTTCATAAGCTCCCATGCTTCATCACGCCACTCATCTGCCTCGGCAAGAAAGAAATCCGAGGTCATGCAAACTCTTATCTGCTCTCCACTTTTTATCTTGTAATTTCCTTTGCGGTCTTTCTGTATCGGGTAGTTGAAGCCTGCCTTAGTCCGGTATATATTTGAGCCGTCCTGATCTCTCATCTTGTCAAGAAAATACATATAGCAATGGTCACAGCCCTCGCTTTTCTTGATACACCCGTGCCAGGGATTCCAGATATCGTGCATATTATTTTCCTTTCAGCGCAGCACTCAGGCTATTCGGAACTCCTCTCGGACCTCTGACAGCAAAAATGCCATACTCTGTTTTTAACCGTTCAAATGTAAACTGCTCAGGCTTGTATCTTTTTATCAGTTTGATCTTCATCAGCTTGGTGATCGTAAGCCCGGATGAATGATAATCGTAAGGTATATCTACTTCTGTGACCTTGCACCGGTAAAGAATAGCCGACACAGGTGCGCCGACATACAGAAAAACAGTGTCATTTTTCTTGATCCCTGCGCCCTGCTTCCAGTCGATCACATCAGCATTATCAAAGGCGTGAACGATGTCATAGTATTTCGGGTTTGAGGGTATCAGCCACTCCTTTGGCGGCCTTATTTTTTGCTTCGTCTTTTTAGAAGCCGTCACGTTATAGCTCACATCTATCAGATTTGTGATCGCATCAAATGGAACTGTGCCGTCCAGGACGATAGAGATCCAGTTTCCACGGCTGATATGATAGCCCACATAGTAACCGTCCTGCTGTACCAGTAAGTCACGCAGGAGAATGTCATCGAGCTTGACATTCAGTACGTCCACCATACCGCTTTTATCCCTGTTGATCTTATCATAGGATATGTTCATCACGATCCCAAACCATTTCTGATCATCAGCGTGGCGAAAGACAGCATATTCAGGAAATCTTGCCCACAGATATTCCGGTTTTGCTTTGTACTTCTTTTGCATATATCCGAATACTTCTTCACGCATAGTTTTCATGATAACTCAGCTCACATTCTGACAAGTATTTTCTGTAATCATTATACATCTGAGCGCCGAAAAAGTCAATCAGATAACAATGCTTCGCACCGTGGATCTTTCTCAGGATATATCATTGATAGAGTAAAAAAAGGCGGTGCTGCGAGTTCCCTCATAGCACCGTTTTTATTGTGTACAGACATTTATTGCTTACCTTTTATACCGTAAGATCGGTCATACTTTTCAGACCTATCGCCAATGTCGAAGCATTATGCAGCAGAGCAGATGTCGCAGGCGGCAGGATACCGGCAGCACCAAGGAGGATCAGTCCCGTATTAAAACCAATGATCGTGCGGTAGTTTCGGTGTATCCGCTTCATCAGCGCATCACTGAGCTTTTTCAGCGAGATCAGTGCATACAGATCATTTGCGGAGATCGTAATATCTGCGATCTCTCTTGCAATAGCCGCACCGGTGCTGATCGCGATCCCAGCATCAGATTCACTGAGTGCAGGAGAATCGTTCACACCGTCGCCGATCATGATGACACGCCGTCCGGCTTCATGCTCTTTGCGAATGAATACTGCCTTATCCTCCGGCAGTACCTCAGAATAATATGTATCGACACCGACCTTTTCCGCAACAGATCTTGCGGTCCTTTCGTTGTCGCCTGTCATCATCACAATATTGGAAAGCCCCAGTCCGTGCAGCGTTTCGATGACCGTTTTTGCTTCCTCACGCAGCGGATCTTCAATACATATCACAGCTGCGATCTCGCCGCCGATCGCAAGGTACAGATGAGAATACTCCTTCGGCAGATGACGGAAAATCGGCTCGTCAGGGGCTTTGCAGGCTTCGTCTTCCACCACAAAATGATGACTGCCGATAACGACACGTTCGCCGTCGATCATGCTGGAGATCCCGTGTGCGACCACATATTCCACCTTGGAATGGCGTTCCTCATGGAGAAGGCCACGCTGCGCCGCCTCTGCAACGACCGCATTTGCGATCGAATGCGGATAATGCTCCTCTAAACACGCAGCAAGCCGCAGCATCTCCGCTTCATCACGGCCGCCGAACGTGATGATCTTTGCCACACGGGGCTGTGAATGTGTCAGCGTACCGGTCTTGTCAAATACGACCGTATCTGCGTCGGCGACCGCTTCGAGAAATTTGCCGCCCTTGACCGTAATGCCCGATCCGGCGCACTGCCGCATTGCTGACAGCACTGAGATCGGCATAGCGAGCTTCAATGCGCAGGAGAAATCCACCATCAGGATCGACACTGCTTTTGTTGCATTGCGTGTCAGCAGCCAGGTCAGCAATGTGCCGCCTAAGCACCACGGCACGAGTTTATCCGCAAGATGAGCCGCCTTGCTCTCTGCCGATGATCTCATCTGCTGTGATTCTTCGATCATTTTCACGATGCGGTCATACCGTCCGCTGCCTGCGGTATTCTCGACCTGTACCGTGCATTCGCCGTCCTCGACAACAGTTCCTGCGTAGACATATGCGCCCTCATATCTGTGAACAGGCACAGATTCTCCTGTCATAGATGCCTGATTGATCATCGCATCGCCTGCGATCACCTTTCCGTCTAGTGGGATCATCGAGCCGGTGCGCACGATAACGCAGTCATCCTTCTGGATCTGCGTGACGGGAACAAGCAGTTCCTGTCCGTCCTCCGTCTTCTTCCAGACCTGTTCTATGCCGAGCGACATGGTCCTTGCAAGCTCATCGACCGATCTCTTGTGCGTCCATTCATCGAGAATATCACCGATCTTCAGCAGGAACATCACGCTTCCGGCGGTATTGAGATCGCTGCGAAGCATCGAGACCGTGATCGCAACTGCATCAAGCACTTCGACCTCAAGTCTGCCGTGCATCAAGCATTTCAGCCCTCTTCGGAGATATTTCAGCGCTGTAAAAAAAGAAAACAGACGGCGGAAGGGCAGCGGCAGCAGGAATTTGTGGAGGAAACGCCGCATGACCGCAGATGTCAGCTTTTCTTCGTATTCCCGATTCAGCGCCCTGCCTGTCTGTGCCGGAACAAGCGCTTCCGTTTCCTCATTGTACCGAAAATGTGCGAGTGCAGACAGCACTGTTTTCCTGTCACAGCGGTAATAAAGGATCACATCGCAGGTGCGGTCAAACACCTGAACTTTGGTGATGCCGCTGACCGAAGACAGCGCATATTCCGCCATATCCGCCTGATGCAGCGTCATGAACTTCTGGCAGAAACGAACACGGATACGTCCTTTTGATTCATGCAGGATCTTACATTTCATTTCCAACACCTCACAATAAAACAGACCGCCGGAGCGGTCTGCATCTGGTTATTCTTCTGCTGACTCCGGAGCAGCATCTTCAATGACAGTTTCAGCTGCATCCGCAATGACAGCTTCTTCATCGGCAGCAGCACGTTCTGCATTGATGTCCTTTGCATCGCTGAGAATATCATCGCAGTTTTCACGCACAGTTGTGACGGTTTCCATCACGCAGTCCTTTGCACGAAGAACGGCTGCGGTCGCATTTGTATAGCACTTTTTCGCATCCTTGCTGCTCAGGATCTTGATCCCTGCTGTACCAAACAGTACACCGCCTGCAAACAAACCGAGCTTTGCCCAAGGTAAACGGCTCATACAGATCACCTCTTTTTTATTCCGGAGCTTTCACTCCATTTGTTTCATTATAGCATAGTAATGATGCGCTTTCTACTCCAAACGGACACGGCGGCGGTATTCTGTGGGCGTACAGCCCAGGGCGCTGCGAAATGCCGCAGAAAATTTGCTCGCATTGTCATAACCGCAGGCTTCGGCGATATCAATGATCTTGTCGTTAGAGCTAGCTAACCTTTGGGCAGCAAAAAGCATCTTCTCTCTGCGGATATGCGCAAATAATGGGGTGCCGTAAACACAGCGGTATACCTGCTTGAGCTTTGTAGGAGAAACACCTGCACGGGCTGCAAGGAACAAGATCGTAAAATGCTCCTGTTTATGCTCCATACAAAAGGAAAATGTATTTTCGGCAAGCTGTCGCTCAGTATACGTTGCTTCTGCTGCATCACACTTAGGTCTTGTCTGTTTCATTCTGACACCTTGCCTTTTTCATTTTTATTCCATGCCTTTCAGCACTTCAACCATGTCTATCCTCTTTATCCTGCGTGAGAACAGGAAGCTGACAAGGACGGATACTGTCATTACAAATATCGCCGAGATCATGAATGTTGTGGGTGCAATATAGCATGGCCAGTCTACGGCATCACCGTTTGAGTCCATCATAGCCTGTAACGGAACACGTCCGAGGGGAATTCCGCATATAACACCGATCATGGACAGCCATAAATTCTGCGTGGAGAGAAGTTTGCGTATGGCACTGCTCTTGAAACCGAGAACTTTCAGTGTTGCAAACTCCTTCTCACGTTCGTTGAATGACAGATTTCCCGAATTATAGAGAACTATGACTATAAGCAGAACGGAGAATATGACCATGAAATATACGAGCAGATCCATGATCTCCATCATTTTGTCAAAAGCCGCCACCAGGTCTTTCATGCTGTGAACTGCGGAAACACACTCATTATCTGCAACATTTTCGCAGTCATTTTTTGAAACGAGCATAACAGGACGGAACTCCATTCCGGCAGCTTCGTAATCTTCACGGAGCATTGTTGATCCTGTTATATTCGGGTGGCGTGAGATAAGTCCGATCTTGCTCTCATTCCATTTGCTGCCTGTTGCAGTTTTCCAGTACACCTTATCGCCCACGGACAGTCCCAGCTTTTTCGCCTGTTTCATGGTGAGTGCGACTGTGCCTTTCGGGATAGGCGTTGTATTTAGTTCTGTATCGGAAACGCAGTAAAGCTGTTCTCCTTCGGTGACTGCCAGCTTGCAGCTTATGATACCGTCGGAAGTCGGGTGGTCCTTTGCGGCAATGGACACCGCCTCCATGGCGATAAGCTCACCGTCAGTCTCGATCTTCAGCTCCTCAGCCTGTTCGGGAGTACAGCTGTCATTGAGAATGACCTGATACTCATAGTTCTGTATATCGTGAAAATACCAGTCACGGACATGATCCACCGTATCATATGCGCCAAGCCCAAGCTCCATTATCATCATACCCATGCAGGTGCCGAAAATGCCCATAAATGCACGCATTTTCGAGCGTGAGATGTCACGCAGATTGTATCTTGCATTGAAACTCAGCTTGTTCCAGAAAGGAAGTTTCTCAAAAATACAAGGTCTCGCAGTTTTCGCAGCCGCAGGTCTGAGCGCCTCAGACGGGTGTATCTTCAGTATCTGCTTGCAGCTGAAATATGAAGTTCCCGTGCATATCAGAACAAGAACTGCCGCAACAATGATACTTTTGTAGCTAAATCCCGGCTGCCAGTTCGGAACGGTATAGAACTGGCTGAACATATTGACCATAAGCCTGCCGAATGTCAGCACACCAAGAATATTACCCAAAGCACAGCCGATCACCGAAAGCACAAAGCTGTAGCTGAGATAGTGAAACAGGATCTTTCGCTTTTTCATACCCAGAGCGTTGAGCGTGCCTATCTGCGTCCTCTGCTGAGCGATCATTCGCTTCATTGTAGTCATGATAACAAGCAGCGCGATCGATACAAACACGAAAGAGAATATGTACGAAAAGCTGTCATGCTGTGCAAGTTCGTCCGAAAGCTGATACCACCCACGGATACTGTTTCGGTCGGCAAGATATGCGTAGTTGTCATCAAGTGCCTTTGCGATCTCGTCCTCATAGCTGAGTGCTTTTCCGTCGCAGGTGAATATCATCTCATTATTGATACGCATTTCTTCCGGCAGAACTTTTGGCGATAAATAGGCAAATCCGATGTTATGAAAATCAGAATCCGTATCAGTTGAAGCACAGGCGAATTCATATTCGGGTGTGACGATAAGTCCCTTGACCTCTTTTTCAATGTCCAGTCCCATTACATGAACAGTGAATTTGTCACCAACTTTTATGCCCCATGTCTCGGCAAATCTGCTGAACAGCCACAAGCCATTTTCGTCGTTTGCATCAAAGTCTGCACCTTCAACAGTCCTCGGGATCGTGACATCTGTGTTGTTCTGAAAATAGCAGTACATCTCCGCTGTATTGTATTTTTCATCGGCTTTTCCTAGGATCTCGGTGCGGAGCTGAACATCTTTCATACCGCTTATATCCGCAATTTTCGTTGCCTGTTCCTCACTGAAGTCTGCACCGTATATCCAGCCGTCAGCGAAGTTTGAGTTACTCTCGAAATCGGCTCTCGCCTTGTTGCCGCCGATGACATTCGCCTGAAATCCCGTATAGCACCACATGGCGATCAGGGACAAAAGCATGATGGAAAAGAACTGCGCAAAGTTGGCTTTGATGTCACGCAGCATTTTACGTTTGAGCATCGCCGTCACCTCACCATTCGATGTCATTCACTGACATAGGCTTATCATTGGTCTTGATCGACTTGATCTTGCCGTTCCTCATGTGAATGATACGGTTAGCACACTTTGCGATATCTGCATTATGGGTAACGAGAATGACCGTATTTCCGTGTTCTGTTGACAGCTTTTGCAGCATATCGATGACCAGCTTTCCCGTTTCTGAATCCAGCGCACCTGTAGGCTCATCGCCGAGGATCATCTTCGGATCTTTGGCAAGTGCTCTCGCAATTGACACCCTCTGCTGCTGTCCGCCTGACATCTGTGTAGGGAACTTGTTTTTCTGGTCGGCAAGTCCCACACGTTCAAGCATCTCATCGGGACTGAGAGCAGATCTCTTGATATCCTTGACAAGTGCGACATTTTCATACGCAGTCAATCCGGGAAGAAGATTGTAGAACTGAAATATAAACCCGATAGTATCAGCACGGTACTCCGAAAGCTGTTTGTCATTGTAGGAAGATATTTCTCTGCCGTCAACAATGACCTTTCCCTCTGTTGGAACATCCATACCGCCAAGCATATTCAGAACAGTTGACTTTCCTGCACCAGATTGCCCCAGTATGACCACGAACTCTCCCTTTTCAATGGTAAAGCTCACATGATCGACTGCGACCTGCTTGCCCTCGCCTTTACCGTATATTTTAACAACATCAATAAACTCAACTGCTGACATTATTTTTCCTCCTAACTTATGGTTAGCGACTGCTAACTCCCGTTTATATTATAGCATATGCTAACAGCTTTTTCAAGTCTTTCTCACAAAAAAACCGTCCAAGAATGAACGGCTTTCTCTGATTATTTTTGTATTGGTTTATTTCTCATTGAGCTTCCTGACACTGAATGTGAAATATATAGCACAGCATACCACCTGATGATACAAGGTATCCGTACTCCGCTACTTAAACGAAGCCTCCCCGCCTTTCTTTATCCTGAGCGTATGATCACATCACTGTTCTATGGATCTGGGATCATGAGTCGAAACAAGCACCGAACTGCCCGGATCCGAAAGCTGCCGCTATTGCTGAGGCAATGGCGACACGCTGTTTCTGTCCGCCTGAAAGAGCCATATCGTCTGAAAGATGTCCGCCTGCTCCGCCGACGACCGTATCATAACCGTTTTCAAGCCCCATAGCAAAAACATGACGATATAGCCAATTTCAGGATAGACAGGATGAATAATGTAAAAAGACAGCGGAAATAATTATTGAGGTTCATAAATAACAGGGCACAATATAACGAAAAGTCTTGCAAAACGAAATAAAATGTGCTATAATATAGTTAGTGGAAACTAACATAAAAGCTAATGATATGAGGAGTGTTGATATGACTGCAAAAGAATACAAAGACCTGACCATGAGCGAGTTCACAAAGGCGGCGGAGATCTATGAATCGGACAATGCCGGAGTCTACAATATGTGCAAAAAGGACTATCCCGATGTGCTTGCGGAGCTTGAAAAGGAGCCCTTCAACGATCTTCTGGACTGCGGCTGCGGAACGGGTCCTATGCTGACTCTGCTCCACGAAAAGTATCCGGAGAAGCATTACACGGGAATTGATCTGACACCGAAAATGATAGAGGTCGCCAAGCGAAAGGCTTTGAAAAATGTGGAGCTTGTGGTGGGAGACTGCGAAAATCTTCCCTTTGAGGCAAATTCATTCGATGTGGTGATCTGCTGTGAGAGCTTCCACCATTACCCAAACCCACATGACTTTTTTAACAGCGTGAGCCGTGTGCTCCGTCCCGGCGGAAGACTTGTGCTTCGTGATATGACCATGAATTCAGCAGCAGTGCGCTGGTTCTGCAACACGATCGAGATGCCCCTTGCCCACCTTATCGGAAAGGGCGATGTGCGGATATACGGCAGAGAGGACATCAGGGAGCTGAGTAGAAATGCAGGACTTCACATGGAGTCCTTTGAGAAACGTGGCTTCTGCCGCCTGCACTGCGTTGTAAGAAAGCCGGAATGAGGAGGAAAATATGTACATTCACAAACACGGAAATGAGACAGCTCAAACAGTCATTCTCCTTCATCCTATGGGGATAGAGGGCTTCAGGATACCAATGTCAAACAGCCATCGAGCAGCCCCAATAATAAACAGAGCCAAATTTGATAAAATAAGAGCATATGCAAGCGTGAGATCACCCTTGTATATGCTCTTTATGCTATTGATGTTATGCAGTTAAGGGATATGGAAGGATCACTTCGCTGTAAGCCAACCGTCATTATGCGAATGATAAATACACGGTCGGACACTCACCGATGTTACTCCGCATTTTTCAGCGCAAGCACCTTCGGAATATGCTTGATGCGGATGAAATCGAAAACAGTGATGACGAGATATGCGGCAGTGACAAGTACAAATTCCCTGATAAAGCCCTCCGGCTTCATGATGAATGCGAAATATCCGCCGAGTGTGCGCATCATGATGCCCCAGAAGATCTTCATCAGCAGATAGCCGAGTGCCATTGCTGCAAACTCTGAAATGATGACAACGACCGCTGTTGTGATAAGATACAGCCGCGAGATCTCGCCGTCTTCATAGCCGAGGATCTTGACCATTGCGATCGGACGCTCATTTTTCTCAATAATGATCTTCGTCAGCAGATAGAGGATGATCGCGGCAACGATCATGCAGACATACTGGAAATACAGCATATAGCTGCCCATCGAGTGATCGAGCTGTTTTGCGATCTTCACCATATCATCCGCAGTGATGCGCTTGACAATGCTCTTTTCATCAATATCGGTGATCGTTTCATCTGAAAGATAGCCGCTGAATGCCTCTGCATCCCGTTCAAAGATCTCATTGAATCGGTCGTTTGGCATGAACACTGCGAGCGCTGCATCATAGGTATAAACACCCGCGACTTTCCATGTATACTGCTTGTTTTCGTATTTCTCGGAGAGCGTGAAGCTGTCGCCGGTATTCAGATGATACTTGGCGGAAAATGCTGTTGAGATCCACATTTCATCGTCATGCTCCGGCACTGTGATATCAATGTATCTGCTGTTTTCCACAATGCCGTAGACCGAGATCTCCTCATTGTATTTTTCGGTGCGGTATTCGAGTGAGCTGATCGAGAACGGCTCTGCGCTGTCCGCTTTTGTCTTGATGATCCCGCCGTCCTCATCCAGATAGTCCGACAGGATGACCTGTTCCTTGGCGAACATCATATCCGGCATCCGCTCCTGATAGTAAGAGAGCGTCGAGGGCATTCCGACTGCCATCGAAAGCAGCAGCATGACAAATGTGATACCGATAAACAGCATCAGATAATTCGGGAGATTCTGCAAAAATACACGCAGCCGGAACCGCCGGAAGAAGCTCCAGCGCGGCAGGCGGATCGCTTTCTTGCGGTGCGTCTTTTTGAGATCATGCCGCAGGAAGCGCAGCGGGGAGAGCCGCAGCTTCCGAACGATCACAATGAAATTGATGAGCAGCATCAGCACAAACGGAACGACCGTCGTGCGGATGAATGCCTCCGGTGTCCAGAGCGTTTCGTAGGACGGCAAGCTGTAGCTGTTGTAGTACATCCCGACGATGACTTCCTTGAAAACGGTGTAGCCCAGCACATTGCCGACGATCGCTGCAAGGATCACGACCAGCAGCGGCGCACTCATATAATAGCGCAGCAGTTCTCCTTTTGTATAGCCGGAGGCACGGAGCGTTCCGATGACGGAGGCTTCCTTTTCGAGCATACTGCTGATGCTGACCGCAAAGATGAACGCCAGGACCGCCGTCAGAATATAGAGCAGCACGCCGCCCATTGCCATATCCGAGCCCAGGTCATCCGCTGCGAAGTTGATCGCATTGTTTGCATACGCCGGAACATAATCCTTGATCTCCAGGGTCTTTTCGGATACAGCAGTCTGTGTGATGAGTGCTTTCAGGAAGTGATCGGAAAGCGTTTTTTCTGCGGATACATCTGCGGGCTTCTCCTTATATGTGAATGCGTAATTTGCGTGCAGAGAAGTGCTGATCCGTTCAAAGCCCTCGTCCGTCACCATACCGACATCGAAGGTCAGCGCATCAAACATGGTGTCAGTATTGTTCTCATAAAGCGTGATGTAATCGGTAAATGATGCAAGCCCGACGACCTCAAATTCCGTACTGCCTGCCTTTACGGTATCGCCTATTCTGATGCCGGCATTGTCTGCGTGCATTCGGTCAATGATGATCTCGTGTTCATTCTCCGGCGCTCTGCCGGAAAGCAGATCGTAGAGATCGACCTCACTGCGTTCGCTGTATACGCGGATCTTGCCTTTATATGGATCCTTTTCGGCGATATGCTCATCGGCATTTTTATAAAACAGTTCATATACATTGACCGGCACGGGATCGAAGCTCTGATCCAGCTCATAGCGCTGAGCGATCTCTGTATATTCCTCGTCGATCTTTTCGTCGATCTCCTTATGCGCTTCGTCGGTCGCTTCACTGAGCGCATCCTTATATTCTTCGGAGTCCCATGCCTGCTCCAGCGCCTCCTGCACCGCATCTTCATAGTTCTCGTCCATTGCGGTTCGCAGCGCTTCATCAAGCATCGTCTGCCGCATTTCGTCAGGCAGCTTTTCGCCGGAGATCCTGATCTGCTGATCTACGGTCTCCGTGACTGTTTCCGTGATCCCGGATTTGACCTGTTCACGGACTTTTTCTTCTATCGCATCCCGCACTGCCTTTTCGATCTCGTCCTCTGCTTCGTCATAAGCACGGCTGCGGAAAATGCTGACCATATCAGCCTTCTTGCCGGATTCGATCGCCGAAATGATCTCCGGCTCCGCAATGCGCGATAGCTCAAAATGTCCGTCCTCGCGATGGAATTTCGTCGCATTTTCGTTCAGCGAGGACATCATGCTGTGATTTGCGACAAACATACCTGAGACAAAACCGATCGTCACGACCAGCATCAGAAAGATCATCAGATAGCGTTTCCAGTCGCGGAGCAGATCACGCCAGACACGCTTATGCAGCGGATTCTTCGGCCGTTTTCCCGTTTCCATGATCCGCCCCCCTTACCATTCCAGTTCAGCGGCGGAGATCTTTTTAGTGATGCGGTCATCGTGGCGGATCTTTCCGTCCCGCAGCTTGATGACATGATCTGCCATGAGCCGGATTGCTTCATTATGCGTCACCATGATGATCGTATTGCTGTACTTTCGGTTGACCTCCTCGATCAGCTGAAGGATCTCTTTGGATGTGGTGTAATCCAGTGCGCCGGTCGGCTCATCGCAAAGCAGAATATCCGGATTTTTGACGATCGCGCGGCCGATCGAGACCCGCTGCTGCTGTCCGCCGGAAAGCTGATTCGGCAGCTTATAGCGATGCTCAAACAGACCCAGCGTTTTCAGAAGCTCGTCGATATCGAGCGGCTGATCGGAAAGATACGCACCGGTCTCGATATTCTCCTTGACATTGAGATTCGGGATGAGGTTATACGACTGGAACACATAGCCGAGATGCTTGCGGCGGTAGCGGGTGAGGCTTTTCTCGTTCATGTCCTCCAGCTTGTCGCCGTTGATGAGGATCTCGCCTGCATCGGCGCTGTCAATGCCGCCGAGGATATTCAGCAGTGTTGATTTGCCGGAGCCGGACGGTCCCAGAAGGACGCAGAATTCACCCTTGCTGACGGAGAAATCCAGTCCGCGCAGAACATCCTGCCGTGTATCGCCGCTGCCGAAGCTCTTTTTGAGTCCCCGCACCTCTAAAAACAATCTTTCTGCTTCACTCATATTGTCCTCCTTGTTGTTTAACAGTTGAGCAGGTACTCAACTAATAATCGCATTACGGCACATCCAAAAGGCTTTGCCAAGCCCCTCTCCGGGGCATAGTCTGTGCTGCTGACATCGGATGGAATGCTTCCTGCCACGTAGTAAGTATCTGCTAACAAACCAATTGTATCATTTTCATGTGGCTTTGTCAAGCTGTTCCAGCGGAAATACGATGATTTTTGGCATAACAGATATATAAACTGCGGCGGGATATAAAAATGATTGTGCGTTATGAAGAAAGATTCCTGCCATAAAGGAAGAAGCCCTGAGATCTGCTCAAGCATTTCTCAGGGCTTCATTTATTCCATATTTCCTGCAAATATCCGCTCCACCACGATCTGCGTCATCTCCTGCACCGACTCGGCATAACCGTTCCTTGCCCATTTCATAAAGATGCCGAAAAGTCCGTAGGCAAGGTAGTAGCTTTCATAGGTGTCCGAGGACTGCCCGGTGTCGCTGTCGGTCATGATGACCTCGTAAGCGGACAAGATCGCTCCATGATGCCCCTGTCCGATGATAAGGTCGTTCTTCTTCCGAAGCGAATAGCAGAAATCAAAGTACCGCCTGACACGGTAGGTATCGTTTAGCTGATGCTCCTTTAACCTGTGTTCACGCTCGTATTCACGCCACTTCATGATGATGTAAGCGGTGATGATCTCGTCCTTTGACTTGAAATTGCGAAAATAGGTCGCTCTGCCGATGCCGCCTTCCTCGCACAGCTCGTCCACGGTTATCTTTTCGATATTCTTCTTTTTCATCAGCTTGAACAGCGCTTCGCCGTAGGCTGAGGTCACATATTCTGACATTTTCCACTTTTCCTTTCTGACTGATGATACTTTTTCGCCAAATAGTATCATTTTCCCGATCTTATTGACTTTGCGGCCGCTTTATGATATTATAGTATCATAGAAAAGCGGTTTTGTCAAGCCGTGAGATCAAGGAGGAGTTGTCATGGAGAACGTAAAACCGAAAAGCAGACTGAAAAAGGTGCTTGTCATCATCGGAATTATCATTTTAGTGATCGCAATAGGCATTTTTATTCTTCTGAAGCTGACATTTCTCAAAACATTTCCGAAGCTCAAGGGTGAGCCTGAGATTGGCAAGTGGTATGAGGTCGAGGTGGACGGCGCAAAGTCCTCGGACGGCAGCGAATGGCACGGTATCTTCCGCAAGGGTACGGAAAACAAGGTGGTCGTGTATTTCTTCGGCGGCGGTGTGAGCATCACTCCTGAGACTTCCGAAGGTGGCAAAGAGTTCTATGCGACCAATATGACAGCACAGGACTTTGTCGCACAGGGCGGTATCGGCAGCACGGCGGAGGATAATCCGTTCAAGGACTGGAGCTTTATCGTGATCCCCTATGCGACGGGCGATTTTCACGCAGGTACTGGAACATACGAGGGCAAAAAGACTGTGTATCACACAGGATACAGCAATTACTCCGCTTATGTGGAACAGGTCAGGCAGTATATCGGAGAGCCTGACACGCTGCTTGTAACGGGCTTTTCGGCAGGCGGATTTGCGACCTCCTTGCTTGCTGACGATGTGATCGACCGTTTTCCCAGCGCTGAAAATGTGACCGTCTGCGTTGACAGCTCGCTCCTCCTTTATGACGGCTGGCACGAAACGGCTGTGGATCTGTGGAAAGCTCCTACTGAAATATCAGACAGACTGACCACAAATAACCTTGTTCTCGACAGTCTGACCGCACTCCACGAAAAGCGTGGTGACAGCGTGAAAATACTCTTTGATTGCTCCTACCGTGATGATACGCTGATGCAGTATCAGTCCTATATCGACAGCGGAAAAATGGATAAGACCAAAGAGCTTGGCGATAACTTCCAGCGTGATCTGAAAGAGATGGTGAACGGCTTGCAGACGAATATCCCCGATGTAGGCATTTATATCTGGAGCTGCGGAGAAGATGCAGATACCCATAATACCCAGCATACGATCATCTCTGCGAATGTGTTTGACAAGCTCGGAAACGACAGGAGTGTCGGTGAATGGATAATTGATGCAGTGAACGGCGATGTAAAGACCTACGGACTGGAGCTGCTTGATAAAATATATTGAGGAGAAGTCAAAAATGAAAACTGAAACGAAGCGGGTCATAAAATATTGAAGCTCATCGGTATCATTCTCCTTATCCTTTTCTCTGTTGAACTGATATTCTTCATCAAAGGCAAGATACACGAACGCCGTCCTTGGTACGATGATGACTATTTCGATGATCTCAAGACAGATGCTGTGCTTGACAGGATCTCAGTGATCGTCTGTATTTCGCACTGAGCGCTCGCAGTCTAATTCCTCCAGCCTGTGCTGACTGCTCGTTTAGTCACCATTGAACGATATATGCCATCCTTAGCCATGAGACTGCTGTGGTCACCCGATTCCGCTATCTGACCGTCTTTTACCACCATTATCCTGTCAGCGTGAGCGATAGTGTTAAGCCTGTGGGCGATAACAAGGAGAGTTTTTCCCTTGCACAGTTCGGAGATAGCCTGCTGGATATAGCTTTCATTGTCAGCGTCCACACTTGCGGTAGCTTCGTCAAGAATGACGATAGGAGAATCTTTCAGTATGCACCTTGCAATTGAAAGTCTCTGCGCCTGACCGCCTGAAAGTGACGCTCCGCCTTCACCGATAACAGTGTCAAAACCGTCAGGCAATTCCGTGATAAAGTCGTAGCACCTTGCTTTTTTAGCTGCCTCTATGACCTCCTCACGGCTTGCGTCAGTACGGCCAAGTGCAATATTGTTGTACACCGTATCCTGGAACAGATACACCCTCTGGAACACCATGCTGATGTTGTCCATAAGCACAGAAAGCGGAAGTTTTCGTATATCCGTGCCACGCAGAAGGATCGCTCCCGACTGAATATCCCAGAAGCGGGCAAAAAGGCTTGCAATTG
Source organism: Ruminococcus flavefaciens (assembly GCA_902760805.1). Lineage (GTDB taxonomy): Bacteria > Bacillota > Clostridia > Oscillospirales > Ruminococcaceae > Ruminococcus. The sequence goes on along the minus strand of CACWHY010000007.1, from coordinate 6,313 downwards.
TGGATTTACCGCCGCCTGACGGTCCCACAAGAGCAGTCATTGTCCCCTTTTCCGCACTGAATGAAACGTCTTTAAGTACATCTTTTTTGTCATAGGCAAAGGTGACGTTTCTGTATTCTATCTCAGGAGAATCATTCTCTGCAAGAGTCTGAGTACCGCTGTCGTCAAGCTCGTTCCCCGCAAAAAGCGCATCTATCCTGTCCATGCAGGCATTCATGACCGTCAGTCTTGTTCCCTGATCGTAGAATGTGCGGATAGGAACGAACATATCAAACAAGAAAAGCAGCATTCCGATGAAGTAATTCAGCGGCAGAGTCCCGTTTCTGTACATCACTGCCGACACAGCCAGTACAGCCGCAGTTGCCAGACCGTAGACTATGTACACAGAGGTTTTCCACGGCATATGTGCTTCCTCAAATCCGAGGTTCACACGGCAGTTTGTGTCAAAGCTGTCGATAAGTTCCTTTGAACGCTCACCAAGGAGGTTGTAAGTCTTGATTATGCCAATCCCCTCAGTGAAAAATCCCATAGGCAGGCGGCGGAGATGCTCGCCCAGCTTCATTCGCATATCCGCAAATATCATATATCCTGCCGCACTTTGCAGACGGTCGGCAAGGTACTGGAAAAGCGCCTGCACACCAACACTTGCCACAAGTGCGACCGCCGCATAAATGCAGGCTCGCTTTGAAATATTTCCGTCGATGAATGCCGCCGCAATGAAGTACATAACGATTATGGGCACTTTCATCAGCATTCCTTTCAGGAATGAAAGCACGAATGCACCGTAAATTCTTCCCTTGTATTTCCCCGAAATGCCGAGAATACGCCTTATCATTCCTATCATGCCCTCACCTCATTTCCGATAGTCCAGCTTGCTCTTGCAAGTGAAATTCGCTGACGCTCACCGCCGGAAAGCTGCTTCCCTCCGTCACCTGCCATAGTGTCTATGCCGTCAGGCAAACGCTCAAGAAATTCCCTGCACTGAGCTTTTTCCGCAGCCTCCAGCACCTGTTCACGGGCAGCCTTCGGGTCGCCCATGAGGATATTCTCATACAGCGTGGTATTGAACAGAAACTGCTCCTGCGAAACGTAGGAAATGCGGTCATTCAGAGCCTCGATGCTCATATCTGTGATGTCCTGTCCGCCGAGAGTTATCCTGCCGCTGTTTATGTCATAGTAATGCACCAACAGCTTTGCAAGTGTGGATTTGCCGCTTCCCGACTCTCCCACAAGCGCAGTAAGGGAGCCCTCCTGCAATTCCAGTGAAACACCGTGAAGAACTTCCTGTTCCTTGTAGGCAAAGTGAACATCTTCAAACTTAACGATATTCGAATTACCGATAAATGAATTATCATTAGTTTTTAAAGGCTCATTGTCCATAGCCTTTTCTATCTCGTCTATCTTGTAGTTGAACTGTGGGAATTTGCCTGCGAAGTTCAGCGCTTTCAGTATGGGAACTCCCACAGAAAGTGAAAGGCAGAACACCAGCACAAGATCCGCTAAGGTCGAACTACCGTTGATGACCAGCAGTGTTCCCACAGGCAGCATCACAAGTGCCACGCAAGGCAGGATAGCGCTGTACAGAGCCATCCACGGCCAGCATATCTTGTACCATTCAAGGGTTCGTACCGCTGATAGGACTCGCCGTCACGTCCGAAGACCTTGACTACCTCCATGCCGTTGATGTACTCGATAATGGTTGCGTTCATTTTTGCAGATGCCGCATAATAGTCGTTCATTCGCTCCATGCCAGCCTTGAACATCATGCCCATTGCAAACATTCCGATAGGCAGAGAACAGAGCGAAAGAAGTGCCAGTTTCCAGTCCGCAAAGAACATACAGATAATAGCTATCGCCGCCATTGCAAGGTTTGAAATGCCCTCGGGAATTGCGTGTGCAAGTAGCATTTCCACCTGTTCGATATCATCGGTGAACAGCTTTTTTATCCTGCCGTTTCCCATATCCTGTATCGTTCCGATTTAAAAGCAACGCTTATTTCTGAATAATTCTCTGTTTTTTGTCTCATTCAATTACACCTATCTCCAGATGATAAAACGCAGCAACGCATGATCTATCCCCGCAAACAGCAGTGCCATGATAGTTGTATACACACAGCCTATTAGAAACCCCTTAAAATGGAAGAAATAGTCCCTATAGCCTTTGCAGCCATCTGTTCCTTCTATCACTACCCATTTCGGAGTTATCAGGCAAATTATCAGCCAGTCCATAACAAGCAGGTCTACTATATTCCATGTCATGGCAACAATAAAAATGTATAACAATAGCTTTATAAAAGAAGTCGGCTCACTTTGAAACCGCAGCGATCCGAAAGAAATGAGGACGCCGAATATTATAAGTCCTCCGACTGCACCAAAAAGCTTTGAGGCTTTTTCCTGCTTTTTTGAAGGCTTTTTCAAAGTCGATGCTTCCTGAATATCCTTTGGATAATCATGGAGCATCGTGTGCGGAAATAATTTCAATATAATAAAAATATATATCATCCATAATGCGGACCAGATAAGTCCGTCTACAAACGGGCACAGCATATTTTCACTTCTTTCCTACCAGCAATGATGAACCGCTAAGCCCGAGGATAGTTGCTTCCCCTTTTGTCATAAACCTTCCGTCTGTTGTGTTGATGAGTTCAGCCACTTCATAGCCATTATTATACAGTTCGTTGACAAACTCCTGCATATTGCCATAGCGTGACTTTGACATTATATCGTGAATGGCAAATGTTCCGCCCTTTTTCAGTACACGGAGAGTTTCTCGCAGCAGATCCTGCTTGTTCACTCCCGTGATGTTATGATATACATAATTGCTTGTAACTGCATCGAAATATTCGTCCGGGAAATCAAGCTTGCAGGCGTCGCCCTGATAGAATTCCGTGTTCTGAACGCCCTCTGCATCTGAATTGTCTTCGCAGAGCTGCTGACTGAATGAGGCATACTCCTTGCCCCAGCGGTCAATACCTATCATTCTGCCATGCGGATTACGTTTAGCGCAGGCAATGGTAAGCGCACCGCTTCCGCAGCCGACGTCCAGCCCGATTCCGCCTTCGGGCAGTGTAACATATTCAGCAGTACCTTCAACGATCTCCTTTGAAAGCTGACGCTTGCCGTCATAAGAAAACTTTCCGTGTGCATAAACGCTCCACGCTGCCATTGCACCGCAGACAAGTGCGCCTGTGCCTGCTGTTCCGACGAGCACCTTTTTCACGTTCGGAGTGATCTTTGCACACATCAGTGCTGCTGTTCCTGCGCCAAGGATCGCCGTCCCTGCACTCAATGCCGTTATCATTCCGTTCGGTACCCAGTTCTTATAATTTGCACTCATAGCTTACACTCCTTTATCTTTTATATCCCATTACTAAAAACAGGTTTTCCTTTTTATTTATTGATATATCAAAAAATCCTGCTGCTTTCAGCATATCAGCGATCTGCTCTGCCGTATATCTGGTCATGCAGATGCTCCTTATCCATGCTGACAAGCATCTATCGACCAAGAAGTCCTTTGGGATTTCCAAAATTGTCTGTAAAGCTCATATTTTTGCTCCTTTTCTGAAATGATCCCTGATCAACTGCATAACTTCATTAAAAGCCGGTTTACAGCCGGGAATAAAATATTGCAGAGCATAGCAGTGGTGCATTCCCTTACCCACATGGATAATGCACTTTGCACCTGCTTTCCGATAGCTCTCCGCATAGCTCGGAGCAAAGGCGTACAGAGTCTCCGCTGTTCCGTAATAGAAGTGCGTCATGGGAGCATTTCTGAAATCACCATGAGCGGTTGCAAGGTATTTTTCTGGTACTTCCCTGCCGTGACACATGATCTCACGGGCAGTATACATATACTCCGCAGGTATCATTATGTCTCTTTTGTCAAGTCTTGCAATTGCAGCTTTCTCGTCATCTGTGACAGGGACGCTTCCCGGAGAGATCGGTATCAGCAGTCCGGGCATCGGGAAGCTTTCTCCGCCGTCATTCAGTTCGTTTATGTATGTGATAACGTCGAGAAGAAGCGCTGCACCGGAAGAAAAACCCAGAAATACGATGTTTTCCGGCTTGTAGTATCTGAGCATCTTCTTATAGCACTCAAATACCATTTCTACATTTTCCAGCATATCGTGTTCGTGGCACATGGGATAGTACGGGAACCACACATCTGAACCTGTTATCACGCCTATTTTTCCGGAAAGTCCCACATCTCCGCTGTCAGAGCCAAGTATCATTCCTCCGCCGAAGACGAACAGTACAGCATTCTTCCGCCTTTTCTTTTCAATGTTGATCTCAAGGCAGTGATACTGTCCATGTATCATGTGATCGGTGTAGTGAGCCTTGTTGTCGGTCGGCATGGAGAAATGGCGATTTTTCGCATTCATTTTCGCTGCCTTTGCAAGAACTTCTTCCTTTTTTCCAACAAGGCTTTCCTTTATTTTCATCGCCTTTACGACCTTTTTTGTCAGCCTGTACAGCGGACTTGCAAGGCCGTCAGGTGCTTTCACAACTTTGTCACGTTTATCAAATCTCATTATTACTGCTCCTTTTGTCATATAAGGTTGAGTATCCCTATCAGTCCGAACATTGAAAGTCCGAAGCTTGGCATGATGATACCGGGGAGATCCTGAAACTTCACAGGATCTATTTTACGGCAGGTTATACCAATTATCAGGAATACTATCGGGTTCAAAATCACGCATATTTTCGGCACATCAAGCGCACCGTTCAGAATGGCGATAATTACCAGAACTGTCGGCACTAACAGCGAAATATAGCCTGTTGCAAACGTCGGCATTATCTGCTTGTACAGCTTTTCAAGAATGTCATCAGCAATTTGCAGGCGGCCGTTTATCAGTGCTCCCTTGTAAATAAGTGCCTGTATGCAGACAAAGGAATGAATGAAGATACCTGCCATTGAGCCGAAATATCCAAAGCCTATGGTCAGATAACCCAGCAGCGAATGAGTTTCGGCGATCTGCATTCCGATGGAATAAAAGCCAAGTCCCACCATCGCGTCGCCGACAAGTGCAAAGGCTATGGAAAGTCCAAATCTCCAATCAGCCATTTTCACCCAATTGCTGTCGATATTCTTTGACGTTCCCAGCTTTTCGTTGCCCTTGCCTTTCAGGTCAAAAAGCACATCTCCCACACAGCAGAGCAGTCCTCCGATAAGTCCTAAAATTGAGAAAACCAGATACATATTTACTCCTTTCATATTATGAATAATAACGCAGGTAACATCTTTTCTGATGATTATTGATGCGTTATGAGCTCACATCAATGCGGCAAAACCTGCTACGATAAGTACGATTCCATAAAATGTGAAGCCTATACCCATTGCTCCGCCGACTTTGATGTTCAGCTTTCTTGCAATGAGCAGTATGGGCAGAGCACCGACGGGATTCAGCAATACGAACCACTTCGGAACTTCGAGAGCGCCGGTCAGTATCGCAATTATCATGATAACCGTTTCCACAAGAAACAGCACTATGCCGCTGACCACAGACGGAATTTTCGGGTATCTGTCGATCTGATCCATTGTTTTCTGAGCGGTCTCAGCCGAAACTTCTTTTGCTATGGCACGATAAACAACGGGCTTTATACAGGCTGCCGCATGGAAAAGAAGTCCCGTATATGCACCGATGAACGTGCATATTTTCAGTAATGTTCCAAGCGCTGAACTCTTGTCGGAGATAAGTTCAGCAAGGAACCATGTAGTCAGGTATGTTCCCGGCTGACCTATGCAGGAAAGCCAGAATGCCTTGTCAAAATGCCGCTGATCAACCTGAGGCCACCACAATGATATGCGTCCTACAGCCTTAGAGTCAAGGGGATCCTCTTTCCTGCCAGACCATGCAAGCGGTACATCTGCCTGAGCACAGAGAATTCCGCTGATAATGCCGATCACACCAATTATAACGTAAATATTCATCGCTATCCCCCTGTAATTCACTGATACTTTGATGTTACATAAAATTGGTTAGAGCTTACTAACATATTATAGCACAGTTTATTCCGTTTTGCAAGATATTTCGTTATATTGTTCCCTGTTATTTATGAATCTCAATATTTATTTCCGCTGCCTTTTTACATAAGTCATCCTGTCTATCCTGAAATTGGCGATATCGTCATGTTTTTTGCTATAACCGATAAGATAGTATCTATAAAAAAAGGCCGCCTATGAGTTTTCATAGGCGGTTTTTGTTTTATAGATCCTCGAAATACAGCTGGCGGAGGCGGTCCACCAAAACAGCGATAAACTCCGAAGCATAGGGCTTATCGCCGGGATAGGCAAAGTACCTTCTCAGCTGGTC